>JBIHZV010000003.1:0-35111 GCA_044240275.1 Ilumatobacteraceae bacterium | reverse complement strand
GGCGAAGAACCGTTCTAATCACACCACTCATTAACCACAAAGGGAATTAAGACATGACAAGTAAAACCAACAAAGCGAGGGCAGCGAAAGCTGCAATGCGCAAATACAAGAAGCGTCCAAACGTTTTGCACGCTGAGCACATTGGATACATCGACTACAAAGATGTGAACTTGTTGCAGCGCTTCATGTCCGATCGATCCAAGTTGCGTGCACGTCGTATGAACGGCAACACCGTTCAGCAACAACGTGACGTCGCACTGGCTGTCAAGAACGCACGTGAAATGGCACTCTTGCCTTACACCAAGCGAGTTGCCGCAGCGCGAGCACCTCGTCGTGGCGAGGAAGACGGTGGCTCACGTAGCGATCGTCCACGTCGTGGCGCACCGAATACTGATGCCGGTTCAAACGAATCAGCATTTGTCGATAAGTACGCAGCAGCAATTGATGCCGCAGACGCACCAGCAGCTGATGTTGAAGTTTCAGCCCCAACTACCACTGAGGAGGCATAGGCCATGAAGGTTTTGCTTCGTTCTGATATTGCAGGTGTCGGTCGCCGTGGCGACATCATCACCGTTTCAGCTGGTCATGCGCGCAACCATTTGTTGCCACACGGCCTCGCCATCGTGGCTTCAGAGGGTGAAGTTGTTCAGGCCGGCGTGATGCGCCGTTCCCGCGACTTGCGCGAAAACACCGAGCGCGAAGCTGCGCGCGGTGTAGCGGCCAACTTGGCCAAACAACCAGTCAAGGTCAAGGCAAAAGCCGGAGCCGAGGGTCGTTTGTTTGGTTCGATCTCCACAACTGAGATTGCTGCAGCGCTCTTGGATCAAACAGGTATCACTGTTGATCGCAAGAACATCACCATCGACACACCGATCCGTTCAGTCGGAGACCATGCGGTCTCGGTCGAACTGTACGCGGATGTTGTTGGCGTGATCAATCTCTCTGTCGTAGCCAAGTAACGCGACGCAATGGCTCCGCTCAGCGGGGTTGCATGTGGTTATCCACAGTTAAGTCACATGGTTATGCCCCTAGCGATCAACAGGCAAGTTCGGGCAAGGTAGATGTATGTCATTAGCGGGTGAATCAAGCAGCGACACACGACCAGTGCAACGCAGCACGCAACGTGTGCCGCCGCACAACCTCGATGCCGAATCTTCATTGTTGGGTGCCATGTTGTTGTCACGTGACGCGGTTGCATCTGCACTCGAACGTGGCGTGCTTCCTGACGAGTTTTACAAACCAATTCACCGCCATATTTTTGATGCAATTCGTTCGCTTAATACGGGTGGTGAACCAGTTGACGCAGTCACCGTTGCAGAAGAACTCCGTCGCGCGGGCACACTCGACACCATTGGTGGTCTTGATGCACTACTTACGTTGCAAAATGCAACACCAGCGATCACCAGTGCCGATCGCTACGCAAAGATTGTGCGCGATACCGCACGCCTTCGTCGCTTGATTGGCGCAGCATCCGATATTGCCGAGATTGCATTCAACGAGCCGGACGACGTTGACAAAGCAATTGATGATGCAGAGAGCAAGATTTTTGATATTGGCGAGAGCCACATCGGTGATAACGCAGAAAAAGTTAACGTACTGATCGATCAGGCGATCGAAAAGCTGCAAACACTCGTTGACAACAAAGGCGCCATTACTGGTGTGCCAACAGGTATTGCCGACCTCGACAAGGTGTTGCTTGGCTTGCAGCCTGGCACGCTCAACATCATCGGAGCTCGTCCCGCCATGGGTAAGAGCGCGTTCGCACTTGGACTCGCGGTGCACGCTGCGCAAACACTGATGAAGCCCGTGCTTTTCTTTTCATTAGAAATGGGTAAAGCCGAACTTGCACAACGTATTTTGTCGAGCGAAGCGCGCGTAGACAGCACGTTATTGCGTACAGGTCGTCCATCAGCAAACGACTGGACAAAGATCAGCCATGCTGTTGGTCGACTCGATATTCCTTTGATCATTGATGACAGTGCAGGCACTTCGGTTGGTCAAATTCGCGCAAAAGCACGCCGCACCATCAGTCGTGACGGTGGGCTTTCTCTCATCGTGATCGACTACTTGCAGTTGATGGGTGGTGACGGTCGACCAGAGAACCGCCAATTGGAAGTGAGCGAGATCAGCCGAAAACTCAAGTTGTTGGCTCGCGAATTCAATGTGCCGGTGTTGGCCTTAAGTCAGTTGAGTCGTCAACTCGAGTCACGCACCGACAAGCACCCAACACTTTCCGACTTGCGCGAGTCTGGCGCGCTCGAGCAGGACGCCGACGTGGTGATGTTCTTGTATCGCCCCGAAATTTATGACCAAGATCCCAACTTGAAGGGTCGTGCCGAAATCACTGTCGCCAAGCACCGTGCCGGACCACTGGGCACTGCACAACTTGCATGGCTCTCGACGTATACCCGCTTTGAGAGCGTGGCTTCAGACCCTGTTGTTGATGCGGCACTTCGTAACTAGCGCATGTTTCTCGGCGAAGACTTACTTGCGTATTTAGTGCTGGCGCTTGGCGGAGCAATGTGTGTTGGCAATGTGCTGGCCATCGTGAAGCCACCGAGTGCGACAAAGAAACCCAAAGATGCAAGTGAAGATCTAGATCGAGCACCAATTGCCCGTACCATCACGATGGCGGTCGTTGGTGGCATTGCAGCCGCCTGGGCCCTTGTCAGTCTGTTGAGCGGGTGACGGGAATCGAACCCGCGTTCTCAGCTTGGGAAGCTGATGTTCTACCTCTGAACTACACCCGCGAAACCGTTGTAGAGAGTACCAATCCGAAATGAAGTTGAAATACCCGTTGGGTAACAGGCTGGGCATTCGGGGGCTCGTATTAGATAGTGTGCTTCGTTGTGATCCTGTCTGACAAAAGCATCCGCGAGGCCCTTGCCGCGAAAAGAATCATCATCGACCCACTCGACGAGTCGTGCTTACAGCCGTCCTCGATTGACGTCAAAGTATCCAACCTGTTCCGGGTGTTTCGCAATCACACGGCCGCGGTCATCGACGTAAAAAAGGATCTTGCCGATCTCACCGAGTTGGTAGAGGTTCCCCAGGATGGCGTGTTTATGTTGCACCCAGGTGAGTTTGTTTTGGGTTCAACACTTGAGCGAGTCGCAATTGCTGATGATCTAGTCGCACGCGTTGAGGGCAAAAGCTCGCTCGGCCGACTGGGCTTACTGATTCATTCAACTGCCGGGTTTATTGACGCTGGCTTTGATGGCCACATCACACTCGAGTTGTCGAACGTTGCCAATTTGCCAATCACGTTGTATCCAAATATGAAGATTGGTCAAGTGAGTTTCATGACAATGACAACTCCTGCCGACAATCCGTATGGCAAAGGTGCACGAGGCTCTAAATATCAGGGTCAGCGTGGGCCGACCCCGAGTCGATACTTCGAAAACTTTCGCTAGTTAGTTGCCGGCAATCGGCACTGCGAGTGGCGCGGGCCGCTCAGCGTTTATGCGTTCACCGTTTTCGAGTGCATCCAGCAAGTGAATGGCAATGTCGGCAACCTTGACTTCGTTCTCTTCTTTGCCAGCACCCTTCACACCGTCATCAAGCATGATGTAACAGAACGGACACGCTGTTGCGACGCGGCTTGCACCAGTTGCAATTGCTTCTGCTGCTCGCTCATCGTTGATCTTTGTGCCGATGTTTTCTTCCATCCACATGCGTGCTCCACCAGCACCACAACACATTCCTGTAGTTCCGTTGCGTGGCATTTCAACAAGGTCAGCACCCTTGATTGAGCTGACAACGTTGCGTGGTGCCAAGTACACATCGTTGTGTCGTCCGAGGTAACACGAGTCGTGATAGGTAATGCGCTCTTCGAGAGTCGCATTGCTTACATCCAACTTGCCACTGTCAATCAAATGCTCAAGCAATTGTGAGTGGTGAATCACTTCGTATGTGCCACCCAACTGCGGGTATTCGTTGGCAAGGGTGTTAAAGCAGTGTGGACACTGCGTAATGATCTTGCGCACGCCCATGCCGTTGAGCATCTCGATATTTGGCATTGCCAGCATCTGGAACAAGTATTCATTTCCGCTGCGACGAGCACTGTCGCCCGTGCACATTTCGCTTGGTCCAAGAATTGCAACATCGACGCCTGCGCGCTTGAGCAACTTGGCCATCGACTGCGTGACTTTCTTGTTCTTGTCATCGAAACTGCCAGCACAACCAACCCAGTACAAGTACTCGTGGTTAAATGCCGCGCCGGGATCAAGCACTTGAACATCAAGGTCCTTTGCCCAGTCGCCGCGCTCACCTTGGTTCATGCCCCAAGGGTTTCCTTGGTTTTCCATCGCGCGATATGCATTGCCCAATTCGGCGGGGAAGTCACTTTCCATCAGCGACAAGTAACGACGCATGTCGAGGATCTTGTCGAGAATTTCGATGTTGACCGGACAAATTTCATCGCAAGCCTTGCAACTTGTGCATGCCCATACTTCTTCTGCGGTAATCCGCTCAAACAACGAGTTGACCGAAATAGTGATTTCACTGTCAACGCCAATTGGTGGCGATACTTTTCCGCCCGGTGCATGCGAGGCAGTTGCGGCCATCACTTCACCGCTCTTGAGCACGATTTCGCGCGGGTCAAGTGGCTTGCCTGTCGCGTGTGCTGGGCACACGCTTGTGCAACGACCGCACATGGTGCAAGCATCCAAATCAAGCAGTTGCTTCCAGGTGAAATCCTCAATCACATGCGCGCCGAATGTTTCGAGTGAAGTCTCGGTGAGATTTGGCATTGCCTTCATTGCACCCTTTGGGCGCTCACGATCTTTGAGATACATGTTGAGTGGCGAAGTAAAGATGTGACGCAACATCGTGATCGGCAAGATCGCCAGAAAGACGATGAAAGCCACAACGTGGGTAACCCACCAAACCTGGTGCCAAGTTGCCAACGTGCTTGCTGATGCACCGTTCACAAGTTGCGCGAGTGGGTAGCCAACAAAACTCCATTTTTCAAAATCAAGGTCAACACCAGCGGCTTGACCTTGAGCAATTCGGAACATCTCTGCACCAAAGCCGCTCACACCAATAGCCAACAATGTTGCAAGAATCAGCGCATGCTCTGGTTTGGTCTTGATGCGAATTCGATATGGCTGCTGCACGTAGCGACGCACAATGGCCCATACGACGCCACCCGTAAACATCAGTCCTGCAAAGTCGCCAACCGCGGCGTAGGCCTTATAAATGTCGCCGTGCAAAAACTTGAGTGCTGGTGGCAACTGATGATCAATTTCGAGCACTGTGGTGACGCCGAGCAAGATCAAGAATCCGAAATACATCATTGAGTGCATGAGGCCAGCTGCACTGTCGCGCAACAGCGTGCGCATATAGACACCTGCGCGGTAGTCAGCGAGGCGCTGTTTGAAATTTTTGCGAGTCGTCTTGCGGCGATCTGGCGCACCGCGCTCCCAGTTGCGAATACGGTCGGCAAAACGTAGCGAACCCCAAATGAGCAGCATTGGAATAACGGTGTAGAACGCAATTTGAAATGCGCCAGGAATTCCCTCGAATACTTTGCGATGAACAAGCGACTCTTCTTCCCAACCGGTGATCTGGGGGACGATGCCCGAGATCATGGTGAAGACACCGATGCCAACTCCAAACGCGATCGAGATTTGGTATGGCTTGATGCGCTTCGCGCCGGCCGCAGGGGCTGTTGGGGTGTCGTGTGTGGTGCTCATGAAGAATCCACGCTAGTGGGATTTATGCCTTCGACAGAGAACCAGAAGAGATTTATCCAGCAGTTGCTTGGCGCGAAACGGCATCCGCGGCTGCTGCAATAGCGGTGGCGTCGCCCATGTATTCCACCGACTTCACATTCATAGAGTCGGTAAATTCGTAGCGACGAGGCACGCCAGTGGGGATATTCATCTCGGTGATATCAACGGCCGAAATATGTTCGAGGTGCATCGCAAGGGCACGAATCGAATTTCCATGAGCCGTCACCAACACGTTGGTGCCTGCTTGCAACTGAGGACGAATGACATCATTCCAATACGGCAGCACACGCACGAGCACATCCTGCAAACATTCAGTTGCGGGGAGCAAATTTTTATCAAGTCCTTGACTAATAAGTTCCTGGTATTTCGCTTCATTTATAGGATGCTCAGGACTATCGAGTGGTGCGGGTGGGGGAGCGATGTCAAAGCTTCTTCGCCAAATCAAAGTCTGCTCCGCGCCATGCAGTTCGTTGGTTGCTTTTTTATCAAGTCCTTGTAACGCCCCGTAGTGACGCTCGTTGAGCAACCAAGTTTTGGCAACGGCCAGATTGTCTTGCCCCATCTCGTGCAATACCAATTGAGTGGTATCGATGGCTCGCACCAAAAAACTTGTATGGACTGCACCAAAGTGCATGCCGGCCTGGCGCAGAGTAATCCCGGCTGCCTTGGCCTCCTCTATCCCTTGAGGGGTGAGGGGCACATCGTGCCAACCAGTAAAGAGATTCAACTGATTCCATGTGCTTTGCCCGTGTCGAAGGACGATCAGCGTTCCAGGCATGCCCAAATCGTAGGCCAAACACCCATTTTGCGCCATATTCCATCTAGCTGTTACTGCAAAGCCGCCCATCTCCCCACCGTGTGACAAATGTTGAGTGATATACACTCAACTTTTATGATCCGTGGGTTGTGAGGTTCTGAACTCACCCCTAGCGTGGTGGATACAAGAAATCCCCTTATCACCCCACAGCAATCAGGAGCAGTAGACATCATGGCAAAAGCAGTCGGAATTGACCTCGGAACCACAAACTCGGTTGTCGCAGTTTTGGAAGCTGGCGAAGCCGTAGTAATCCCAAACTCAGAAGGCTCACGCACAACGCCCTCCGTCGTCGCGTTCTCAAAAGCTGGCGAAGTGTTGGTTGGCGAAGTCGCCAAGCGTCAGGCAATCACAAACCCAGAGCGTACGTTTCGCAGCATCAAGCGTCACATGGGCGAAAACTGGAAGTCAGAAGATGTAGACGGCAAGAAGTACACGCCACAAGAAATCAGCGCGCGCACATTGATGAAACTCAAGCGCGATGCCGAAGCATATTTGGGAGACACTGTCACGCAAGCCGTGATCACCGTTCCTGCATATTTTGATGACGCGCAACGAACTGCAACAAAAGAAGCTGGTGCGATTGCTGGCCTCGAAGTGTTGCGCATCATCAACGAACCAACTGCAGCTGCACTTGCGTATGGACTCAACAAGGGTGACGAAGACGAGACTGTGTTGGTGTTCGACTTGGGCGGCGGCACATTTGACGTCAGCGTGCTCGAAATTGGTGACGGTGTGTTTGAAGTGAAGAGCACACACGGCGACACCCGCCTTGGCGGTGACGACTGGGACCAACGAGTGATCGACTGGATGGTGCAGCAATTTAAGGCAGCACACGGAGTCGACTTGGCTGTTGATCGCATGGCAACACAACGCCTCAAGGAAGCTGCCGAAAAAGCAAAGATTGAGTTGTCGCAAAATCAGCAGACACAAATCAACTTGCCATTTATCACAGCAACCGCTGCTGGTCCGTTGCACATGGACGAGTCACTGACTCGCGCAAAGTTTCAGGAATTGACAGCCGATTTGCTGGAGCGTTGCCGCAAGCCATTTGAGCAAGCAATCACTGATGCAGGTTTGTCAAAAGGCCAAATTCACCACGTCATCTTGGTGGGCGGTTCAACCCGCATGCCAGCAGTGCAAGATCTTGTGCAGAGCTTGACCGGCAAAGAACCGAACCGCACAGTAAACCCAGACGAAGTTGTTGCCATTGGTGCAGCAGTGCAGGCTGGCGTATTGCGCGGCGACGTTAAAGACGTCTTGTTGCTCGACGTGACTCCACTTTCGCTCGGTATCGAAACCAAGGGTGGTGTGATGACCAAACTCATCGAGCGCAATACAACCATTCCAACTCGTCGCACCGAAGTGTTTACAACAGCCGACGACATGCAACCATCGGTAGAAATTCATGTGTTGCAAGGCGAGCGCGAGATGGCCAGCTACAACAAGACACTCGGCAAATTTCAGCTTGTCGACTTGCCACCTGCACCGCGCGGTGTCCCACAGATTGAAGTGACATTTGATATCGATGCCAACGGCATCGTGCATGTTTCGGCAAAAGATCGCGCGACAAGCAAAGAGCAGTCGATGACCATCACCGGTCAGTCGTCGTTGGCAAAAGACGACATTGCCAAGATGGTGAAAGATGCTGAAGAGCATGCCGAAGAAGACAAGGCTCGTCGCGAGGAAGCAGAAATTCGTAACAACGCCGACTCACTCGTTTATCAAACCGAAAAAGTTTTGCGCGAGCAAGGCGAAAAGGTAACCGAAGAAGAGCGCACAGCAGTTGAAGGTCCAATGGCAGAGCTAAAAACTTTGTTGCAGGGTTCCGACAATGCGGCAATTAAGGCAGCAACTGAAAAGTTGATGACCGCAAGCCAAGCATTCAGCCAGAAGTTGTATGAGTCAGCAGCACGCGACACAAATGCAGCGGGCACGTCGGCTAGTGGCCAGGGTGCAACTGGCGCAAACGATGACGACATTGTTGATGCAGAAATAGTTGATGCCGAAATCGTTGATGCTGATACTGCTGACGAGAAGTAATTCGGAATCGATAATTTGTCATGACCGACAATCCAGAAAATGAACCAGAACACGATAACGAGATGGTGCAAGATCTCGAGTCGGCTTTTGCCGAACTCAACATCATTGAAGTTGTAAAAGAACGCGATGAGTTCAAAGACATTGCGCTTCGCGTTCAGGCTGACTTCGAAAATTATCGCAAGCGCGCTGCTACACAACTCGCCGACGAAGTAGATCGTTCAACTGGTCGCATCGTCGAGTCGTTGTTGCCCGTGCTTGACGCGTGCGAGGCCGCAGTGAGCCACGGTGTTACCGGTGTTGAGCAAGTGTGGAGTTCGCTATTCAGCGCTGTGCAAAAGCATGGTCTGGAGGCACTCGACTTGGCAGGCAAACCCTTTGATCCATCACTTGCAGAGGCAGTGATGCACGAGGAAGGCGACCCTGCAGATCCCGCCACCGAACCGATGGTTGTTGAAGTATTGCGCACTGGTTATCGATGGAAAGGTCGCGTGCTCAGAGCGGCAATGGTCAAGGTCAAGGGTTAATCATGCAACGCGAGTGGTTTGAGAAGGACTACTACGCGACGCTAGGCGTATCTAAAACCGCAACAGCAAAAGAGATCACGAAGGAATATCGCAAACTTGCGCGCAAGTTTCACCCCGATGCAAACCCTAATAACGCATCAGCCGAAGAGCGGTTTAAAGAAATAGCAGCGGCCTACGACGTGCTTGGCACCGACGAGACACGCAAAGAATACGACGAAGTTCGTCGCGTGGGTCCGTCATCGTTTGGCCATGGTGGCCAGAGCAGCCATTCTCCTGGTTCGTTCCGGTTCGACGACAGCAACATGGGCGCAGGTGGCATGAGTGACTTGCTCGGCCAAATGTTTGGTGGTGGCCGCCGCCGCAACAACAACGGTGTTGGTCCGCAACGAGGTGCAGAAATTGAAGCAGCACTCACACTTGACTTCACCGATGCTGCCCACGGTTTAACTACAACCCTGCATCTCACTTCTGAAGCCGAGTGTTCGTCGTGCAGTGGCAGTGGAGCACGTGCTGGCACATCGCCGAAGCAATGCCCACAGTGTCGTGGTCGCGGAGTAGTTGAAGACAACCAAGGCCCTTTTGCGTTTTCGTCACCGTGCCCAAGATGTAATGGTCGAACAGTTGTCATTGAAGCTCCCTGCATTGGATGTCGAGGCACTGGAGTCGAAATGCGCGCACGCGAAGTAAACGTTCGCATTCCTGGCGGAGTAGATGACGCACAACGCATTCGCCTCAAAGGAAGAGGTGGGCCGGGGCGCAATGGTGGGCCTGCAGGCGACCTGATCGTGTCGTGTCGAGTTACACCGCATGCAGTGTTTGGACGTGATGCACTGCATCTCACCCTCCAACTCCCCATCACATTTTCAGAAGCCGCACTCGGTGCCGACATTGATGTCCCAACACTTGACGGTTCACTCGTCAAGTTGAGACTCAAGCCCGGAACACAATCTGGTTCACGTCACCGTATTAAGGGCAAAGGAATAACTACAGCAAAATCAACCGGCGACTTGATCGTCACGGTGGATGTAAAAGTGCCAACGGAAATGAACGACCAACAGCAACAAGCAGTAACTGATTTCGCTGCCGCGACGACTGAGTCTGTACGAGAGTCAATATTGCAAGCAGCATCAGCCAGGAAAAGGGGTTAGCCAATGGGACACGAATTACATGCCGTATACGTGATTTCGGTTGCAGCCGAACTTGCGGGTGTGCATCCACAAACATTGCGCATTTATGAGCGCCGTGGGTTGTTGCAACCCGCCCGCACAACGGGTGGAAACAGGCGCTACAGCAACGCCGACATCCAACGATTGTTGCGCATAAGCGAATTGGCAGAAGCAGGCATGAACTTAGAGGGCATTCGCCAAGTTCTTGCACTCGAAGCACATGTTGCACAATTGCAGGCCGAAGTAGCGCAGTTGCAACGTGAACTGGCTGTTGCCGTGTCGGTCGTTGAGCGCAGTGGCCGTTTTGAGTTGGTGCCGCTACGCCAGGCAGTAACAGTATTCGGTGCAAGACCAAGCATTTTCCGAAAAGGGAGCTGAGTAATGGCATTTGATCCAAAGAAGTTGACCACAAAGACCGCTGAAGTGATTACGGCAGCTTTGCAGTCAGCAAAAACAAATAACAACCCTGAGTTGACGGCAGATCATGTGATGGCCGCACTGACAAGGCAGAACGACACCATCGTGCCAATGTTTTTAGCAAAATTGGGTGTTGCGACAACGATGTTGCGTGACCGAGCAGATGAAGCAGTGAATAAATTGCCGCGCGCAGTTGGTGGAAGTGAACCAAGAATGGATCGCGAACTATCGAATATTTTGGATGAAGCTGATAAATTTCGAAAGGATTTGCGCGATGATTTTCTGTCAGCTGAGCATTTAGTGCTCGCACTGAGCAAAAGGATCGGAATTGGCGCAGATGAAATGCTGCAAGCACTGCGCGATATCCGAGGCTCACATCGTGTAACTTCCGAAAATCCCGAAGAACAGTTTCAGGCGCTTGACAAATATGGTCAAGATCTCACTGCACGTGCGCACGAAGGAAAGATTGATCCAGTAATCGGTCGCGATGAAGAAATTCGTCGAGTTATTCAAGTTCTGTCTCGTCGTACAAAGAACAATCCAGTCCTCATTGGTGAACCAGGAGTCGGCAAGACAGCAATCGTTGAAGGTTTGGCGCGTCGAATCGCAAGTGGAGATGTACCCGAAGGACTCAAAAATAAGCGGCTTGTATCGCTGGATATTGGAGCGATGTTGGCTGGAGCAAAGTTTCGGGGTGAATTTGAGGAGCGCCTTAAGGCAGTGCTGAAAGAAATCATCGACGCACAGGGCGACGTCATTACATTCGTCGATGAAATCCACACTCTCGTTGGTGCAGGCGGGGCGGAAGGTGCGATGGATGCGAGCAACATGATCAAACCCATGCTTGCAAGAGGCGAACTTCGCATGATCGGTGCTACAACACTTGACGAGTATCGAAAATATGTCGAGAAAGATTCGGCACTTGAGCGACGTTTTCAACAGGTTTATGTTGGCGAACCATCGGTAGAGGCCACTATTGCAATCTTGCGTGGACTCAAAGAGCGTTATGAAGTTCACCATGGAGTGCGCATTCAGGATGGGGCGCTTGTTAGTGCTGCAGTTTTGTCAAACCGATATCTCACTAATCGATTTCTGCCCGACAAGGCAATTGATTTAATGGATGAGGCTGCGAGCAAACTACGAATTGAAATCGACTCACTACCTACAGAGATCGACGTTGTAGATCGACGCATACTGCAACTAGAAATTGAGCGCGTAGCGCTCGAAAAGGAAAGAGATAACGAATCCAAAGAACGTCTTGGGATACTCAACACGGAACTTGGCGATCTTCAGAATCAGTCTGCAACAATGAAGCTTCATTGGGAGTCAGAGCGGCAAGCCATTAACGCCATACGGTCCCTGAAAGAGGAGCTTGAGACATTGCGGCTTCAAGTCGAGCGCGAGAGCGACCTTGAAAAGGCTGCAGAGATTCGGTACGGGCGTATTCCTGAACTTGAACGTCGAATCAATGAGGCGACCGAACAGCTCAACACACTGCAAATTTCCAAACGAATGTTGAAAGAGGAAGTTGATGCAGAAGACATAGCGGAGGTCGTATCCAAGTGGACGGGAGTGCCAGTTACACGGTTGCTAGAAGGCGAGATGCAGAAACTGGTTCTCCTCGAGTCCCACTTGCACAAACGTGTGATTGGCCAAGAAGCTGCAGTGCGAGCAACTGCTAACGCAATTCGTCGCAGTCGTGCTGGATTGTCCGACCCGCATCGACCAATTGGTTCGTTTATGTTTCTTGGACCAACTGGTGTTGGCAAAACAGAACTTGCCCGTGCATTGGCCGAATACCTTTTTGATGATGAGCAGGCAATGGTCCGTATAGATATGGCCGAATATATGGAAAAGTTCTCTGTAAGCCGGCTGATAGGCGCACCTCCCGGCTACGTGGGTTACGACGAGGGCGGGCAACTCACCGAAGCTGTTCGCCGCAGGCCATATGGAGTTGTACTGTTGGACGAAATTGAGAAAGCTCACCCCGACGTATTCAATGTGCTGCTACAGGTGCTTGATGATGGTCGATTGACTGATGGTCAAGGTCGCACGGTTGATTTCACCAATGCAGTGTTAATCATGACGAGCAATTTGCCTGGCGAGCCAATTGATTTTTTTAAACCCGAGTTTGTTAATCGAATTGACGAGATAGTCCGATTCCGTAGTCTCACCATGGAAGATCTTGGTGCAATTGTTGATATTCAGTTGCAATTATTGACGAATCGTATGTCAGATAGAAGAATCGCACTTGCGGTTACTCCATCCGCACGAAGACTTTTAGCCGAACGTGGATACGACTCAGACTTTGGGGCTCGGCCACTGAAGAGGCTCATTCAGAAAACAATTGCCGACCCAGCGGCAATACTCATCTTGGAGGGCAAGGTTGCAGATGGTGGGGGGATTACGGTTGATGTCGACGGAGAAGAGTTTGTCATCCTGGCGCATAATTCGATGGTTGACTAGTCGGCATTAACGCGTTTGGCACTAGACTCTTCTTACGTTCCCCACAATTTAAGTAGGAGCGTTGCATGCCTGTCGCAGTTGTCGTTGGTACCCAATGGGGTGATGAAGGCAAGGCCAAAATCATTGACCTTTTGGCAGGCACTCACTCACATGTAGTTCGCTATCAGGGCGGACACAACGCTGGCCATACCGTTGTCGTGGGCGATCAGCGCTACGCACTGCAACTTGTTCCGAGCGGAGTCTTGTACGAACACGTCACTCCCGTAATTGGTAACGGAGTCGTTGTCGACATGCCGACATTGTTCAACGAAATTGATGTATTAGAAGGTCGTGGTGTGTCGTGCGCGCGGCTCAAGGTTTCAAGCCTCGCTCAACTTATTTTTCCTTGGCACCAGGCTTTCGATGCTGTTGCCGAAAATGGTCGTGGCGACGCAAAGATCGGCACAACTCTCAAAGGAATTGGGCCTGCATACGCCGACAAAGCATTGCGAGTAGGTATTCGTGCAGGAGATGTGCGTGACCTGAATCGTTTCGAGAATTTGGTGCGCGATCGCGCAACAGCGGCCCTTGCAATGCTCAAGTCTGTTGGCGGTGAGTCGTTTGATATTGAAGAAGTAGTCGCACGATTTGTTGTGCTTGGTAAACGACTTGTTCCGTATATTGCCAACACTGTTGACATGTTGCACGATGCAATTGAAGAGAACAAGAGTGTGCTTCTTGAAGGTGCTCAAGCAACATTTCTTGACATCGATCACGGAACGTATCCATTCGTGACATCATCGAATCCAACTGCAGGTGGAGCGTGTGCAGGCACTGGCATTGGGCCGCGCTACATCACGCGAGTTGTTGGTATTGCAAAGGCATACACCACTCGGGTTGGTGCTGGTCCATATCCAACGGAACTGCATGGAGCGCTTGGCGATGCCATTGTCGATATCGGTCATGAATTTGGAACCGTTACAGGACGTCGCCGCCGACCGGGCTGGCTCGACTTGGTCATGCTGCGCCATGCGGTTCGCCTCAATTCACTCACCGAGCTTGCTCTCACCAAACTGGATGTACTCGACACATTTGACACGATTCAGTTGGGTGTTGGCTACACACTCAACGGCAAAAAAATTGCTGGATACCCTGATGACATCGAGTTACTAGGTCGAGTTGAGGCTGAATATGTGGAGCTCGAGGGTTGGAAAACAAACCTGCGCGAATGCCGTACCTTTGAATCGATGCCTCTTGCAGCCCGCACGTTTGTAGAAACAGTCGAACGACATGTTGGCGTGCCAGTCACCATGATCGGTGTTGGTCCCGAACGTGACGATTGCGTGATTCGCTGATGATTGATCGCTACTCGCTACCAGAGATCGCAGATATATTTTCGGACGAGTCACGGTTTGCTCGTTATCTTGAAATTGAGCTGCTCGCTACTGAGGCTCAATCACAGTTGGGAGTTGTGCCAAATTCCGATGCTAAAGAATGTCGTGCGCGTGCACCCAAAGTGGACGCAGCGTTTGTTGCAGATGTCGCAGAGCGTGAAAAAGTAACCGATCATGATGTTGCAGCTTTTGTCGATGTCGTGCAACAACGCATTGGTATGCCGGCAGGTGCATGGATTCATCACGGTCTTACTTCAACTGATGTGGTTGATACTGCTTGGTGCTGGATGCTTAAAGATGCAAGCGATGCAACGCTTGCAGCCCTCAACGACTTGATTACAGCTGTGGTCAAACTTGCAGAGGCGCATCGCAACACACCAATGATCGGCAGAACTCACGGTATTCATGCCGAGCCAACAACGTTTGGGGCAAAGGTTGCGCTATGGGCACTGCAACTGGATCGCGATCGTCAGCGCATGACTGCTGCACGAAACAACATTGCAGTATGCAAGTTGTCGGGGGCAGTCGGCACCTACTCAAATATTGATCCAGCAATTGAAGCGCATGTTGGAAAATCGCTGGGGTTGTTTCCTGTGCCCGCAACGCAAGTGATCGCAAGAGACAGACATGCAGAATATTTGTGGGCGTGCACATCTATTGGCACCAGCATTGAGGCAGTGGCAGTTGAGTTGCGTCACTTGCAACGCACTGAAGTGAGCGAAGTCCGCGAAGGTTTTAAGCCAGGCCAAAAAGGCAGTTCTGCAATGCCGCATAAGCGCAATCCGATTTCGGCAGAGACCCTGACTGGCCTGTCACGGGTGCTCCGTGGAAACTTGCAGTCCGGTTTGCAAAACGTTGCGCTCTGGCACGAACGAGACATTTCGCATTCATCGGCTGAACGAATTGTGTTGCCTGATTCGTCGATTCTCGTTTATTACATGATTAAGCGTCTCACCCGATTAATCAGCGGGCTCGAAGTTGACACGGAGAGAATGAAAGAAAACCTCGACAGCAGTTTTGGTGTGGTGTTTTCTCAACCAGTGTTACTCGCACTTGTTGACTCAGGCCTATCGCGAGACGATGCGTATCGAATTGTTCAAGAAGATGCAGCAATTTCGTGGCGTGAGCGTAAATCATTTCGAGACGTATTGATTGCAGATAAGCGCGTCACATTAAGTTCATTGCAATTAGACCAAGCATTTGATATTGACCGTGCGGTTCGTCATGCCCACTCGGCAATTGATGCGACACACGGTCTTGCCCGATGAGCCCATTGCCAAGCCTCGATGCTGCACGCGAAGCACTTCGCGAACATGTTTTGCAACATTCGCTCAAGACGGGTGACTTCACACTCAAGTCTGGTCGCACGAGTAAGTGGTTTCTTGACACCAAGCAAACTGCGTGTCGTGCAGACGGCATCTTGTTGGTTGCCGAAGTTGCCTTAAGTTTGCTACCAAACGAAATTACCGCAATAGGCGGGCTAACGATGGGCGCCGACCCAGTTGCATATGGCATCGCCGCAGTCGCCGCAACACAAGGACGACAGTTGCGCAGTTTCAGTGTGCGCAAAGAAGCCAAAGATCACGGAGTGACCGGCAGAATTGCTGGTGCATTACAACCCGGCGACAAGGTTGCAATCGTTGAAGACACGGTGACGCGGGGCCTCTCAATTTTTGAAGCAGTTGATGCCGTGCGTGCATTCGGTGCAATTCCACAATTTATTACGGTGATCGTTGATCGCGGAGGAACTTGTGCGCAGATGGCACAAGAAGCCGGTATTAGCTATGAGCCGATGTTGAGAGCAACCGATCTCGGATTTGATTTTGGGTCGTGAGTCTGCACGAACTGTTTGACCTCACACCCCACAACGGGGATGTGTATGTGGGGAAGGGCATTGAATACCCTTGGGGACGTCTCTATGGCGGACACGTCTTTGCTCAAGCATTGCGTGCTGCAGCATTCACCAGCGAAGACGGCATGTTGCCGCACTCGGTCCGTGCGTACTTTATTCGTCGAGGAGTAAACGCTGAGCCTGTTCGCTATGAGGTAGAACGCATTCGTGATGGAAAGAGTTTTTGTACCAGACGGGTTGTGGCGCGTCAAGACAATGGGGCAATTCTCAACCTGGAAGCATCGTTTCAAAAACTTGAGCATTCGCCAGATGTTTCAAATATTGTTCATCAACACGACATCATGCAACCCGATGAAATTGAAGAAACGTCGTGGAGCACGTCTTTCAATCGCAGAGTGTTGCCAGAGTCTGCACTAACGGGAATTTTTCGTGAAGGCGCAGGCCGCACAGCTGCTTGGTTTCGTGTTACAGACTCGCTCGGTGATGACGAATTATTGAATCAATGCGCACTTGCGTACTTGTCAGATGACTTGCCCCACGAAAGTGTTGTCCTAGCAATCCCCCAATTGTCGAAAGCAGCGGCAGATGGTCAAGAAATTGGGGCGAGTTTGGATCACACCGTTTGGTTCCATCGCCCAGTGCGCGCCGATCAGTGGCATCTGTACGAAACGTCGTGTTTGTCGTTTGGCGGTGGGCGAGGCCTTACACAGGGATTTGTATTTGCTCAAGATGGAACGCACGTAGCCACTTTTTCACAAGAAACATTGGAGCGCATTATTCCCGCAGCAAACTCATAACGAGCTTGTGCGGTATTCACTTCACGTGCAGTAATCAATTGTGGTCGGGACCGGCGTCGATCCGGTGACCCTGCGCTTTTCAGGCGCATGCTCTGCCTACTGAGCTACCCGACCTTGAAGAGTGCAAGCACTCCCCAGCGGTCCCGACGGGACTCGAACCCGCGACCTCCGCCTTGACAGGGCGGCGTGAACTCCAACTTCACCACGGGACCAAATGTTTACAACCAACTGATAAATCAGTGAGCTGCTTATAAATGGCCTGCTGTACTACTTCTTGCTGTATTACGACTTGCTGTATTACCTGACTATCGCACCCCCAACGGGATTCGAACCCGTGCCGCCACCTTGAAAGGGTGGTGTCCTAGGCCACTAGACGATGGGGGCATGGACGAACTATCTGTTGGAAGAGCATTAGAAATCTATCACTGGCTCTCCCTATTTCCCCCGTGGCTATCAGCTGTCATGAGTATTCATCTAATTGGGCAGTCACGGCCCAATCCAGCAACCAGCCAAGGTATCCATACAACACAAGGCGTTGGTCGTTTGGGTCATCCTCGTCCAGGTCTACATCGATCTCCGACTCGTCAATATCGAGCACAGTGCCGATGACGAGGCGCAAGTTATTTATCGAACGCGCGAACTCGTCCAACTCTTGTGCTGTCAGCACTGTCGTGTCGTCAACAGACTCTCGTGACAACACCGATGTTGCGGTGCCGAGTGACTGCAATCGAGAAGCCAGCAGATCGTCGCGCATGAGACGCTGGTACTCCTCATCGTGTTTTGGGTCTTGGTGGTACGCAGTAGGGAAGAGGCGTTTTAAGTTTTCGTCCGTCGAACCGTTCATCAAACTGTCGCGCAGTTGATCGAGCAACCCGATCAATGCTTCTTTGTCTTGGAGCTCAAGATGCATTGAGTACTCGCCTTTTCCGAGAGGCCGAATCGGACCTTTGTGTTTGCGAGCCATTTATGCGTCTTCGCGTTGCATTGTTGCCCACAGCCCATGTTCGTGCAGGCGGTAGACATCGAGCTCGGCCCGCTCGCGCGTGCCATTGGAAACAACGGCACGACCTTTGTGGTGCACGTCCAACATCAGTGCAGTTGCTTTTTCAAGGCTGTAGCCAAAAAGTTTCTGCAACACGAGAGTGACATACGACATCAAATTGATGGGGTCATTCCAAACGAGCACGATCCACGGACGATCCGTGTCAACGGCACTATCGACGTCCGGTTCTTTGACGGTTGTCGGTCCAACCTCCGAATTGTTCACACTTCTAGTGTGCCGTAGCCGAACGACCTTGGCGTAGCCTTGTCGCGTGGCATTAGGCGTTCAACCAATCGTTCCTTCACGGATCAGTTCTCGCATATTTGGGCACAGTGATGGAAAACGGCGTGACGCAAGCAAAAAGCCGCGCTCAAAATTCGGTTCATACGTCGCATTGACGAAACCGCGGATTATCGAATTACTGCTGGTCACAACAATCCCAACCATGGTGCTCGCAGCAGGCAAGTGGCCGTCTGTCAGCCTGATGGCCATTACTTTGCTCGGCGGGTCACTCGCTGCTGGCGGAGCAAATGCAATCAATATGTATATCGATCGCGATATTGATGCATTGATGGTGCGTACGCAAGGTCGTCCATTAGTTACAGGCGATATACGTCCTCAAAATGCTCTTATATTTGCGGTCCTTCTTGAAATTGCTGCGTTTGCTGTGTTGTGGAGTGGCGCAAACTTACTTTCGGCACTGTTGGCACTCAGCGCAACGATGTTTTATGTCTGTATCTACTCGTTGTGGCTGAAGCGCACGAGCAAACAAAACATCGTCATTGGCGGTGCCGCCGGTGCAGTCCCAGTTTTGGTTGGCTGGGCCGCAGTGCAAAACTCGCTGGGTTGGGCGCCAGTGATTTTATTTTTAGTCATCTTCCTGTGGACACCACCGCATTTTTGGGCCTTGGCAATTCGGCACTCCGACGACTATCGGGCCGCCGGCGTGCCTATGTTGCCAGTAGTTGCAACAATGCGAGAGACGGTTCGTTCGATGATCGTCTATTCGGTGATCCTGACGGCCACTTCGCTTGTCTTGGTTCCTGTCGCCAATCTTGGCTATATATATGGAATTACAGCGTTGCTATTTGGAACCCTGTTTATCCTCGGATCAATTCGATTGGGCCGTGACCCATCCGAATCCCGTTCAATGCGGTTGTTCTCGTTTTCAATTACCTATGTCTCGGTGTTGTTTATGGCATTGACCGCAGACGTGCTCGTGAATTAGTGCTCAGTGCCAGAAGAAGTTCGGGCACGCGGCCTAGTCATTGTTAGTCTGTTCTAGTTATGAGTACGGTCAATTCCACTGCCACTGCAGGTCATGCCTCCACATCTAGTGCCCTGGGCACTGTGGCTAATTGGATAACCACAACCGATCACAAAAAAATCGGTCGCCTTTTTGTGGGTGCCAGTGCAATCTGGATGTTGAACATCGTTGGCGTCGGAATCGCACTTGGCATTGAGCGCATTGCTCCTGATACGGCAATCTTTAATTCGAATAGCGTTACCCAGCTTTTTGCAATGCTTCGCACTGGGGCAACTTTCGGTGTTTTATTGCCCCTCGCCCTCGGCTTCGGCATTGCTGTAGTTCCAACACAGGTTGGTTCGAAGTCGCTTAGTTTTGCACGTCTTGCAATGTTTGGTTTTTATGCATGGCTAATCGCTAGTGGACTCGTAATTGCTTCAATCATCGCCAATGGTGGTCCCGGTGGTGGAGACGCACAAATGGTTGATCTGTATTTGATGGGCGTTGGAGTCGGTTTAATTGGTGTAATCGCTGCGTCAATATCTCTTCTCACAACAGTTTTGACATCACGCCGCTCGGGGCTCTCGTTGCTCGAGATTCCAATGTTTTCTTGGTCGGTTTTTGTAGCTGCAGTTTCTATTGTCTTGACCTTGCCCGTTTTGCTCGGCTCGCTCATTTATGTCGCAGTTGATCATCACTATGGACGTTTGGTTTTTGGAGGCAACGAAGGAATTGACACGTGGCTCGGTTGGGGTTTTAGTCAGCCTCAAACATTCCTTTATGTCATCCCGGCAATTGGTTTGCTCGCCGAGTTGGCACCGGTTGCCGCACGAATTCGCCAACCATTGCGTGGTGCGATGTTGGTCGGTGTAGGACTTGTTTCAACCGCCATGTTCGGCACCGTGACACAAACATCCCACGTGTTTGTGTGGGGTGGCTCATTGAGCGACAAGGTAAAGAGTTTGATTCCGTTTGCATGGTTTAACTTGCTGCCTGTCTTGGGCGTCGTGATCGTCACCCTGCTTTCATTGTTGGCAATTCAAAAAGGATCAACACGATTGATTGCGCCACTCGTACCAACATTTTTGGGCGTCGGCATGATTGTTGTGGGTATGGCCGGAAACGCTGTACAGAAGATCGAATCGGCGAAGCTCACCGGAAGTGTGTTTGAAGAAGCCGCAGTTACTTACATTGCCTACGGAGCAATGCTGTGTGCTTGGGGCGCCATTTCATACTTTGGTCCTGCATTGTGGGGACGAAAGATTCCAGATTCTTCAGTGATTGGAATCGGCGCGCTCGGACTTTTTGCAACAATTCTTGCTGCAGCACCGTATTACTTTGCGAAAGATCAGGTCGCTGGTGTGGTGAGTGATTTCGATTACTCAGGTCCGCAAACATTGTTCAACGCCGTTGTCTCTGTAGGGCATGTGTTGATGGCGCTCTGCCTATTAAGCGCAATAGCCGTATCAATCAAGTCGTTGAGCAGTGGCGAAGCAGTGAGCGCAGATGTATGGAGCGATCAATGAGCACAACAACTTCACACGCACTACCAGGTGGAGCACGCCCAGCACCACGTAGCTCAATATTGGTTGCAACCAGTGCAGTTGCTGCAGCGGGAACAATGCTGATGTTTGGCATGTTGGGTATGTGGTTCAAGTTTCGTGACGCATCTCCATTGCGAGAATCTGCTCGTGGCAAGATGATCCACGATTGGCTTCCATCTGACATCAAGATTCCTGAAGTTGCTACGAACACAATGGCGTTCACGATGGTCATTGCCTGCGTGATGGCACAGTGGGCCGTCTATTCGACACGTCGCAACGATTCGTCGCACGCAACGATGGCACTTGCAGTCACTGCATTTATTGGTATTGCTGCAATCAATGCACAGGTTGCTGTGTACTTGCAAATGGGAATGGGACTTACTGACGGCCCTTACCAAACAATGTTTTATGCCGTCACAGGAACAATGTTTGCATTGCTCGTAACTGGCGTTGCGTTTTCAATTGTCACAATGTTTAGAGCAGTTGCCGGTCGCCTCGGTGACTCAAGCGTGATGAGCGCGCATGCGCTGTATTGGTATTTCCTCACCGTGGTGTTTGTTGCACTGTGGTTCGTCGTGTACGTGCAGAAGTAGGTACGAGCAATGTTTACTCCCGGATCCAAATACCTCATCGCAATCACTGGATTGAGTGCATTGTCACTTGCGTTGTTCATGCTGTTGGTTCATCCATCTGCACTGGGTGCTGTTGCGCTGATCGGTCTCTTGGCCGCGACAAGCCTGCTCACTGGTATTACGTTGTTCACTCGCGATGGTCATGCCACGGAAGATCAAACTTCTGCCGCAACACTCGACACACCTACACCAAGCATGTGGCCACTTATTGGTGCAGCAGGTTTTGCACTCGTATTAGTCGGCACCATCACAACCCCAGTCGTATTTATTTTTGGAATCGTCGCAATACTCGCCACGTTGGTCGAGTGGACTGTGCAGGCTTGGAGCGAGCGAAGCTCGGCAGACGCTGCATACAACGCGAGTATTCGTGAGCGAATACTGAGTCCGATCGAGTATCCAGTCTTGGCTGCCATTGGTGTTGCTGTGATTATCTTTTTGTTCTCCCGAGTGATGTTGGCAATAAGCAAGGACGCTGGAGCGATCATATTTATTGTGGCCGCTTCTGCCATCTCGTTAGTTGGGCTACTCATCAGTGTCCGACCTCAACTGAAAAAGAGCATTGTTCAAACAATTGCAGTGCTTGCAGCAGTTGGGCTAGTTGGAGCTGGCATCGCAAGCATGGGCTTTGGTTTGCGCGAGGACTTGGTTGTTGCTGCAGAAGAAGATCACTATGCGCACCAAGAATGTGGCGAAGAGAAATCCGACCATTTTGATAAAGGTGTGTCAGAAACTATTTCTGCCACGAGCGGCGCAGATGCAACAATCGAATTGCTTGATGGCAAGCTCACTGCACAAGTGCAAGGAATTGAAGGATTGCAAGATTCGATCACGGTGAGGCGATCCAACCCATCCAACATCATTTTCCGCAACAAAGATGCAGGCGAATTTAGACTGAGCGCACACCTGGGCAAAATAAAAGTTACTGATGGAGTGATGGAAGACGTGGTCACCTGCACTCAGCTGATTTCTGAGGGCGCCGAGCAATGGTTGACTCTCACCATCAATAAGCCAGCAGCAAGTGGCGAGCCGTACACCTTGTCTGTTCCAGGCCTTGAAGGTCAAAGTATTGCGGTGGTAGTGCCGTGAACCACATCAAGAACGCTTCTGATGCTGCGCCTCAGGTCAATATGCTTGGTCGAGTGATTAGTCGAATTAAGCCAATAATTCTCGGTACTGCAGGAACGGTTTTTCTTGCGAGCTGTGCGTCTAATGCACCGCAAGATACATGGGTGCCAAAGGGTCCTAACGCACAAAAGATTGACAGTTTGCAGAAACCAGTTTTTGCCGTTGCTGGAATCATCGGGTTGATCGTTGCCGCCGCCGTTGTTTACAGCATGATCAAGTTTCGTGATAAAGGTCAGCCGATTCCGAAACAGAGCCACGGAAATCCTGCGCTAGAAATCACGTTGACCATTATCCCAGCACTTATTTTGGCCGTAGTTGGTGTATTTACATTCCGCACCGTATTTGATCTGAACAAGACGAGTGACACGGAGATGATCATCAACGTGACCGGTCAACAGTGGTGGTGGGAGTATGACTACCCAGCCAATAACGACTACGGCATTACACAGCCAATCATCACTTCTGGCCAGCTTGTTATTCCGGTTGGCACCAAAGTGTTGCTGCGCGAAACAAGCCGCGACGTCATCCACTCATATTGGATTCCTGCTCTTAACGGCAAGCGCGATGCAGTGCCTGGTCGAATTACTCTCAACCGCATCGAGGCTGATGAGCCTGGTATTTATGCGGGTCAATGCACCGAGTTTTGTGGCTTGTCACATGCAAACATGCGCATGGAAGCAGTTGCTTTAAGCAAAGAAGACTTTGCGAAGTGGGTTGCCAATGAACTCAAGCCGTATGCGGCACCCGTCGAGAACACACTCGCAAAAGAGGGCGAGACCGTGTTTCTTAACCAGTGCACACGTTGCCACCAAGTCAACGGTCTTACTCGCGAAGATGGCACACCAGTAATTGCAGCGCCAGATGAAAACGTGTGGTCGGGTGCAGCACCAAACCTTTCGCATCTCATGAGCCGCAATACTTTTGCTGGCGCAATGTTTGACTTGCTCACACCAGAGTGTCGGACAGATGTTTGGAAGTCCGAGTCAGCCTCATTCGGTGCAAAGTACCTTGCAGGTGTTAGTGAGCCATGCCTCAATCAAACTGATTTACGTGGCTGGTTGCGCAACGCCCCAGGGGTAAAACCGATGTACGCCAATCCAGCGCAACTTACTGAAACTGGTGGCAAATATCGCGGAATGCCAAACCTCGGTTTGAGCGAATCTGATATCGAAAAACTCGTCGCCTACCTGCTCACGCTGAAGTAATCGGAGAAACTCATGGCCATCATTGAACGCCCAGTGTCATTGGAAACGCAGTCGATCGCGGTTGTCGTACCTGCAACTCCATCTTCGGCAATGGGCGCACTCAAGCGCCCAGTTGCCACAAAGGGCTGGCGCGAGTGGGTATTTACTGTTGATCACAAAAAGCTCGGCATCATGTACATGGTCACAGCCATGTTTTTCTTTTTGGTTGGTGGTCTTGAAGCTGTTTTGATTCGTCTACAACTTGCTCTTCCAAATGGCAAGATCCTTAATGCCGACGTCTACAACCAAATGTTCACAATGCATGCCACAACCATGGTGTTTCTATTTGTGATGCCAATGACTGCAGGTTTTGCTAACTACTTCATCCCACTGCAGATTGGTGCTCGAGACGTGGCGTTCCCGCGTATCAATGCTTTTAGTTTTTGGGCCTTGCTTTTTGGTGGATTATTCATCAACTTGTCGTGGTTTTTGGGTGGCGCAGCTGACGGTGGTTGGTTTATGTATGCGCCAAACTCTGGTCCGATCTTTTCGCCAAGCCACGGTGTCGACTTCTGGGCACTTGGACTTCAAATAACCGGCATTGCGTCACTTGCTGGTGCAATCAACTTGATTGTGACAGTGCTCAATATGCGTGCACCTGGCATGAAGCTCATGCGCATGCCGATCTTTACATGGATGTCTTTGGTTGTGCAGTTCTTGCTGGCATTCGCGGTTCCAGTAATCACTGTCGCATTGTTCCTGCTTTCGTTTCAACGCAACTTTGGTGCAACATTCTTTGATGTTGCTGCAGGTGCCGACCCACTGTTGTGGCAGCACTTGTTCTGGATCTTCGGTCACCCAGAGGTATACATCCTTATTTTGCCAAGCTTTGGAATTATCTCTGAAGTTCTTCCGGTATTTTCACGCAAACCATTGTTTGGTTATCCATTCGTAGTTTTCTCTGGAGCAGCGATTGGTTTCGTTGGTTGGGGAGTTTGGGCTCACCACATGTTCGCTTCGGGCCTCGGCCCAGTGTCGGTTGCAGTGTTCTCTATTTCAACAATGGCGATCGCGGTACCTACGGGTGTCAAGATTGTCAACTGGACGCTCACGTTGTGGGGCGGCAAGCTTTGGTTTACGACTGCAATGAAATTTGCAATTGGTTTGATCGTTCTGTTTACTATCGGCGGTTTGTCTGGTGTAACGCACTCAGTTGCACCATCCGACACTCAGCAAACCGACACGTATTACATCGTTGCTCACTTCCATTATGTTTTGTTCGGTGGAGCAGTACTTGGATTGTTCTCCGGCTTCTACTACTGGTGGCCAAAAATGTTTGGCAAGATGCTCAACGAAAAACTTGGATCATGGAACTTCTGGTTCATGGTGATCGGCTTGAACATGACGTTTGGTCCAATGCACATTCTCGGTCTACAAGGTCAACCACGTCGTATGTACCAGTGGACAGAAAATCGCGCGGGGGAAGGCTTCTTCAATCTCGCTTTTTGGAACCTCATCGCTTCGATCGGATCACTCGTATTGGTGATCGGTGTTTTCTTCTTCCTCGTCAACGTCTTCATCACCGCACGCAGTGGCAAGGTTGCACCACTTGACCCATGGGGTGCACGCAGCCTCGAGTGGATGACAAGCAACCCACCAAAAGAACACAACTTCGATTCGATCCCAACGGTGCATCACCTCGACGAGTTCTTCCATCGCAAGTATGCCGAAGACGCGAACGGTCAAATGCAACAGATAGCAACCGCTGAAGAAGTGCTGAAGCAGCTTGAAGATAATGCTGATGCGCACATTCACATGCCATCGCCTTCGTATTGGCCAATTGTTCTTGCGTTTGGTCTGCCCGTAACGGCAATTGGAGTTATCTACTCAATCCCAGTAGCGATTTTTGGTGGAGTCATCATTTTGTTCAGCACATTTGGCTGGGCACTTGAGCCAAGCACTGCTCCGGATACCGACTTCGACCCACCTTCGTCGGGCGATACATCAAAGGATGTGGTTCACGTTGGATAATTTAGCTACAGCACACGACACGCACGAAGGTGCTGCGCATACGTCAACTGGGTTGTCCAATGTCAAATTGGGGATGTGGTTGTTCTTGGGCACAGAGTGTCTCTTGTTTGGCGGACTCATCTCTACCTACATGTTGTATCGCGGTCGCGTAGGAACTGGACCACGACCAGCACAAGTATTCGACATTCCGTTCACTTCGGTGAGCAGTTTTGTGTTGCTGATGAGCTCACTCACCATGGTGCTGGCTGTGTCTGCTGCACACAAGAGAGATGACAAGTCGACCAACTTGTGGCTTGTGATCACTGCACTGTTGGGTGCAACATTTGTTGGTGGCCAGGTGTACGAATTCACCGCGTTTTACAACGAGGGCATGGGTTTTTCTACCAGCCTCTTTAGCTCAAGCTTTTATGTGCTCACAGGGTTTCACGGCGTGCACGTAACCGTTGGACTCATCATGTTGTTGGCGCTGCGAGGCATGCTCAAGAACAACAAGGTGCCGGGTAGCCGTGCAGAAACCGTTGAAATGATCGGTCTGTATTGGCACTTTGTTGACATCGTGTGGATCATCATCTTCACCCTTATCTATTTGATTCCGGCATAACCATGACTACGACTGCAACAACAGACTCTCACGCAACCGAACACGGACTATCTACAGCCGGTTACGTGCGGATTGCATTGATCTTGGCTGCGATTACCGCTCTCGAGGTTTCTACGTACTATGTCGATTTCGGTTGGCTTTTTATGCCGGCGCTAATGATCATGATGGTGATCAAGTTTGTGATGGTGGTGAGTTACTTCATGCACCTCAAGTTTGACAACAAGTTGTTTAGCTGGTTGTTCTATACCGGTCTTATTTTGGCCGTGGGTGTGTATTGTGCCGCGCTGGCTACCTTCAAATTCTTTGGCTAACTTGCTAGAAGGGGTTGATCCCTGGCGGTTTCAGGCCCACGTTGAAGTGTGGCTGCTGATGATTGCGATTATCGGCAGTTATGTGTACGCAATCAAAGTTATTGGTCCACGTGTAGTTACCAACGGACCTGTTGTTACCCGCCGCCAGATTCAGAGTTTTACTGCAGGTGCGTTGATTATGTGGATCGCATCGGACTGGCCTATGCACGACATCGCGGAAGAGTATCTGTATTCGGTGCACATGTTGCAGCACATGATGTTGTCGTACTTTGTGCCACCACTGATGTTGCTAGCTACTCCAAAGTGGTTGTTTGATGCAGTGTTCGGCTCCGGACGTGGATATCGAGCAATTAAGTTTCTCAGTCGAGCACCAGTTGCCGGGTTGTTGTTCAACGTAATGGTGATGGTTGCACATATTCCTGATGTGGTGAATCGCAGTGTGTCCAATGGGCCATTGCATTACAGCCTGCATATTTTGCTGATAGTGACATCACTCTTGATGTGGATGCCAGTGTGTGGTCCTGAGAAGCCATTTCGCTTGCAGTACGGCGGAATGATGATCTTTCTGTTTTTGATGTCGGTGATTCCGACAGTCCCTGCGGCATGGCTCACATTTGCAGAAGGATCTGTCTATAAGCACTACGACATTCCAGTACGCGTTTGGGGTCTTTCGGTAACCACCGATCAGCAACTTGCTGGAGCGGTGATGAAAAGTGCTGGCAGTTTGTTTTTGTGGTCGATTATCGTCGTGATATTTTTCCGTCGATTTATCGGGCGGTTCTTTGCTGAGGCAACGTACTCCAAAGAATCAACTGAAGTCTGAGACTAACTCCAGCGAAAAAACTTTGCTGCTGTGAGTGGCGCCAGAATTGCCCAACAAGCAAGCACAATCCAAGAGCTTTGTCCGTAAGCAGCCGTGTCGGTGATGGCACCGCGAAGTACGTCGGCCAGTGCCCCTGATGGAAGAAGCTTTCCTGCATTCTGTAGTGGCTCAGGGAGTTCGTCGAGTGGGAAAATGACTCCTCCCAACAAGAGCAGCAAGAGATACAGGCCATTTTGGGCAGCCAAGTTGACTTCGGCGCGCAGGGTGCCCGCCATTAATAAACCAATTCCTGCAAAGGCAAGTGTTCCTGCAAAGAGCGCAACAACAAGTAACACCATATTGGCGGCGGCGACATCTTTGCCGAGCATTACGGCAATTGCATATAACACCGCCAACTGAAGCACTTCAACCAGCACGACAGCAAGGCTTTTGGCAAGAATCAGACGACCTGTGCCAAGCGGCGTAGCACCAAGGCGCTTGAGTACCGAATACGAGCGTTCAAAACCGGTGGCAATACCAAGGCTGACCATGGCTGTTGACATAATCGCGAGTGCAAAAATACCTGGCAGCAAGAAGTCGATAGGTGTCTGTCCATTAGTTGGCAACACATCTACCTGACTGAAAAAGATCAGAAGTGCTGCCGGAATCCCGATGATCACAAGCAATTGCTCGGCGTTGCGCGCAATTACCCGAATTTCGGAACGAAGTTGAGCGAACAAAATTCTCATTGCATACCGCCAGCAGTAAGGCGTCGGAAGATATCTTCAAGTCGTTGTGCACCTGCACGCAGATCACGAATATCTGCACCATGAAATGACATCCATTCGGAAAACTTGCCGATCACTGCTGCATCAGCCGTGCCGGTGATCACGTATTCATCGCCCAAATTGTGAATAGGGAAGTCGAGGTACTTTGCGAGAGCCGCAACGTCAAAAGCGATCCCTGAACGAAAGCGAATTTCATAACTCTGCGATCGAATTGATTCGAGAGAACCGTTAGCAACAATTTTGGATTGATGAAAAATGACTACATCGTCAGCACAACGTTCGGCTTCATCGAGTTCGTGAGTTGCAAGCACAACGGCACAACCAGTTGATGCAAGATCTTTGATGACAGCACGAATCATGTCGCGACCATTGACGTCAACGCCCGATGTCGGTTCATCTAGAAAAGCAACTTCTGGTCGTGCGGTGAGCGCCAGCGCCAAAGACAGCCGTTGTTGCTCGCCACCCGAAAGCTTCTTCCAGGTGCTCTTTGTGCGGTGCTCAAGACCAACTGTCTTAATCACTTCTGCGGCGACAACACCTTTTCCATAGAGACTGCAGTAATGGGCAACGACTTCTCCTACGCGAGCAGTCGGGTAGATACCACCGTCTTGCAACATCACGCCAATGCGCTTGTTGAGTTGCTTGCGGTCTCGTTGTGGGTCAAGACCCAACACACGCACCGACCCCGAGGTAACTGATCGAAAGCCTTCGCACGCCTCGATAGTCGATGTTTTGCCAGCACCATTTGGTCCAAGAATGACCGTGACCCGACCTGCATGTGCATTAAATGAAACCTGCTCGACAGCGGTCACCGATCCGTAGCGCATCACCAACTGGTCTACTTGCACAGCGGCATCGCCAAATGTTGCAGAAGTAGTACTCACGCATATCAGCGTACGCAAATCAGACCCGTTGCGCCACGCCGCAACGCTAAAGTGAATTCTCAGTGATTGACGTTCGACTTTTGCGAAATGACCCCGAGATGGTCCGTGCCTTGTTGGCGCGACGACACAAACCCGAACTGCTTGTGCAGCTGCAAGAAGCCGAGACTCTCGACGCCAGATTGCGTGATATCACGACCGAACGAGACACCACTCGTGCCAAAGTGAATGACCTCTCAAAACAGGTTGGTGCTCTTCGCCGCTCGGGTGAAAACGACGCAGCCGAAGCCTTGATGGCCCAAAGCCGTTCGCTTGGCGACGCCGAACAGGCGCTTGTTGCAGAGTTCGACCAACTCACCGAATCGCTGCGCGACGTGCTGCTGCGCATCCCCAATACGCCACACCCCGATGCGGTTGACGGTGCAGGGGACCACGAGAATCCAACGATCACTGGGCCAATCAATATGCCGGCATCGTTTCCCGACTATCAGCGCGTGCCCCACTGGGAGACAGCGACTGCCTTGGGCATTCTCGACAATGAGCGCGCCGTCAAGATCAGTGGCGCAATGTTTACGATGCAACGCGGTGCAGGTGCAACATTGGCTCGAGCACTGTGCCAACTTGCGCTCGACCGCAACGCCGATGCATTCGAAGAAATCCGTCCACCATCTCTCGTCACCACAGCAACACTCACTGCAACGGGTCAACTTCCAAAGTTTGCCGACGACGCCTATGCAATTGAGCGTGACGATCTGTGGTGCATTCCAACCGCCGAGTCTTCACTGACGTCTATTCATGCAGGCGAAGTGCTCGATGAAGCAGCCTTGCCAGTGCGTTACATGGCGCACACGTCGTGCTATCGACGCGAGGCTGGCTCGGCTGGCCGCGATACTCGCGGCATGTTGCGCACTCACGAATTCGACAAGGTAGAAATCCTGTCGGTCACCACGCCCGAGCAGGCACCCGAGATGTTGCAAGAACTCGTGCGCCGCGTAGAAGGCACAATCGCGGTGCTCGGCTTGCCGTATCGCATTATCGAAATCTGCACTGGCGATTTGGGCCAAAGCCATCACCGCAGTTTCGACATCGAGGTCTATGTACCAGGTGGAGACTCGTGGCTCGAAGTGAGTTCCATCAGCTGGTTCAGCGATTATCAAGCTCGCCGCGCCGACATTCGTTTTAAGCGCACAGGCCAAAAGGGCACCGAGATGACGCACACATTAAATGCCTCGGCTCTTGCAGTCCCTCGCGTGTGGGCGGCAATCATCGAAAACAATCGTCAACAAGATGGCTCGGTCATCATCCCCGAAGCATTGCATCCGTATATGCGCGGCATCACGCGCATTTCACCAAAGTAACTGGCTGATTGACTGATTGATAGTCATGTCACTGCAGGATCGCCGTATTCAGTACGAAACCGAAGGGCTTGAGCGCAATGATTTGCAAGATGATCCATTTGTGCAATGGAACGCTTGGTACGAACAGGCTGCATCTGCAGGAGTAGCAGAGCCAAACGCAATGTCGGTGGCGACTATTGCGGCAGACGGAATACCTGACGCTCGCATTGTGCTTGCACGCCAAGTTGATGCAAATGGATTAGTTTTTTACACCAACTACACAAGCGACAAGAGTGCACAACTTGAATCACAACCAGTTGCATCAGCTGTATTTTCGTGGCTCGACTTGCACCGCCAAGTGCGTGTGCGCGGTTCGGTTCGCCGAGTGTCAGATGCACAAAGCGATGAGTATTTTGCGTCGAGGCCACGTGAGTCGCAACTTGGTGCATGGGCTTCACCACAATCGCAAGTGATCAGCGATCGCTCAGTGTTGGCCGAACGACTCGAGCAGTTTCGTCAGCAATTTGACGGCGTCGATGTTCCTCGGCCACCCATGTGGGGCGGTTGGGTCATAGAGCCGGTTGCTTTCGAGTTTTGGCAAGGCCGACCAAGCCGCTTGCACGATCGTTTTAGGTATTCACGAACGACCGTGACCTCAACCGTTTGGAGCATCGATCGCCTCGCTCCATAACGGGGCTTTGTTAGCCCTAATTGACGAAACTGCTAGGTAGTCTGTGAGGCATACCCCTCACACCTCCGTGTCCGGTTGTTTCAGGACAGGAGAATGTGATGAATCGTTTGAGCCGTGTAGGTATTGCTGTTGCATTGGTGGCGGGTGCTTTGTGGTCGGGTGGCGTCGCTGAGGCCGGGTATTTTGTAAGTCCCGTGACGGTGTGTGTAGATGCCTCATCAGGCTTGGTGCGTCTTGTGGCTTCCAGCTCTGAGTGTGTTGGTAGTGCACAGACTTGGTCAGCGTCACAACCTGCCCCATTGTTGTGTTGGAATGCTTCATCGTTGGATCCACAAGTTGGAACACGGAAGGTATCTGTTGCGCCATCATCAGGTTGTACTACGCCATTGCGTTCGGTTCCTGTCGACAATGTGTCGTTGTTGTGTGCCGGTGGCGAGTTTGGCGTGTTGCGTTGGCCAGTGACCGGTTCGTGTAGATCGGGCGCTACACCGATTCGAATTCGTTCGGCTGCAACACCAACCACCGTTGCTATAACCCCTTCGACTACTCCAACAACTGCGGTGGTAGTGCCGACGGTTTCGTTGTTGGCTACAACAATTCAAAGCAACGCATGGCCTAAAGCGGTCACGGTGACAGCAAATGTTGCTGGCACGGTCTATTTCGCTGAAGGTGATTTTGTTGTCAAAACAGTTTCCGATATCACGTCAGCACCCTCACATCGTTGGGCTAAGGGAACAGTGATTTCGGCCAACACACCAACATCAATTGCGATTGATGGTGATGTACTCACAAATGGCTATTACCGTGTGTACGTTGCCAACAGTCAGGGTGTGTTATCGGCACCAGCAACGAACATTGTGACGATCAGCGTTACTCGTGCAACAACTGTTGCAGCAACAACCACAACTGTCTCATTGACATGTGCAAATGGTGGGTCATGCACGGTTGGCGTTGACACTGGTCCTGGCGGCGGAAAAGTGTTCTATTACTCAGCAACAGCATTCACGTCAACGGGCTCAACGTGCAACACCAACTGTCACTATCTTGAGGTCTCGCCATCGGATCAGTCAACGGGAATTGTGTGGGCCACGTCAGTCATAAAGTGCAACAACTTAGTTAGAAATGCACTCGATTGCCAACTTAATAGTATTTATTATCCGTATGGCACGGTAAGTCCGGCAGACAGTCGCACTGCTGCTCCAGCCATTGGCCAAGGTATGGCGAACACTAACTTAATTTATGAAGTACTTACCGGAGATGGTGCTGTATCCACTAGCTCCTACGCCGCAGGTATTGCATGGGCGTACACAAACAATTCTAAAACTGATTGGTTTTTGCCATCGAAAGATGAACTCAATGAGTTGTGCAAATATGCGAAAAACACCGGACAGGCTTCTGGCGGTGGAACCGTATGTGCTGGAGCAATATCAGCTTCGGCTCGTGGTTTTTCGACTGTCAACTATTGGAGTTCTTCCGAGAGCACCGACGGCAGCACCGCGTGGGTCCAGACTTTCAACGCAGGCACACAAAACAACTACGCCAAGGACAATCTCTCCACCTACTACGTGCGTCCAATTCGGGCTTTTTAGAGACTTATTTTTTCCAGGTATTTACTGAACTCACAAGTCCAGTGATCAGAGACAGCGTGTGTGGGGTGAGGTGCGGGCCTTCCCAGTCCCACCACATCGGGCTCGAGCCACGAACGCGAGGTGGAAGCTCGATCTGAACCCCACGTTTGCGCACTCGATTAACTGGGTTGTCGTTGTGTTGGCCGGCCAAGTCGGACGGAATACTTGCTAGGTCATCTTCAATTTCGTACGCAGGTAATGCAGTGCGCAGGTGTCCTGCAACGTGGGAGGCAAGCGCGCGGTTTTGACCACCCAGCAGCAACGTGGTGAATAAACCTTTGCGTCCATAGCCATGAATGGTGATCACGACATCTACGTGGTCTAAAAATGTTGCAAGAACAGGTGAATGCTCGGGATCAATTTGGTGCGATGGAATATGCCACTTGAGAGCCTTGGGTTGGTGAATGCCGTAGTACGAAGCACCAGATTGTTCGGCTGCGGCCTGTGCAATCACGTCTGTTTGTTCTTCTAAGCCGCCGCCATGAAAGGCCATAAAACCAAACTTGCTGCGCAGAATGCTCGACTCAACGACCTCGGGGTGTGCAAGGAGATCGGCGAGCATGATTAAGACTTGTTGCTTCGCGATCGCAACTGATTGACGAGGATCGCTCCACCGACAACTACGAAGAACACCAGACCGAGACGCCATGCGCCTTGACGTTGCAAAAAGGTGGCAACAGATGACTGCCAACCTTCAATATTTTGAGTGACATTGCCAGCAGACGTGCGCTCAGTCACCGCGACATACCAATACCACGTGAGATACATGCCGGTGAGCACGATGAAACCAGCAGCAAGCTTGTCCATGTAGCGCAATCCGTTTTTTAGTACCCGCAAAAGTCCGCCCTGAGCAACGGCAAGTGTGACAGTCAGTGTGCTCACAAGAAGCCCCATGCCTACGCCATACAACACGATGCTGATGACGCCAGATGCAAACCCGTGTAGTCCGATGGAGCCAAAAATTGCTGTGGTGAGAAAGCCAATCGTGCAGCCAATGCTGGCAACTGCGTAAGCGATACCAAAAATAAACATGGTGCGCAACGAACGGTCTCGTCCACCTCCAATTGACGGGGTGATAAAAGATGGTTTCCAGCCCGCGAGCATCGCAAGGCCCATTACAACTAAAGCAATACCGATGAGGAGCCCGGCATATTTGGCATTGAGCTCAATCCACTGAGTGAACAGCCGAGAGATGGTGCCGATTATGAGAAAGACGAGCATGAACCCGCTTGATACTGCAGCACTGACGAGAAGAGCGCGACGAATTGGTGCTCGCTGTGCAGCAGGGTTGGCCGAGTCGATGCCCAAAAAATACAGCAGGTATGCGGGAAGCAAAACGAAACCGCATGGGTTGACTGCAGCGAGGATGCCGAGCATAAAGCTGTATGCAAAGTTGCCTTCGATTGCGAGAACGACTGTGCTTGTCATTGTGCAAACCACTTGGCAATCAGTGACTCAAGTTTGTCGGCGGTGATTTCTCCTGCAACTTGGTCGACAATGATTCCCTGTGCATTGACAAATAATGTCATCGGGGCTGTTGCGATACCTAGATCGCTGATAAATGAGCCAGAGGGATCAAACATGATGTCGTAAAGAACATTGTATTTTGCGGCGAATGCTGTTGCTGTTTCAATGGAGTCATTCATATTGATACCAACGAACCGAACCGTTGAACTATGAGTAGCAGCGCTTGCTGCCAACACTGGCATCTCGCGGCGGCATGGCTCGCATGTCGAGTACCAAAAATTGAGAATCAGTGGTTTGCCTATGAATGTCGTTGAGTCAAGCGTTTTGTTGTCGAGAGTAAGTAGCGATGCTTGGGGGAGGCTCGTGCCTGCAATTGCACTGTTGGTTGCGATTGATGGGTATGGCACTTCACCTGGTGTTGTTAAGCGTGCATCAAGGTCTGGTTCGGATGCACTGCTCCATAACCAACCACCACCAACACTGACGACCAGCACGACTACAGCAGTCAACAACTTGCGTTGCTGTGGAGGGGAAAAGGGCACGAAAACACTTTACTAGAGCGTTTTCGTGCCCCTTTGTTGTCTTATGCCACGAGGTGCCGGGGGATTGGCACT
>JBIHZV010000032.1:0-12611 GCA_044240275.1 Ilumatobacteraceae bacterium | reverse complement strand
TCTCGCAGCACGGACATGCGCAACACGAGCACCTCAGTAGTTGGCACTTCCTCAACAAGAGAGTCGTTAGTCATCGCGCTTTACTGTAGTTGCACGCTCGACTGGCCCAAAGTGCGCACATCAACTACGCGGTCAGACAATCGTGTCGCCTCGTTATGGTCATGGGTGACGTGCACCACCGTGGTGCCACGAGCACGTAGTAGAGCACCCATGTCGTCGAGCAGTCGGTCGTGCAATTCGGCATCGAGACCGGTGAGTGGTTCGTCGAGCAACAAAATGAGAGGATTGGCCACGAGCGCTCGTGCGACCGCAATTCGTTTTGCTTCGCCGCCCGACAAATTGCCAACGTCACGGCGCGCGAGATCTTCCATACCGATGAGACTGAGCATCTCGTTCACTTTCTCGATCTGCAGTGCTTTTGAAACGCGACCAATTCTCAATGAGTAAGCAATATTGTCAAAAACGCACAGGTGAGGGAACAACTGGTTGTCCTGAAACACAAGACCAACATTGCGCTTATGTGTGGGCACTTCAGTCATGAGCTTGCCGTCAATAACAACGTTGCCTTGACTCGGTTGTTCAAGACCAGCAATCACCCGTAGCAGTGTTGTTTTACCCGAACCACTTGGGCCAACGAGTGAGACAATCTCACCACGCTCGACGTTGAGGCTTGCATTATCCAAAATGGTTCGGCCTTCATATTTGAGAGTGATCTTGGTGAGTGCGAGCATCACTTTGTCTTTCTGCTTGGTCGAAACATGTCAATTAAAAATATTGCAATCATGCTGATGACCACAATAATGACGCAGAGCGCATATGCCTGTGTGCGCAGTGCATCACCGGGTCGCGAAAGCAGGCGCGAGATTGTGACTGGCAGAGTTTCACTGCTTCGGCGAGTAAGAAAGCTTGTGGCACCAAATTCGCCGATGGACACTGCGAAAGCCAAAGCCGCTGATGCACCTATTGCGCGAGATATCAGCGGGCGATCGACGGTCAACCATGTTTGTAGCGGTGTTGCTCCAAGGGAGGATGCGACCGACTGCAGGCCCCTCGGAATTTGCCGCACCACTGGCAGCACAATACGAACTACAAGTGGCAACGCAATCAATGAATGGGCGAGTGGGGTGACCATCCACGCCGATCGAAAATCGTATGGTGCTGTGTCGTATGTGATCAAAATGCCAAGCCCAATAGTCACGGCAGAGACGGTGAGTGGTAGGACCGAAATGCGCTCGAGCCACACAAATCTCGGAGATCCGTATGCGACTCCTAGGGCAATCATGAGTCCAAGTACTGTTGCAATCACCATGGCACACAACGCAAACAGTGTGCTGGTGGATATCGCCTCAAGAGTTGTCGGCGATGTAACCGCTCGCCATCCAACAAGCGTAAAGCGAGTGGCGTCTGGTGTTGTTCGGGTAAGTGAGCGCCACAGAAGTGCACACAACGGAGCGATAACAACCGCAGCAGTTGCAAGTGCAATGCCGTACACCAGTGCAACTTGACTACGCGTGCTCGGTGACCTCCGCGCTACAAATATTTTTGGGCTCTCAGATTTATCACGATGACGTTTTACCCACCACCACAACAGCGCTGTGAGCACAATCATTTGCACAATCGAGAGAGCAATAGCGCCGGGCATATCGCCGATTAATACGCTGCGGGTATAGATCTCGGTTTCGATTGTTGCTCTTGCTGGGCCGCCAAGCGTACGCACAATCCCATATGAGGTAAAAGCAAATAGCGCAATTACTCCGCTGGCGGTGGCAAGTGCACTGCGCAAGAGCGGCAGCGTCACCGTACGAAAAACAGTTGCTGGAGATGCACCGAGTGTGCTCGCGGCTTGCTCAATGCCCGGATGCAGCTGTTCCCAACGCGCACCAACGATGCGCACCACCACGGTGAGATTGAAATATGCGTGCGCAATGATCAGTGCTGTTGCTGTGTAGTGCAGTCGAGATGGCAGTACTGCCAAGAATGCAGCGCCGACCACAACTGTTGGCAACAAAAATGGCACGGTGATCAGAGCCTGCAACGCACGGTTACCTGTAAACGCAAAGCGAGACAACACAAATGTCGCTGGGAGCGCAACAATCAGGGTCAGCGCAGTGCTTGCAAGTGCCTGCCAAGTGGTAAACCACAATGCTTGTCTGATTGTCGAATTATTGAGTACATCTCTGAAACCCTCAAAGGTCGCACCACGCAGAATTATTGCCGCAGTGGGGATCACCAAGATCAATATCAAGAACACCGTTGGTGCTATCCATAGCCAGCGAGCACTGCGCTTATAAGGCGACTGCGCGAGTTGATTCATATTTATTTCAGTTCGCTATTTCAGTGTGATCGCTGACCACTCGTCAATCCAGGCAGTGCGGTTGGCGGCGATCACGTTTGCATCAAGTCGCAAAGGGTTTTCTGGCCGCAGTGCATACTTGGTGAAGGCTTCTGGCAACACAGCGCCACTGTGGACTGGGAAAACAAACTGGGTAAGCGGCAAGTCGTTTTGAAATGTGAGGTCGGTGAGGTAATCGATCAAGAGTTTGGCTTCAGCTTCGTGCTTAGAGCCACGAAGAATGCCCGCGTATTCAATTTGTTCAAAGCAGGTGAGTGAAGCAACTGCAGTTGGTGCAGCATCAACCGGTGGGTCAGCAAATATCACTTCGGCCGGTGGACTCGATGAATAGCTGACGACGATTGGCCGATCACCTTTGCCTGCTCCGCCAGAGAATTCAGTGTTGTATGCCTGGGTCCATCCGTCCACCACCATGACTCCGTTGTCGCGCAACGACTTCCAATACGACTGCCAACCGTCTGTGCCAAATTCGGCAATTGTTGCCATCAAAAAAGCCAGCCCCGGCGACGAACTCAGTGCACTTGGCACTACAAACCGGTTTGCGTATTGCTTGCTGGTGAGAGCATCCAGCGTGAGGGGAGGAGCGATGTTGCGACTCTTAAACCATGCAATGTCGTAGTTGATACACACATCGCCACTGTCTACCGGTGTCACTTCGCGCCCAGGAATGTCATGCAACAACGCTGCATCCATAGACGCAATATTTGGTGTTTCGTATGCACTAAAAACATCGGCTTCAAGCGCACGTGACAACAACGTGTTGTCTACTCCCCACAACACGTCACCCTCTGGATTGCCACTCGTGAGCACGGCTTTGGTTACCAATTGTCCGGCATCGCCACCCTGCACAATTTCCACTGCAATTCCAGTGGCAGTAGTAAAGGCATCAAAAATGCCCGGTGTTGGAGTAAACGATTCGTGTGCAAGCAACGTCAGGGTGACTGGGTCGTCATTTGAGCTGGTCGAGTCGGTCGTGTCGGCCGAGTCGGTTGTCGGAGAAGATGAGCAACCCGCTGCCAAGATCGCGAGCGTTCCTATTATCACTAGGTATTTTTTCATCTCATGCCTCCAATGCGTTTGGTTGAATAACAAAAAGTTGTCCAGTTGCAATCGAAATTGTCGCAGTTGCTGCCACAAGTTCATTACTCACACCTCGCGAAGAGTGAGCTTCAAGAGTTCCTTCATTGAGCGCCCATTTCAGTCCATCGGTAGTGACTCCGTTTGCATCACCGTGTTGTGCAATAAGGCCAACAACGTCGCCAACTTTGCCGCGAATAGTGCAGAGGCCTGGTCCGCGCAAAAGTTGGATGCGTGCGGTGTCCCACAGTGCCGACACTTCACAGTCTTCCAATGCTTTGTGCTGCATAGCGCTCAATACGCCAAGTTGATGATCGAGCCGACCGCCGCCTCCGGTAACAAGAACTATGTGTCGTGATCCATGCGCGACTGCGGCCAGTAGTGCAAGTTCGGTGTCGGTTGCGTCTTTGTCGTGCGGCACCCGCTGCACCATTACGCCGTTAGCTTCGGCCGCAGCAAGCACTGCGTGGTCAACCGAATCCATGTCGCCAATGACCAAGTTGACACGAAGGCCTAGGTCAATTGCGCTGTGCAATCCAGAATCTGCGGCTACTACAAAATCGTGTTTTGGCAAATATTTGGCAACAGACTTATTGATCGGAAGCCCTCCGATTACCACCACTGCAGTTGTCTCAACCATTTCTTCGCTCCCGCGCTGGCATTATCCAGCAGGTAAGCGGGTCAGTGGCGGCGGCCACCCTCTCAGCCCGCCGATCCAGCGAACTCCCCGTGCGTACATCTCAATCGTATAGCGCTTGCAATTACTTATGGCCTAGAGGCGGCGTAGATCGCGCGCTTGCTCCCGTCGTTCACGGCTCCACACTGCCACAGTGGGGTTTGAATAAACAACACGGCGATAGTATTAATCCCGTGAGCCCCTTTGCCAGCATGACATCAGAGACCACCGACAAGTCCAACACCATCGTCACAGTTACGCCGATCGCGCATGTCAAACTGCTCGAACTACGTGACGCCGAGACAGAAGGCGAGCAGCTGGGTCTGCGCCTCGAGATCTTGTCTGAGCCAGGCGAAGACTTTCGCTACGACTTGTCATTCGACTTCTTTACCAAAGCAGCTTTTTCTGACGAGGTGCGCACGATTGATGGACTCAAGATCATCATTCCTGCAAAAGATATTGATTCGTTTCAAGACGCAGTCATAGATCATTCCGACACTCAGGGATTACTTATTCGTAATCCAAACAAACCGAAGTCTGCAAAGATCGAAGGTCTCGTTAATGACGATGACGTCTCTGCCGAGATCGAAGCAATTGTTGTAGCAGAAGTAAACCCAATGCTTGCCTCGCACGGTGGCTTTGTTACTTTCGCAGGTCACGACAAAGAGGGCACTGCGTACTTCACGATGGGCGGCGGTTGTCACGGCTGTTCAATGAGTCGCCAGACGATGCTTGAAGGCGTGGGCACAATGGTGTCCGAGAAGATTCCTGCAATTACAAAAGTGCGAGACCTGACCGATCACTCGACAGGCGCGAACCCCTTTTACTCGTAAGCAATTGCTTACAAACTCTTAGTTGTATTCGGTAGTTTCGCGAATCTTGTCAAAGATTGGGTTGAGCGCCGCAAACACATCACCTGCATCAATCAATTTTTGATGATCTCCAACAAACTTGATATGGCCGTTAATGAAAGCTTCTTGAGCATTAAGCACGCCAGTCGCTACTGCAACTGCGGTGTCATAAGGTTCTGTAAAGCGCACATCTTCAGGTGATGCTTCACCGCCTGCAAACGCGGCCACTCCATTGCCAACCTGCAAGTGATACACGACATCCCCGTGGGGTGTGCCAGTGACAACTTGCGTCAATCCAACTGAGTGAATTGAAGCGAGTTGTTGCAACTCGGTATTTGTCGCAACAGCATTAGAAACTGCTTGTACCCAATCGGCTGACAAGTATCGAAGCTTCGACACCTGTCAGCCGATCTTTACGGTTGAGTACTTAAGCAGCAACCATGCTCACCGACTTGCGTCGCGAGAACATGATGGAGATAACGAGAATCACGAGTGCAACACCAGCAATCGAGAGGCGTACGCCGTCGTTGTCTTGGTATTTGATGATTGCTGGCAATGTCAACAACGCAACAAGGTTCATCACCTTGATCAACGGGTTGAGCGCAGGACCAGCGGTGTCCTTGAATGGATCGCCAACGGTGTCACCGATAACTGCAGCCTTGTGTGCGGCTGAACCCTTGCCACCGTGGTGACCGTCTTCGATGTACTTCTTGGCATTGTCCCATGCTCCACCTGCGTTGCTCAAGTAGTTGGCCATCAACTGACCAGTGAGAATAACGCCGGCCAAGAATGCTCCGAGTGCTGCATAACCGATACCGAAACCAACGATGACCGGTGTGAGTACTGCGAGCAGTGCTGGGGTGGTGAGCTCACGCAACGACGCTGCAGTGCAGATGTCGATGACTGGGCCGTAGTCCGGTTGCTTAGTGCCGGCCATGATGCCGCCGTCAGCAAACTGGCTGCGCACTTCTTGTACCACAACACCAGCTGTACGACCAACTGCGCGAATTGCGAGCGCCGAGAACATGAAGGCAATTGATCCACCGATGAGCAGACCAATAAATGTCTTCACGTCTGAAACGTTGATCTGTGTTTCTGGTGCATTGAAGATTGCATCGCCTACAAGACCAAGCTTGAGTTCTCCAGCAATTGTTTCGATGTACGAGGCAAACAAGGCAACTGCGGCAATAACTGCCGAGCCGATTGCAAAGCCCTTTGTTACAGCTTTTGTGGTGTTGCCCACTGCGTCAAGGCTGACCAAGATCTTGCCTGTCTCGCCGTGCAACTCGCCAGCCATTTCTGCAATGCCAGCGGCGTTGTCAGATACAGGACCAAACGTGTCTTCCGAAACGATGACGCCGGTTGTTGCAAGCATTCCCATACCGCAGAGCGCTACGAGATAGAGCGAGAACTGAATGCTTCCGCCGCCCATCCAAATGGTTGCGCCAAGAGCGACCGCGATGCACAAGATTGCGTACACCGATGACTCGAGACCAGATGCAGTACCTGCAAGCACCACTGTTGCTGGGCCTGTTTCTGTTGATTCTGCAATTTCTTGTACCGGACCATATTCGGTGCCAGTGAAGTACTCGGTGAGGCGACTCAATACTTGAGCAAGGATCAAACCAACAAGCACTGCACCAAACAAGCGAAATCCAATGTTTGACATGGTTACTTCGTTTTCGCCGAACTGAACCGAGCCCACGTCTGGGTTTCCTACGTAATAGAACGAGAGGAAGAACGTACCGATAACGGTGATGATTCCTGCTGTGAGGAAGCCACGGTTGATTGGCTTCAGTGCGTTTGTTTCTCCATCCTTTGCACGAACAGCAAATACACCAGCGATGGATGCAATGACGCCGATGGCGCGTGCTGCGAGTGGGAAGACCAAGCCAAGTGCTGGGTTGAGGCCAACAGCGTTGAACGCTGCAACACCCAAGATGATCGAGGCAACGAGTGTTACTTCGTAGCTCTCAAACAAGTCAGCTGCCATGCCTGCACAGTCACCAACGTTGTCACCTACGTTGTCGGCGATTGTTGCTGGGTTGCGTGGGTCGTCTTCTGGAATTCCTGCTTCAACTTTGCCCACCAAGTCGGCGCCTACGTCGGCTGCCTTAGTGAAGATGCCACCGCCAACGCGGAGGAACAATGCAAGAAGTGAACCACCGAAGCCGAAGCCAATCAACATTGCTGATGATGTGTTTTGGAACAATGCGATGATCACAGTCGCACCGAGCAAACCAAGACCAACGGTGAACATGCCTGCAACACCACCGGTGCGGAATGCAACTTGTAGTGCATCCTTCATTGATCCGCGTCGAGCTGCTGCTGCTGTGCGCACGTTGCCGCGCGTTGCCAGTGTCATGCCGATGTAACCGGTGAGACCAGAAGCAACACAACCAAGAACGAATGCAAGTGTGCGATACAAACCAGACTCAACAAATGAAAGTGCCGATCCGCCTTCTGGTTTATCAATTGCTACTGAAGTAAGGAACACGACTGCGCCTACTGGCACAAGGATCATGGCGATAGTACGGAACTGACGCTTCAAGTACGCCAATGCGCCAACTTGAATCGCGCCAGCGATTTCTTTCATCTTGTCGGTGCCTTCGTCTTCTTGAAGGACTTTGATCATTAGGTACCAGCCGACGAGCAGAGCCAAAATGGCCGATGCTCCTGAAAGACCGAGAATGAGCCATTCTCCACCTTTCAAAGTAAATGTTTGCCAGCCGCCTTCGGTTGCAAGTATTGACGTCACGTGTTATCTCTCCGTTTAGTGTTGCTGTGCTCACCAGGGTGGGGGCCACAGTTTTGTACCTCGCAAGTGTAGAGAATTTGTCACCCAATAAGCGAAATACCCATATCGGGGCGAGCATTCTGACGGTTTTGGCGTTTCATTAGATCCCTGAGACAATGTTCACGCCCTTTTTGCGACCATATATATAGTGAAATCCAAAGGGGATGCCTGTACCCGTCGTGTCCACAAGTATTCTGACATCGATGGTTACTTTGTCCACAGTGAATTCCGAGGCTCTTCGACGGGCTCCTGCTACAGGCACAGCATTGCAGGCTCGCAAAAAGCGCCCATTCTTACTTGACCTGTATTCAACTTCAGTTGGCAAAAAATATGTGATGGCCATCTCGGGCATCGCGATGATGGGCTTCGTGCTGTTCCACATGATCGGCAACTTAAAGATGTATCTAGGCGCCGAGTCACTCGATCACTACGCCGAGTTCTTGCAAGAGCTGTTGTATCCAATTTTGCCCAAGAACGTGATGTTGTGGATTTTGCGTGGCGGGTTGCTTTCAATGTTGTTGTTGCATCTTCACGCTGCTTGGTCACTGACCATGCTCAACAAGCACGCACGTCCAGTTAAGTATCAAGGTGCACGCGACTATCAAGTTGCCAAGTTTGCAAGTCGCACCATGCGTTGGACAGGTATCATCGTGCTTGCGTATTTGGTGTGGCACTTGCTTGATTTCACTTTTGGCACAGTGAACGCAGTGGGCACGGATAGCACTTTTGTACGCGGCGAGGTCTACAACAATGTGGTTCGCAGCCTTGATCGACCAATTGTCGCGGCGTTCTATGTAATCGCAAATATTTTGCTTGGCATTCACTTGTTCCACGGAGCATGGAGCATTTTTCAGTCACTCGGTTGGAACAACCCGCGCTTCAACAACTGGCGCCGCGGTTTTGCAACTGGGTTTGCCACAATCGTTGTTGTCGGCAACGTTTCGTTTCCGATTGCTGTCATCGCCGGAATTGTCAAATAGGAGATCACGATCACGACCATGACGTACACATTCGACTCCAAGGTTCCCGCAGGCGCACTTGCCGATAAGTGGGACAACTATAAGCAGAATGCAAAGTTGGTAAACCCCAACAACAAGCGCAAGTTCAAGATCATCGTGGTGGGTACTGGTTTGGCTGGCGCTTCAGCAGCTGCAACTCTTGCAGAACTCGGTTACCAGGTTGACGCGTTTACGTTTCACGACTCTCCTCGCCGCGCACACTCAATTGCTGCACAGGGCGGCATCAATGCTGCAAAGAACTATCAGGGTGATGGTGACAGCGTAAATCGCTTGTTTACCGACACGATTAAGGGCGGCGACTTCCGTTCACGTGAAGCAAACGTGCATCGTTTGGCCCAAGTATCTGTCGACATCATCGACCAAATGGTTGCCCAAGGCGTACCTTTTGCACGCGAATACGGTGGCTTGCTCGACAACCGTAGTTTTGGTGGCGCACAAGTGAGCCGCACGTTTTATGCACGCGGCCAGACCGGTCAGCAGCTACTTATTGGCGCATATCAGCAAATGGCACGCCAGGTTGGTTTGGGCGGCGTACGACTTTTTAATCGCACCGAACTGATCGACACCGTTGTTGTTGACGGTCGTTGTGCCGGCATCGTCGTGCGCGACTTGTTGACTGGCGAGATTCAATCGCATGCAGCGCATGCAGTTGTGCTCGCAACTGGTGGCTACGGCAACGTGTTTTTCTTGTCGACAAATGCAATGAATTGCAACGTCACTGCAGCGTGGCGCGCACACCGTCGCGGCGCAATGTTTGCCAACCCGTGTTACACACAGATTCACCCAACATGTATTCCGCAGGCCGACGAGACACAATCAAAACTTACGTTGATGAGCGAGTCATTGCGCAACGATGGTCGAGTGTGGGTGCCACAAAGCCCATCCGACAATCGTCCAGCTGATCAGATTCCTGAAGCCGAGCGCGACTATTTCCTCGAGCGTTTGTACCCGAGCTATGGCAACTTGGCGCCACGCGATATTTCTTCGCGTGCGGCAAAGCGTCTTGTCGACAAGGGACAGGGCATCGGACCATTGAAGAATGGCGTCAACCTCGACTTTGCTGCAGCCATCGAGCGTCTCGGTTTGGATGTCGTCAAAGAGCGTTATGGCAACTTGTTCGAAATGTATGAGCGCATCGCTGGCGAAGACCCATACAAGACACCAATGCGCATTTACCCAGCAACTCACTACACGATGGGTGGCTTGTGGGTTGACTACGAGTTGATGACAAACATTCCTGGTTTGTATGCAGCGGGCGAAGCAAACTTCTCTGATCACGGCGCAAACCGACTTGGTGCATCGGCACTCATGCAAGGTCTTGCAGATGGCTATTTTGTTTTGCCATCCACGATCAGCAGTGGTCTTGCTCCTTTGTTGGGCAAGACAATGCCAGGCATCGATCACCCTGCTTTCAAAGAAGCCGAGCAACTTGCCAAAGATCGTTTCTCTGGGTACCTCAATACCAAGGGCAAGCGCTCGCCAGATTGGTTCCATCGCGAACTCGGCAAAATCATTTGGGACAAGTGCGGTATGGAGCGAACCAAAGCGGGCCTGCAAGAAGCACTTGCAGATTTGCCAGCTCTGTACAACGAATTCCAAACTGATTTGCGCGTGACTGGCACAGGTGAAACCACCAACCAGACACTTGAAAAGGCTGGCCGTGTCGACGACTTCTTCCAGTTGGGCATGGCAATGTGTCAGGACGCACTTGCTCGCGAAGAAAGCTGTGGCGCTCACTTCCGTTCCGAGTTTCAAACGCCAGAGGGCGAAGCCCAACGCGATGATGAGAAGTTCTGTCATGTCGCGGCATTTGAGTGGACAGGCGACCCGATGAATCCGAAGCGCAATGTTGAAGAACTTGTATTCGAAACTGCGCACCTCGCAACAAGGAGTTACAAGTGAGCCACTTAAAGAATCTCACGCTCAAGGTCTGGCGCCAAAGTGGCCCGAAAGACGCTGGTCGTTTCGAGACGCACCAAGTTGCCGAGATCAGCGACGAAGCGTCGTTCTTGGAATTGCTTGATGTGCTCAACGAGCAATTGATTAGCGATAACAAAGAAGCTGTGGTGTTTGATCACGATTGTCGCGAAGGTATCTGCGGAACTTGCTCGCTCATGATTAACGGTGTCGCCCACGGGCCACAGCGCGCAACCACCACGTGTCAGTTGCATATGCGTTCATTCAAGAGCAATGACACAATCGTGGTTGAACCATGGCGCGCAGCTGCTTTCCCAATCATCAAAGACTTGATGGTTGACCGTTCACCACTCGACCGTATTATCGAAGCGGGTGGCTATATCACTGCTGTGACCGGTGGTGCTCCAGATGGCAACCTCATCGCAGTGCCAAAGCCAGTTTCTGATGCGGCAATGGATTCTGCACAGTGCATTGGTTGTGGAGCATGTGTTGCGGCATGTCCAAACGGCGCGGCCAGTTTGTTTACCGGCGCCAAGATCGCTCACCTCAATCGTTTGCCGCAAGGTCAGCCAGAGCGTTACAAGCGTGCCGAGGCAATGGTCGAAACAATGGATGAGCACTTTGGCTCGTGCACCAATCACGGTGAGTGTTCTGCTGCTTGCCCTAAAGAAATTTCGATCGATGTGATAGCGCTGATGAACAAGGACTACCGTGCGTCCAAGTTCAAGAGCCGCAAAGAAATCAGCCGCGATTAATTCGCGACTATTTATATGTTGAGCGGTCTCGCAACTTGGGTGCAAGATGTCATTGAGTCACTTGGATATCTAGGTGTAGCAGTACTTGTCATTGTGGAGAATCTTTTTCCACCAATTCCATCCGAAATTGTTTTGCCGTTTGCTGGCTTCGTTGCACAACGCGGAGACGCGTCGGTCGTGGCCATGATTCTGGCGGCAACCATCGGATCGGTTGTTGGGGCACTTATTTTGTATTACATCTCGTGGGCGATCGGACCAGATCGATTGAGGCAATTTGTTATTCGATTTGGTAAATGGTTTGGTGTAAAAGAATCGGATCTCACACGCGCGGAAGATTGGTTTGACCGACGTTCAACAACAGCAGTGCTCGTTGGTCGATGTGTGCCACTTATTAGATCCATCGTTTCGATCCCTGCGGGCTTTCGACGAATGAAGATTGTGCCATTTGCTCTTTACACATTTATCGGTAGTGCAGTTTGGAATATTGTTTTGATCGGCGCAGGAGCAATACTTGGCGACAACTGGGATGCGGTTGGTGAATATGTAGGTGTCTTCCAATACGTCGTGATTGCGATTATCGGTCTCGCCCTTATCCGATTTGCTTTCACTGTTATCAAGCGCCGCAGGGGCAATAAATCTAGTTCCTAACGATTGCATAAAGTGAGCGATATCGTTCATTTTATGAAATCCACTGTTGCACCGTTACTGCTCCCTGTTTTGCGCTCGCGCGGACAAGCAGAGATGCTTTGCGCAATTTTGTCCAACCCGAAACGGGAGTGGACTCTTGCCGAGTTGGCAAAAGTCAGCAAGCAATCCCTGCCCACTGTGCAGCGAGAGGTGGAGCGAGCAGAGATGGCAGATCTCGTCAAGTCTCGTCGAGTAGGTCGCTCTCGACTCGTATCGGGTGGTGTGTCGCCGCTGCAGCATCATCTTGCTCAATTACTGATGATGTCATTTGGTCCTCGACAGGTGATCGCCAAGGAATTCGGTTCGTTGTCTGGTGTGGAAAAACTCTTCATTTTTGGTTCATGGGCAGCACGTTTTGAGGGCGATCGTGGATTTCCGCCAAATGATATTGACGTTCTTATCATTGGAAATCCGGACCGTGGTGAAGTAGCAGAGGTTTCTCAGAAATCTTCAAAAATACTATCCATTGACGTCAATCC
>JBIHZV010000116.1:0-2765 GCA_044240275.1 Ilumatobacteraceae bacterium | reverse complement strand
TAAGTCGTTATTTAGCGTGGCGCTCAATGTTCCACGAAGATGGAACAGCAACAAGACCTTCTTCAAACAAATCGTTTTGGTGCACGTCAAACCTCACCCAGTTTTGGCAGTGGTCGTATTCGGTTGTACCTGTTGTATCGGTGCACGCAACCGAGATGAAATACGTACCTTCTAATAACGGTAAATGAGGAATGTCGATCGTTGCGGTGACCGATTCTGGGATATTTCCTAGCGAAGAATTGGCCCGTTGAGACGTGGTTGACCACACAATCGTGCCATCGAGTTTGCTGATGTAGATCTTGATTACCGGTGCGCGAAGTGGCATTTGCGCAGTAACTCGGGTAGTCACTCGCATCGCAGCATTTGTTTCTACGCGTTCGATTGCTTGTCCTGACATGTCAGTCAGCAATACACTGTCGATGCGGGCTTCTTCGGTGCCCCAGCGCTCCCGAAGATCAGCATCTTTAGCGGTGTGTTGCACATAGCTTTCACCCGTGTATGCCGCGATCACTTCGGCTGCTGGGCCACGCATCTTCAAGTGACCTTTTTCAAGCCACACAACTTCCTTGCAGAGTTGCTGCACTGCGCCAAGACCATGACTCACGACGACAATCGTGCGGCCCTCGCGGCGAAATTGCTCAATCTTTTCGCTGCTCTTGCGCTGGAATGACTGGTCTCCAACGGTGAGCACTTCATCGATTAACAAAATCTCTGGTTCAACGTGCGCTGCAACTGAAAAACCAAGACGAATGACCATGCCCGATGAATAGTTTTTGACAGCAGTGTCAATAAATCGTTCGAGCCCTGCAAACTCAACGATGCTGTCAAACTGTCGCTCGGCATCCTTTTTCGATAATCCCAAAATCGCTGCATTGAGGTACACATTTTCTCGACCAGACAACTCGGGGTGAAAGCCAGCACCGAGTTCGAGCAGGGCAGCAATGTTGCCATTAATCGAAACCTTGCCTTTGTCTGGGCGATAAATGCCAGTTAGGCATTTGAGCATTGTGCTTTTGCCAGAGCCATTTGAACCGATGATGCCAAGAGTCGAACCATGTTCTACTTCAAACGAAACATCGTCGAGCGCCCAGAACTCTTCGTACTTTGCGCGGCGCCCACGCAAGATGGCTGCCTTGATGTAGCGATTGCGTTCGTGATAGAGCCGAAAGTTTTTAGAAACTGAATCGACGACAATTGCTGGTTGAGACATGCGGTAACGAGCCTAGTGCTGGTTTCGAAGTTGCATCAGGTGCGCGCGAAGAGATGCCGACAGCACCTTTTTATCCCAGTTAATAATCAGAGAGTCGGCGTGTTCCAAGTAATACGTCTGCTCATCGGTTGGATGACCTGAGTCTTGATACCACGGCATGTGTCTGGCCGTATAAGGCGGCGCCGAACGCAGGGCGAGATTATTTTGATGATGTTCACCCGGTCTGTACATTGCAAACGTTGTATCGATCTCAGCAACGAAGAATCCAGACGGATGTTTATTTTTCCAAAACTGCGATTCCCACAAAATGACGTCATCTCGGTGGGCATAATGCCCAGGCAGGTCGTCTAAGCGCAGACTAAAACCAACTTTGTCAATCGCTGGATACTGATTGAGCGTGTTGTAAAAAAGATCCAGCACATCAGTAGGGCACTCGTGACTAGGCACAACATCTGGATCAGTAACGATGAAGTGTGTGTCGAGACCAAGTTCGGTTACAAGTCCGCTCAGCCACGGGGCGCGGTGCCCAAGATTGAGACCATTGAGGCGCACATGATGCGGAGTTGATCGAAGAAATTCAACCATTGGTGGATACGTGCTGTCGTTGTCGCACAACCAAATATTTTCTTGGCCAATTTTCTCGAGCCATGAAATCAGGTCACGCAACGGCTCAATTCGATCACGCACATTGATGATGACGGGAAACTGTTGTGTCACTTAGTTGAGTCGTCCTTGAGCATTAGACCAAAAATTCTCTTTAATCGTTTGGCAAGCCGATATTCGGGTGAGGCGTCGACCTGTGCCATACGTTCGCGCAACCGGTCGCGTTGGCTTGTCATTTGAACATGCACTTCTTCAAGATGTTCGTGCTCACCGATAAGCGCATCAAGTTTGGCTTGGAGGTCGTTGCGCTGCTGGTTTGCGGTCTCAATACCTGCACGCAATTGACCAATTTCATCGTCGTTTTTGATTGAGTCCAGTTCACGTTTGGTTTTCACCAACTCGGCAATCTTGGTCTCGACGTACTGGCTTAAATGCTCCGATTTGGTGCGTAGCGCAAACGATTCTGCCAAAAGCTCTTTAATGAGCTGGTCCCGATCGACTCCATCGGGTTCATCGTGATTATTAGTCATCATTTACAGCATACTTTCAACCGCTATGAGACAAGTAGGGCTTGTGTAGATTTGTAGACAATGCCGATTGCAACCAACCGCATCAACACGATTCTGCGATGGTGCGAATATGTGTACGTAGTTGTGCTGCTGTTTGCACTCACGCAGGGTCCGGTGTTGAGCATCTGGTTTGCAAGTTCTTTGGCGGTTCCAAGTGGAGCAGTATCTGCGCAACTGCTGACTTTTGTCGCGGTCCAGGTTCCAGCATTAATCCTGCTTGGATACCGACGGATTCCGCGGTCATCGTTATTCGGGCCCGTAGGTTTGATTGGATTATTTTGCGGATGGATGTGGCTGTCAACCGTATGGGCAACACTTGGGCAACACACAATTGTCGAGGCCACGACACTCTGTGTCACCTTTCTAACTGGCGTGTACCTTGC
>JBIHZV010000043.1:0-9797 GCA_044240275.1 Ilumatobacteraceae bacterium | reverse complement strand
ATCGGCTGGGGTTGGATGTCGGCATGGCGCACCCCACCGTTTATGCAACGTGATTTATGGTGGTCCTTTGTAAATACCGGCTGGTCGCACAGCGGATTTATGGACATTTTGTTAGGTGGTGGAGTTGTTGGCACTGTGTTGTTTGCAGCCGCATTGATATGGGCTGTTTATCAACACCTTGAACATGCAGACAGGGAGACAGCTTCTCAATGGTCGCCTGCAATCATGTTCTTTATCTTGACCATCGCAACACAGGAGAGTTTTTTTATCGGAAATCATTTTCTCTGGGTGTTACTTATCTCCGCTGTATCCGCAAGGGCACATGACGACAAGTTGGTTGAAGACTAATTTACGAGCTAGATACTTCGATCATAAAAGTCTTCGCATCTTTCGGATCAGCCAGAAGTATTTCGGTCTTAATTGGAATTACCGGAACATGAGAAATCAGAGGGTGTTTTGGTCGAGTGTCGACTTCACCATCACCAAAAAGCTCTTCATGTACTTTTTCACCGGCCCTCAAGCCCACTATTTCAATAGACACAGGCTTCTGTGAATTGCTAACCAAACGTGTTGCAACATCGTAGATACTGACAGGCTTACCCATGTCGAGTACCAAGACTTCACCGCTATTGCCGATAGCACCAGCCTGAATAACGAGCTGAACTGCTTCTGAAATCGTCATAAAATAACGTGTTACACCTTTATGAGTGACGGTAACTGGACCGCCCTTTTCAATCTGGTCCCGAAATGAGAGCAAGACACTTCCGCGAGAGCCGAGAACATTTCCGAAGCGAACCGAAATGTACTTACCTTGAGCTGAGATAACTCCAAAATTTGCAGTGATACGTTCTGCAATCCGTTTGGAGTAACCCAAAATACTGATGGGGTTTGCTGCTTTGTCTGTCGAGATATTTACAAAAACTTTTACATCATTTTTCTGTGCAGCATTCAATAATGTAGCTGTCCCCAAAACGTTTGTTTTATATGCTTCACCGGGGTAGCGCTCCAGAAGTGGGAGATGTTTTAGTGCTGCCGCGTGAAACACTACTTCAGGTCGGCGAGTTTCAAAAATATGATTCATCGTTGCCGCATCTCGTAAATCGGCAAGCACTGTTTGCGGAGTGTCTAGGAGCGCTCGGCCGTGAATTGAAAGTTGGACTTCGTGTAAAGCGCTCTCATCTCGATCGAGCATGATCAATTCCGCAGGATTAAAACGAACGAGTTGACGACACAACTCGCTACCAATACTTCCACCAGCTCCTGTTACAAGAACACGTCGATTAACGAGGTATTCAGAAATTTGTTGTAAATCTGTATGAATTTTGCGACGGCCCAATAAATCTTCGTCGGTAAGGTCACGAATGTCGCCTGTATCAAGAGGACGCTCAAAAAGATTTTGCACCGGAGGAACTATCTTTACGCTCATACCGAGTGATTGAGCAGAGGAACTAATCTCACTGATAAGAGCTGAATCGGCAGATGGAATTGCGATGAGCAGAGTCTTCGCACCAGTTTTTTGCTGCGCTTCCGAAAGACTGCTGCGTCCGCCAATAACTGGCACTCCCGAAATCGAAAGCCGATGCACGTCAGAATTATCATCTATAAACCCAACAGGGAGATATGGAGAAGAAGGGTTTCGAAGCAAAGTATTTACTATTTGAATACCACCCTCACCGGCACCATAAACCAAAATCTTTGTTGCAGTTTCTTCTGTTGGTCTGCGAAGTTGTTGTCGGATTAGTCGCCAAACGTAGCGATTTGCAGCCATGAGGAAGACTCCGGCCAAACCACCGATAACAATCACGCTTCGCGGGTATGGATTTAAGGAGTGATCGAAAAACCTTAAGAATAGAAGAATTGCAATCGATACAACTGAAGTGATGAATAGGCCAGCAATTTCATCAAAACTTCCATAACGCCATCTGCGGCGATAGATACCAACGATGTAACCAACGATTGCTTGAATAAGAAAAACCAACGGTATAACGCGGAGGACAGTATCTTTCGTAGCACCCATTGGATCTGGGTGGACTTGGTAAACAAACCTCCAGTAAGACACAACCATTGCTGTACATGACAGTGCAATCGTGTCGAGAACGAATTGGAATATAGAGCTGATTGGGTAAAAAGAATTTGAGTGAGCAATTTTGGTGATCGCACGCACAAACCGAAAATTGCTGATCTTCATAGATTTGTTCATCAACTCGCGGATGACATTAAGAGGACACCGCCAATATTGTTGTTCGATCGAACCAGCGCGTCATGTGTCAGAGTCATGTCAGTAAATGTGCTGCTGTTTTTAAGCGCCACAAGAACAACAAGGGTTTCTTGTCGATTCATTAATTGATTCACCGACATTTCATCTACTGGCAGCCCTGCAATCAGTTCAAGTTTGTTGGATTTTGCATCATCGCCTAACAACTCGAACAGTTTTTGAACTTCTACTTTGGAATCTACTGGGACGAGTAGCACTGAAGATGTGCCAGTAAGTTTGATTTGAGTGAGGAGTGTTGCCACCATTTGTCGACTACCAGCAGATGACTTACCACCCGATGTTTCACCAAGAAAATTTGTTCGACCGTTGGCTGACTGCAACTTCCGTGGAGAACGAATTTTGTCGTCTGTGTACATCAGTTGCAAGATGACAAGAAGACCAATTAACAATCCCGCGACTGCACCAAAAATATACGTTGATTTCTTGACCGTTGCGATTGTCGCACTTCGGGGTTCAACTACTTTGCTTGCCAGTTGTAGCTCGCCAGAAACAGTGGCACTTATGTCAACCAGAGCGGTGCGTTGTAGTTCTAATTGAGGTTGCGGTGTTTGAGTCACAGCCAACACCCTCTTCGCACCTTCGGCTAATTTTTGAAGGCCGTTGTTTATTCCGTCTGCTCGAGCTTTCGAGATCTGTGATGCGTAAATTTGTATTGCTTCGTCGCAAATATCCGATGAAGAGTCGGTACACGTGAGAACATAGTTGGGCTCACCAACATTGATCATTGTGAGTTTTTGTTTACCTGATGTATCGCTCGCTGCGATGAGCGAAACCTGTTGTTCTGGTCTGGAAAGGGTTACTTCAACAGATCGGCCAATCTGTTCCGTAACAGCTTTGCTTGCGTTTTCTTGTACGGCCAGAATTTGGTTCTGGAAGCTTGGGAATTCTTGAACCGAGGTCGGATCAATCCCATACAGTGAAAGTCCTGCGAGTTCATCGCGTGGACCGTAAGTGGCAATAACAAGCACGGAACTTGGTTCGGATTGAAGACTGCTTTCTTGAGTGAATAGCAATCCAACACATATCGCGATTGTTATTGGGAGTATCCACCAACGCAAACGAATGACGTCCCAAACCGATTTGAGCTCGATTTGTGGGATTTCTTTTGTTAATGCCCCCATGGGTTTCAAGCCTACCAAGCGGTGTATTAGGCATGCATTTCCACATTCTGGTGAGGGTTCATCAATTGGTGGGGTAAGGCGTGTCACGATGGAAGAGTGGATGACTTAGAGCGAATTCTTGGGTATGTCGATGCGGTTGACGAAAGTGCACCAATAAACAAAGTTGCTGATGAATTATTTGCGATGTCGTGTTGGACACCCCAATTTTGTTCTGCACTTATTCGGGCCGCTGAAGCAGCCGGCGGATTTTCTGCCCAACCCGGTGACCCTGTGCCTGGCCACGAAATCTCCCTTGCGCTGATTAGCCCACGATTATTTGAAGCTGTGCAAGACGACATGGGAATGCGCATCTGGCCACAATTGCAACAACATTGGCCGCTCATTGATTACCACGGAATCAACGATGCATTCATCATTAAATATGAAAAAGGTGGTCAAGAAGAACTGCGGCAACATCACGATGTGGCGCAAGTATCGGCGAGCGTGAAACTTAACGACTCTTACGATGGAGCGTTATTGGAGTTTCCACGCCAAAACTTTACGAATGCACAATTGCCAATTGGCTCACTCTTGGCATGGCCAAGTTTGGTTACGCACCCGCATGGCAGCACTCCGATCACGAGTGGCACTAAATACAGCCTGACGATTTGGTTTGAATTACCAATTTCACTTTCATGAAAAAAAACAATACTCTCGCGGCACTTCTACTTGTCAGTCTGCTCAGCACGTTGACAGCCTGTGGAACCTGGTCTAATGCCCAAAGCATTCCGCCAACAACATTTGCACCATCCACAACCACAACACTCGTAGAGACAGGCATTAGCGCATCAGGCCAGCGCAGCGGACCAAGCGCTCAAGCATCACAATTAAAGTTGCTCGAGCTTGGCTTTTGGCTCGCAGATCCAAATGGCAAGTTCGATGACAGCACCACGCAGGCGGTGATGGCATTTCAGAAATACTTTCAACTTCGACCTACGGGCAGCATTAATGCTGCAACTGCTTACCTGCTTGAGCGAATGATGATTCCAGCAGTAGCTACAACAAAAGAAGGCACTTTGGCCGAGGTGGATAAGTCGCGACAATTACTTTTCTTGGTTCAAGACGGCATCACGACCTATGTAATGAATACATCCACAGGCGACGACCGTGCGTACGAAGAACCTGACGGCAATACTCCAGGTGTGATGATCAAGGGAACCGCAGTGACTCCAGTTGGGTCATTCAAGATTGATCGGGAACGACCTGATGGTTGGTGGATTGGTGACCTTGGCCAGATCTATCGCCCCAAGTATTTCATCGGTGGAGTTGCCATTCACGGGTCAATGAGTGTGCCTGCATATCCTGCGTCTCACGGCTGCGTGCGAGTGACTGTCAAGGCAATGGATTTCATTTGGGACAATGACATCCTGCCGCGTGGCACAGAAGTGCTTGTTTATGGAGAAATTAGCTAGTTCGTTTTCGAATCTTGAGTTTTCGGTCATCCGCATTCGCGCAGTGTCCATCGACAACACTGAACCGCCAACCATGTAGGTCGCACACAACGAATCCGTTGTCCATGCGTCCAAACTCCGACAGGTCGGCTTGACGATGTGGGCACAGTCGCTGCATTACGTAGCCGTCAATTTCGATTTCGGCTGAGAGTTGTGCACCAGCGCTCTCAGGTGCAGTTCGGCGCACCGCCTCATCTTCTGCACGACGCATTCGCTCAACCGACAAGCTCTTGAAAAAGTTATATAAGAATTCGTTGTATGTGCCGTCGCGCCATGCCGTAAAGCGACAAGAGAGAAACAACGAATTGGACCAATCCACAGCCTTCTCGGCAACAGTCTTTTCCATTAGTGGCCGCGCAATTTCAAAGCGATAGCGATACTTCTGATCGGCGAAGGGAACCACAAGTCCGTTTGTAAAATCGATGTAGAGCTCTAAGCCATCAGTTTTTACTAAACATCCTCCGCCTATTGCCTGCCGCAGTGTTGGTGCCATGGCCAATAATGGTTGCCACCAATCCTGTAACTGAGTTAACAAATCGGTTTTATGTTGTGGCCATGTTGCTTTGTAATCACGCAGCCACTGGGACCAGTCAGCCTGATATTCGCGCAAGTACTCTTCTTTGTGCACAAATGGTCGTTGCACAAGGTCGTCACTCATCGGGTGTGTGACGACAATTGAGGATGGCGAAATTTCGATTGTTGTGCCAGGGATGTTGAGCGCTGCCCGATCGTTGCCAACGGCTTGCAGGCGTTTAATGAACTCTGTCTGATCAGGAAAAATTGAGAGCTCGTTGCCAGTAATCATGTTTGCCGAAAATAAATCTTCATCCAAAAAACATGGTGGCCCGGCAGAGGGCACAACAACCCGTGCATCCACCAACGAAACGTATTTCATTGAGCGCGCAAATTGACTTTCGACCTTTGTGCGAGCCTGTTGCACAAGTAGTTCTCGCGGTTCGTCGTAGACCATGGGGTACCAAATGGCTCCGCTGAATTGCAACCAATGCATGTCAACTGGTCCATGCACAGTCAGTGCACCCAAGTCGCTGGTGCGACAATCGTTTTGATTGACAAGCCGAGACTCACCATCGCTGATCACAATTGCCGAATCGCCACCAGGGCCGTCGGCGATTGCACTCTCAACGTGTATCGCAATTGTCAAACCATCACCCAGGTCGGTCTCTTTGCCATTTTCAGTGCGCACAAAATTTGTGAAACCCAATTTGCTCAGCCTTCGTTCGAGTTCGCGAGTAGCAAAAGCAGGGAGCAATACCTTCGTGGCTTTGTCGATATGACTTGCCAACCATGGTTCGTCTAGATGGTCAGCATGTTGATGCGAGATGTAGAGATAATCGGGTGATTCAATTGCAGCCATCAACTGTGGCGACAACTGATCGTTTCGCGGAAACACAAACCATGAACCGAGAAAAGCTGGCAAAAACCACGGGTCACAAACAATCGTGGCTTGGCGAGTCTGCACCAAAATGCCGGCATGACCGATGGAGGTTGCCCTCATGTTGTTTTAGGCCACTGGTTGATCGGTAAATTGCTGACCACCGCGAGCAACATGCTCTGTCCACTCGGCGCCATCCCAGTAGCGCAACTCGAAGCGCTGAGATGGATCTGGGTACCAGGCTGCTGGAGCAGCAGTTGAAGAAGCAGTTGAAGAAGCTGCTGTTGTTGCAACAGGAGTCGTTGGGTTACTCGTTGCACCAGAACTTGCTGGAGATGCATTCGTTGGCCGGCGCAAAAAGGCGCAATATCTGCCGTCAAATGTTGGCACGATGTTGACAACTTCCCAGCCTTCGGCAGACTTCTTTGTCAACTCGGCTGCAAGTGCTTCAGGACTTGAGTTATACGGGTTAAACGCAACATATTCGTACATAGCAATCAGGCTAGTGGCGAGCGTGATCCAAATATCGCGGTCGCATTAACACGCCTCGAATATCAGCCAAGTTTTACCACCTTGTACGCCTAATCTTGACGCTGTGACTAAAGCCAAACAGCGCATTGGGTATTTTGGGCCAGCCGGAACATTTACCGAACAAGCACTGCTTACGCAATCGGATTTGGCTGGGTGTGAGTTGATTCCGTATCGGACTGTGCCAGATGTTTTGGATGCTGTAGATCGAGGCGAAGTTTCGCTCGGGTTTGTTCCAATCGAAAACTCAATTGAAGGCACTGTCAACTTCACTCAAGATGCACTTGTTTTTGATCACGATTTACTCATCCAGCGAGAAGTGGTTCTCGACATCGAGCACTGTATTTTGGCCAAAAAGGGAACCTCCCTAAAAGATGTGAAGACATTGATGTCAATCCCTGTTGCAATCGCACAGTGCCACGAATACATTCGCAACAATCTTGCACACGCCGAAATTCATGCGGCTAATTCAACGGCGGAAGCCGCGCGTTTGGTAAGTGAAGGTACGGGCAATGGTTTTGCAGCCGTAGCTCCACGCAATGCTGGCGCGATTTATAATCTTGACGTCATCGCCAGCAATATCGCGGACCATGAAGGTAACCAAACACGATTTGTGCTGGTGGGAAAAGAATCAATCCCACCTGCAACGGGACATGATCGAACTGCACTTGTGGTATTTCAACGCGCAGACGAACCGGGAAGTCTGATCTCAATTCTGCAAGAGTTTGCTGCGCGTCGCATTAACTTGTCGCAACTCTTGTCACGACCAACTAAACGTGGTGGGCTGGGCGATTATTGTTTCATCATTTATTGTGAGGGACACATAACCAATGAGTTGGTGGCAGATGTGTTGCGTGACCTGCATGCCAAGCAGGGTGCAGTGAAATTTCTTGGCTCATACCCAGCTGCTGGCGCACAAGCGCATACGGCACGTGAGCACGCGGACGCTCGATGGCGCGAAGCAGATGATTGGGTTACCGCGCTCAGAGCGCGTATCGCGCGCTAGCGTTCCTCAACGGAACGGTGGCAGAGTGGACAAACGCATCCGCCTTGAAAGCGGACGGCTCAAAAGGCCCGGGGGTTCGAATCCCTCCCGTTCCGCCAGTACACTCAATCACCATTCGTCGGTGCTGTTCTAGGAGAGGTGCCAGAGCGGCCGAATGGGGCGCCCTGCTAAGGCGTTGTCCGGGTAAACCGGACCGTGGGTTCAAATCCCACCCTCTCCGCCATGGTTGTTCGTAACAGGTGGGTTCTCCTGTGCGCCGTTGCACTTGTGTGCAGTGTTGTGTCACCACAGCATGCTGCTGCTGCGCCTTGTTCAAAAACCTACGTTGCCAAACGTGGTGATTCGTGGTGGTCTATCGCCCAAAAGTCAAACAGCACGTTGAACCGTGTGTTGAAACTCAACGGTGCAAAACCAAGCACAAAAATTTTGATTGGTGACGAAGTATGTGTGCCTGGTCAGTCAACACCAGCTGCCACCACCCCTCCGATCCCCAAATACTCACAAGCAGAAGTAATCCAAATCATTCGTGATGCTTGGCCCGATGACCTGGAGGAGCGAGCACTCTTCATCGCACATCGAGAAAGCAAATATCAACCGAGCGCAGTTAGCGGAAGTAAGTGTTGCTATGGCCTCTTCCAGATTTACTATCGCTGGCACAAGACATGGTTGCCCGACGTGGGAGTGACGTCGGCCAATCAATTGCTCGACCCACGGCTGAATGCCGCCGCTGCTTACCGCATGTACCAGCGCAATAACGGCTGGGGTCCTTGGAAGTAGAAAAATCTGTGTAGCCGTTATCTTGTCGGCAAGTAGACTGAGCACTGTTAAGCGCTCGTAGCTCAATGGATAGAGCATCTGACTACGGATCAGAAGGTTGTCGGTTCGACTCCGGCCGAGCGCACCATCACCTCAGTTAAATGACGAAGTAAGTACCTGAAATACCAATGAAAAGAAGTGTGGTCAAAATCGCTAACGGGACCATTTTCCATGGGCGCACACTCTTGACCGAAACACTCCCGATCAGAAGTGCGCCAAGCCACAACAGGGCTGTTGGAATAAACAAATAATGTGAATTGAGCCAACCATTTGCTGTGGTAAGGAGAAGTGCAAGAAATACTCCTTCGACAATGAACTGAACGCCAGTGAGAACTCGTTGCCGGTCTATGTTGAGACCCAACCAAACGAGCACGCCGAGACACATAAACGCAACTACCGGAATCGAATAAAGGACTATCGTCTCAAGCGCAGAAAGCGGGTCCAAAACCTGGGAACGAATATATTGGGGCGCCAATCCAAATGAAATCTTCGAAATTTCAGGAATTAGTGGCAACGAAGGATTGTTCCTCGGCGTGTACGACAGGTATTGAAGAGCAAACCCCAATCCAGTGCAGGCGAAGAGTAGTCGTTCGAATGACAAACGCTTTCCACGATGTCGCAAAACATTGAATCCCAAAGCAGCGATAGTGACGATCGCCGTACCAGTAGAGGCTGCTGTACCTGCAAAAAATAGCAATAAAATTATCTTTGAAAAAAGACGTATTGGGTATTGTCGAGTACCCGCTACTACAAGAGTCAGCAAGCAAGCAGGCCACGCAATCGTATTGACTTGGGCCAACATCACACTGTTCGAATATGGCATTACTGCGAGCACAAAACCAGCACCCCAACCAATCAGTGGTCCTGAGAACTTCTTTAAGGTACTGGCCAACAGTCCCGAGATAACGCTCCAATAGATCGTCATTACCCAAAAAGTATGAGTAGTGAAGTCTTCGTCTCCCGCAAACAGAATGAGCTTTGTGATGAGCCGCAGATATACCGCTAAGTATCCATTGAAGGGATCAAGCAACCCCCATGAATCAAGAGATGGGAAAAACCCAAACGGAGGCCGACGATTTAAGGCATGAGATACAAACTCTCCATCATCACCAAAAAGAACCAAACTAAAATTTTTGCCTCGTAGATAAAACAATGGCAATGTGAGGAT
>JBIHZV010000031.1:0-12670 GCA_044240275.1 Ilumatobacteraceae bacterium | reverse complement strand
GGCGTGTGGGGTGTCATTTCGGGTTTGCTCATCGCTCGCGTTGCAAGACGACGCGTGCTCGGTGCCGACGCAGCAATCGGTGTTGTAACGACAGCGTCATTTGCACTCGGTTTGGCATTAATGAATCGCTACGGTCAGGCCGGCAAAAGTATCGAAGCCGTGTTGTTTGGCAGCGTGCTCGGCGTTCAGATGGTTGATATTTATGCAGTTTCAGGCGTTGCCCTGCTTGGTTTGACTGTTGTGGTGCTTGGCTATCGCAGATTGCTGTTTTCCACATTTGACCGCGACGTCGCACAAGTAAGCGGAGTTAATGTTTCTGCCGTTGAAGCGGGACTGCTCGCCATGTTGTCGCTCACCATCTTGGTCACGATGCGCGTCATCGGCACATTGCTGATTTCGGCGCTGTTGGTTATCCCTGCGGCGTCGGCACGCATGACCACCAACAGTTTTGCCCGCATGCTGTGGATCTCACCGATCATCGGTGCGTCGTCCTGCTTCGTTGGAATGAACCTCAGTTATTTTCTTGACACTTCTGCGAGCGCCACAATTATCTTGCTTGACGCATTGGTGTTTGTTGTTGTCTACGCCGTTGCTGGCACGCGCAACCGCATGAAGATGGCCTCGCTCGGCCACATCTAGCAATCAGTTTGCTTCAGGGTTAAACACAGCAAGTCCTCTTGACATTGCGGCGGCAGATCTCCGCACACTGAAGATCAATTGTCAAGAAAACTGAACAAATCGCGCAGGCGCACGTCGTTTGAAAACACTTCAATCGGTGGCTGAATGTCGAGGCGTAGACCGCGCTGAATGATGCGGCATGTGGTGTGTTGGTTGTATTCGGCCATTGTCACTGCCCAACCATCTTTGCCCGCGCGCGCAGTGCGCCCCGAGCGGTGCAGATACGTTTTGACATCGAGCGGTGGTGCGTAATGAATGACAACCGCAACGTCGTCGATGTCAATGCCTCGCGCTGCGACATCGGTGGCAACCAAGATCTTGAGTTTGTTGTCGGCAAATTTGCCCAACGCTTTTTCACGCGCATTTTGAGGCATGTCACCGTGTAGTGCAGACGCATCGGCGCCCAGTTTTTGCAACGCTTCTGCAACTTTGTCGCAGCTGCGCTTGGTGTCACAAAACACCACGGTCTGTCCGGCTGCTGCGGCGATGTTGGCAATCACACGGTCTTTATCCATGTGATGCACAGCCAAAAACAAATGGCGCATCGTGCCCACCGTGTCGGTAGGCGAATCGATCGAAACCTCAACGGGGTTTTTCATGTATCGCTTCACGAGGTTGGCAACTTGCCCATCGAGCGTTGCAGAGAACAACATCGTTTGGTGCACAGCCGTGACATGGCGCATGATCCATTCGACCTGGGGCATGAACCCCTCATCTGCCATGCGGTCTGCTTCGTCAATTGCCACAACCTGAATCGCGCTCAAGTCACATTCCGAAGACTTCATGAGGTCGATCAGGCGCAATGGTGTCGCAACAATGATCTCGACACCCTTCTCGATCTCGACGACTTGCTTTTGTCTGTCGGCACCTCCGTACACAGCCAGCACTCGCACTCCACAATGCTTGCCAATCGGCCCCAACACTTCCGATACTTGCAACGCGAGTTCACGCGTTGGCACGATCACCAAACCGTGCGGTTTGCCAGGAGTTGCGGGCGCATCAATGCGCGCCATCATCGGCACACCGAATGCGAGCGTCTTGCCCGAGCCCGTACGAGCTCTGCCCATCACGTCTTCGCCAGCCATGGCAACGGGTATCGCTTCAGTCTGAATGGCAAACGGCGCCGAAAATCCGGCGGCGGCGAGGCCAGCATCAATGCGGTCAGGCACACCAATCTCGGCAAATCCTGTTGGTGTTTTCACTTCGGGGGTCGTCATCTCTTGAGTCACGCTACCAACCATCGAGCAACACTCCGTGGCACTAGATCGCTAGATGAACAATCTTGCTAGATGAACAATTCTGCAAGATGAACAATCTCGCCAGATGGTAGACGTAGCCCCCAAAATTCTGTATGGTCAAACTTTCGTATTCAAACCCCAAGGAGGTGCTCATGTCCACAGATAACGCTTCGTCGTCTCTCTCAATTTTCTCATCACTCGAGAATCGCCATACCTGCGACGAGAGCGCCTTCACTGGTCGCAAAGGTATGCGTTACGACTGGCAGCAATTGCTGGTTCCATCTGACGCAATTTTTGAAGCAAGTCTTGAAACGTTGTTGAGCTCAATTGATGCTCAGCACATTGATGCGGGCGATCAGTATTCGCCGTCAGCATCGAAGTGAACGCTCCAGTCTCCGCAACACACAAACTTCCCCGTCGCACGTTAGTGCTGGGCTGTGGTTCTGTTGCACAGTGCGCGTTGCCATTGATGGTTCGCGATCTCAAGTTTGATCCGACGTCTATTCATATAGTCGACTTCCGCGACAACCGCTCACGCGTTGCCGACCTGCTCAAAGCCGGTGTCACCTACGAACAAGATCGCGTGACACGCGACAATCTTGATGCGTTTCTTTCTGCACGCGTAGGCGACGGCGACTTGTTGCTCGACTTGGCATGGAACATCGACGGCCCAACGATTATGGAGTGGTGTCGCGATCACAACGTGCGATACCTCAATACTTCTGTCGAGATGTGGGACCCATACGACGACATGGCATCCACTCATCCGCTTGATCGCACGTTATATGTGCGTCACCAAGCAATTCGCAAGATGATCGAACGCTGGGGCTCCAACAACGGTGCATCTGCAGTTGTTGAGCATGGTGCAAACCCAGGCATGGTCAGTCACTTGGTCAAGCAGGCACTGACCGACATCACAACGCAATTGCTCACAGATGGCAAGGCCGGTTCGCGTGCATCTTCATTGCAGTCCGCACTCGAGGCTCAGCAGTTCAATGTGCTCGCACAACTGACTGGCACAAAAGTGATTCACATTGCCGAGCGCGACACACAAGTGTCAAGCAAACCAAAACTGACCAACGAATTTTGCAACACGTGGTCCGTCGAAGGCTTTTACGAAGAGGGCGTCGCGCCTGCCGAGCTCGGTTGGGGCACTCACGAAAAGTGGATGCCAGCAAATGCTCATGCACACACCGACGACGGTCCACGCAACCAAATTTGTCTTGCACAACCTGGCATGGAGTCGTGGGTGCGCAGTTGGGTTCCATCTGGTGACACGCTTGGCATGATCATCCGCCACGGCGAGTCATACACGATGACGCATCATCTCACTGTCAAAAATGCAGACGGCACCGATGCGTACCGACCAACCGTGCATTACGCCTACCATCCGTCAGATGCCGCGATCAACAGCGTGCTCGAGTTGCGGATGCGCAATTGGCAGATGCAACCAAAAGAGCGCATCTTCAATGACGAGATCATTGACGGCCGCGACGAGCTCGGCGTATTGCTGATGGGTCACGACTACAAGTCGTGGTGGACAGGTTCAACATTGTCAATTCACGAAGCACGTGCGATCATTCCAAACCAGAGTGCAACAACCGTGCAGGTTGCTGGCTCGGTTGTTGGGGCCATCACTTGGTTGCTCGATTGCCCTTCAGAAGGCGTACGAGTGCCAGACGAATTGCCTTGGAAAAAAGTGCTCGATGCCACTCGGCCATACATTGGGCCAATTCATTCGGCAGCATCCGACTGGACACCGCTCAAGAATCGCAACGATCTCTTCCCTGGTTACGGCAATGACACAAGCCTGCTCGATCATTCAGATCCGTGGCAGTTCGCCAATTTCTTGGCCCCAACGCCGTACTAACTTCGGCGGGCATTGCCCCCGATATGCTGGACATTGTTATGACATCAACAGCAAGCAGCCTCCTACTTACATAACGGCGCCAGCCTCATAACCGCTGCCGCCGAACCCTCTGAACCTTAAAAAGGTCAGGGGGTTTTTTCATTCCACGACAAGAAACTCACAAGACACACGAAAGACACGATCATGGCACCAAAGCCCACACAACCCAAGAAGATGCAGTTCGAGAAGTACACGCCGTTTATTCCGGTCGTGCTCACCGACCGCACGTGGCCAAACAACGTCACCACCAAGGCGCCATTGTGGTGTTCAGTCGACTTGCGAGACGGCAACCAGGCATTGATTGATCCGATGGATCCAGAGCGCAAACTGCGCATGTTTAAAACTCTCGTCAAGATGGGCTTCAAAGAAATAGAAGTTGGTTTTCCATCAGCAAGCCAGCCCGACTACGACTTTGTTCGCCACATCATCGAACAAGATCTCATTCCCGAAGATGTGACTATTCAAGTTCTTGTGCAATGCCGCGTCGACTTGATCAAACGCACCTACGAATGCTTGCAGGGTGCGCCACGTGCCATCGTGCACTTTTACAACTCCACCAACCCGTTACAACGTCGCGTGGTGTTTGGTCTCGAGAAGGCTGGCGTCATCGACATCGCAGTAAAGGCCGCACATCTGTGCAAAGAACTCGAGCCAACCCTCAAAGGCACCGATGTGCGCTACGAATATTCACCAGAAAGTTTTACGCTCACCGAACCAGAGTTTGCAATTGAAATTTGTGAAGCGGTGATGGACGTCATCAAACCAACAGCAACGACTCCACTTATTTTGAATTTGCCAGCAACAGTCGAGTGCTACACACCAAACGTGTACGGCGACGTGATCGAGTGGTTCATTCGCACGATCAAAGACCGCAACACAGTGTGCATTTCGTTGCACCCGCACAATGATCGTGGTTGCGCAGTTGCTGCAGCCGAGTTTGGTGTGCTTGCAGGTGCCGACCGCGTTGAAGGCACGCTCTTCGGCAATGGCGAGCGCACAGGCAATGTCGATATCGTCAACTTGGCAATGAACTTGTTTATGAATGGTGTCGACCCAGAGCTCGACATCACCGATATCGATGCATTGCGTCGCGATGCCGAGTACTGCAATCGTCTGCCTGTTGCCGAGCGTCATCCATATGTGGGCGACCTTGTGTACACCGCGTTTTCAGGCAGTCATCAAGATGCGATCAAAAAAGGTCTCGAAGCCCTGCCAAATAATTACGACCAGTGGGGCGTTCCTTACCTTCCTATTGACCCAAAGCATGTTGGTCGTTCATACGAAGCAGTCATTCGTGTCAATAGCCAGTCCGGCAAGGGTGGCGTTGCATACATCATGAAGACCGAACACGGGTTTGACTTGCCGCGTCGTTTGCAAATCGAGTTCTCACAAAACATTCAGCACCTCACCGAAGATTCGGGCAGTGAAATTTCGCCGGTCATGATGTGGGATGCATTTAAGAATGAATATCTTGCCGATGTTCCGCGCTACAAATTGGTGAGCCACGAACTCAAAAGCGAGTCAGTGACTGGCAATACCGAAATCACCGCGCAGATCGATATCGATGGCAAGCGCCAGACATTCACAGGTAAGGGCAACGGCCCTATCGATGCATTTGTGCACGCCATCCGAACCGAATTCAAGGGCAACCTTGACGTCAAGGACTACACCGAGCATGCACTCGGTCAGGGTTCACAAGCAACTGCTGTTGCATATGTGGAAACAGGTGACGAATCGGGCCACACACGCTGGGGTGTTGGTATCGATCCAAACACCATCACCGCATCATTGCGCGCAGTGCTCAATGCATTCGAGCGCCACGCATCTAGCCACAGCGCCTAAAGCCTCAACTAGTCTGATCACATGCAGATAATTGTTGACTTCGACATGTGTGCTGCCACAGGTGGTTGTGTCAATCAGGCACCAGAGGTGTTCGAGATTCGTAATGATGGTTTCCTTTATGTATTGCAAGAAAGCCCCAACGAATCGCTGCGCGCAAAAGTAAAACTTGCCGAAGACTTGTGCCCTACTGGCGCCATCACCATTAACGAATAGCACGCACAAGTACTCGTGGGCTTCACTTCCAAACTCAAATCAGCATGGGCCACAAATAATTCTGCATTGTGCGTGGGGCTCGACCCCGACGTCAGCAAACTTCCAGCGCATCTCAAAGCCGATCCCCTTGGCATACAAAAGTTTTGTATCGACATCATCAATGCCACCGCCGACACGGTGTGCGCATTTAAGCCGCAGATTGCTTACTTCGCAGCCGTAGGCGCCGAGGAACAGTTGCAGGCAGTGTGCGACCACATTCGCACGCAGTACCCAGAAATTGTGCTCATTCTCGATGCCAAGCGTGGCGACATTGGCGACACAGCAACGCTTTATGCGCGTGAAGCTTTCGAGCGCTACCAAGCGGATGCCGTCACAGTCAACCCATATTTGGGCACCGACTCACTTGAGCCATTTTTACGCACGCCCGGTAAAGGCACAATTGTGCTGTGTCGCACATCAAACCCGGGCAGTGCCGAGTTTCAATCGCAACTCATTGATAATGAACCGTTATACAAAGTGATTGCGCGCACTGCAGCAACCAAGTGGAACACGATTGGCGATTGTGCTCTTGTGGTTGGCGCAACATACCCAACCGAGTTGGCCGAGGTCCGAAGCATTGTTGGCGACATGCCTTTGCTTGTTCCTGGCATTGGCGCACAAGGTGGCGACGTCCAAGCTGCAGTTTCCGCTGGCCGCACCGCCAACGGCACAGGGCTGATCATCAATTCTTCGCGCGCAGTTCTCTATGCAAGCAATGACACCAACTTTGCACAAGCAGCGCGCACTGTGGCAATCACCACACGAGACGCCATTCGCAAATTCTCCAACTAAAGTTCTTCCCATGCCTCACCCGTTTTTGTCTGAAGAGTGGATCACCGAAGCACGAATTATTCGCGCAAAATACGAAGGCCAAGTTCCCAAAATCCCCATCACCATTCGCATGAACCAGGTCATCACCAAGGTTCCGTTTGGCAACGGTGACATCAAAAGCCACATCGACACATCATCCGGTGGATTTGTTATGGATCTCGGCCACATCGAAAAACCCGATCTCACTGTGACCACCGATTACGAAACTGCACACAAAGTATTTTTTGATCAAGACCCACAAGCAGGCATGCAAGCATTCATGTCGGGTCGCATCAAGGTTGAAGGTGATGTCTCCAAAATGTTGATGATGCCATCGGTCATGCCGGCAAGTGATCTAGCTGATCAAGTTGCTGCCGAAATTCGCAGCATTACATCGCTGCAATAAAATTAGAGGGTATTCGCACTGCGATCTACTGATCGCACCAAGCTTGCAGTAGCAATTGCGAGCGCTGCGCACACAACCCCCACAAGCAAACCATTGGAATAACTCGCAACTTTTCCAGAACTCTCCGTAATGTCGTGCACACTGATCATCAGCGCGCCGCCCATCACTGCACCCATCTGCGATATCAGTTGTTGCATCGCACTTGCCACGCCCATGTCGCTCGACTTCACCGATGCTGCAAGTAGCGCTGTCAGACTTGGCGCAGCAATGCCCATCCCAAAACCAGTCAGTGCAAGGCTTAACACAATCACCCAGTCTTGAGTTCCTGTGCCAATTCCGTACATCACAATCATGGCGATCAATATTGCTCCAGCTCCTGCCATGCCAGTGTTGCGCTCGCCTGTCCTACCCACGATGTATCCGGCCATCGGAGCGATCAACGAAAAAGTGAGTGGTCGCGCAATAACCAGCCAACCAATGTGTGAAGGTTTATAACCAAGACCGTTTTCAAGCAACTGTGGCAACAACAAAAAACTTCCCATGTATGCCATGTTCATGAGGCCCTGTGTTGCGACGGGATACGCCACGTTACGGGTTCGTAGCCACTTCACCGGAATCAATGGATCGGATGCAGTCTTTTCGATCTGATAAAAAATCAGCAATGCTGCGACGCCAGCAATACCACTTGCCAATGTGGCCGCACTTGTCCACCCCCACGAGTTGCCACGGTTGATCGTGAGCAATATCAAGACCGATCCGGCTCCGAGAGTTGCAGATCCTTTGACATCAAAGCGCACGTTCTCTTGGCGATCAGTGTCGGGCAGCAATCGATATGACACCAATGCGCCGACTACACACAACGGTGCTTGCACCAAAAAGATTATGCGCCAACCAAAAATCTCTACGAGCGGCGTGCCTGCAACAACGCCGAGCACAGGTGCGCCGGCGGTAACAAAACTCCAATATCCAAGTGGCCGCACTCGTTCGTCGGCACGAAACATACGGTTGATATATGCCATTGCAGCAGGTCCTGTCGCTGCACCCGCTGCAGCCGACAATGTGCGAAGCACAATCAGTGAAACCGCGTTCCATGCAAAACCACTCAGCAGTGAAAAGAAGCCAGCGAAGAGCAACCCACCGACAAACATGCGCTTGTGACCCCACAGGTCGCCCGACTTTCCAAATGCAGGACCAACAACGCCAAATGCCAAGAGCGGTGCGGTAATGATCCAGCTCAGCACGGTCACATTGCTGCCAAGACTGTCGGCCACTGTCTTGAGCGACACCACCAACAGAGTGATCGTAAAACTCACAGTAAATACCGATGCCAGAAGTACTGCAAGTGTGGCTTTGCGATGTGTTAAACCAACTGACTTTGCAACTTTGCCTGGAAGTAAGCGCGACCAAGGGACGATAGAGATCTCGTCAACACCACCAGAGTCAATAATTCCGACATCTTCATCGAGCGACTTTGCAAGGTGCTCGTTGTTTTTCACTCTTCTACGATAATGCCGTTACAGCATTAAAGCTGTTGTCCTAAGGAAAGACGAGATCGATTGTTGCGCCGCGTGGCACCTGATCACCATTAGTAATCGCTTTGTCACCCACAAATGCCTTGCGCAATTTGTAATTTGGTTTACCTGTGACTTTTCCTACAACAAATCCTGCTTCAAGAAGCCTTGGTTCGACAGTTGCAAAACTGTTACCAATGATTCGTGGCATCTCTACTAAATCTGGGCCAAGCGAAAGCGAGTAGGCAACCTGCGTGTCACGAGCGATCTGAGTTCCTGGCACAACTGACTGTGCACCAATCAATCCCTCGGCAGCAGCATTGCTCTTTGCAGCCGGTGTCTCAATAAGCACCAATCTCAAATCATTCATCGCTGTCTGCGCTTGTTCAAGAGTCATACCTATGAGCGATGGCATCTCACGTGGAGCGGGGCCGGTCGATATCACCACATCGATTGCGGTTCCGCGCAACACTTTGTCTCCGGGTATCAAACTTGGCTGCTCCGGTACTAGCCACGAAATAACAGAGCCAGGAGCAACGTCTTCACTTGACGAATCTTTTTGAGCAGGCACAAGCTCGAGCGCCGTCAGTTCATCGACAGCTTCCTGCAGAGTCTTACCAACTAAATCTGGCAATTGCGCAAGCGATGGTCCCTGCGAAATAACGAGAGTCAATGTCTTACCTTCTTCCAATGACTCGCCAGATGCCGGTTCAGTGCGAATCACATTGCCGGCAGGCACCTCGTCGCTGCGCTCCGCTGTCACAACAATGGTCCACTTAAACGGCACGACCAAATTGCGCACTTCTCCTTCATTCATCTCGGCAATTACAGGAATCTCATGCGAACGCTTCGCAAAAATTTGATAAGAGATTCCACCAGCCATCAACAACGCAACCACTGCACCAATTGCAACAATCCGTTTGTGCCGCTTGATCTCGGCCGGATTCGCAATGTAAATCGGTTCGTTCGAATTATCAATAATCATCTTCTGCTCTGATGCACCAGCTTGCACCACAGGTCGGGCGATCTCTCCCGTTCGATCAACAATCTTTTCCTCTATTACTGACTCAAAACTCTTCGACTCAAGAGGCTCAATAGGCATCGGCATCGGCATCTTGTCGGCAATGGCAGTAAACGCACGCCCAAAGTCGATCGCACTAAATCGCTCGCTTGCTTCAGGCCTTCCAGCACGCTCCAGCGGCGCAGCAATCGGGCCCAAGTCGGCTGACACTGGCAACAATTTGTCAATGCGTGCAGCAAGTGTGATTGCAGCGGTGTCACCTACAAAAGGCAACGTTCCTGTAATCATTTCGAGCAATGTGAGTGCAAGCGAATACACATCGCTTTGCTCTGTTGGCTGTTGTCCTGTTGCAATCTCTGGTGCTACATAACTGGCTTGCTCGATGCTCATTCGCTCAGAGTGCACCACGCGCTTCAAGCCCAATCCTGCAAGCCTTACTCGCGAGTCATCACCTAAAAATATATTTGCGGGTCGCACGTCGCCATGCACCCAACCTTTGCCATGCAAAAAGTGCAATGCTCTACATACATCGAGCCCAACAGCAAGCGCTTGCGATGGGGTAAGTCTGCGGCCCCGATCCAGAATCTCGCGCAACGTACCACCCGCATAATGCTCAAGCACCGTAAAGGCATACGCCGTTCCGTCAACCTCTTGTGTGCCCCAGTCATCTATCGAGGCAAGCGAAGGATGCGACATGCTCGCAAGCATTTGCGTCTGTCGTTTAAACAATTCAATCGCATCGGCAACAAGTACTACACCACTATCTAAGTCAACGAGGGACTGCGTAGTCGATATACGAATGACCACGCGTTTGTTACTACGCACGTCGGTGGCGTCATATACCGATGACTCGCCAGATCCTCCACTTCGAGAATCCCCAATGCGATATCGATTGGCAAATAATGCGCCAACCAATGGATCTTGTCTACTCATGAGCCATTAAACATAGTCCAGCAAAGCCCTTTTTGGCGAGTGCCATGTGACTGTTGCCCCAAAACTCTTAAACCGTCTGCGAAATCAGCGAGAATAGAGCAGTGAAAAAAATTGACTACAAATTGCTCACCATCAGTATTGGTATTTCTGCTGGGCTCGTGTTATTCGTAATCGGTATGAGCACAGGTCTCACTGGTCGTGATGCATCAAATCTTCCTGAGGCAATCGAACAAATCTCTCCGGGTCAAGGCGATCAAGTTCTTCAACAATCACAAATCATTGTCGACTTCATTGAGGGATATACCGCAACATTGACAATCGATGGCATCGAGTTGCCAACTACTCGTCTCGACGAAGTTGTTGCTACCGGAAAACAAATTGCTCCTGGAGCACAAATTGACTTGCCCCCAACTGCAATCTTTGATGTTGGCAACTACATCCTTAGTTATCTCCCCCAACCTGGTGCACCGATAGCCGAGCTCACTCAGGGCGAACACACGGGCAGTGTCCGTTATTGGCTCATCAAAGATGGCGAAAATGCATCGCGCACGTATTCCTGGACCTTCTTCGTCGACTGATCAGTCAATTGTTATTGCGTTATGGCGTTATTGCGTAAGTGCTCGATACTCATCTGCTGACATCAATCCCTCAAGCATCTCGTCATACGAGAGCTGCACTTCATAGAGCCAGCCGGCACCAAACGGGTCTGAGTTAATCAACTCAGGTTGATCCGTAAGCAATTCATTTACCAGGACTACGGTGCCACTCACTGGCGAACCGATGTCGCTCACGCTCTTGCTGCTCTCCACTTCGGCAACTGCCTTGCCCGCGACAACTGCATCGCCGATCGATGGCAATTGTGCGTCAACGATTTGTCCGAGCGCATCTTGCGCGTGATCAGTGATGCCCACTCGTGCCGACTCGCCGTCGACAAGCACCCATTCATGACTACGTGAGTACAAGAGTCCATCAACGATCTTCACACAACAACCCTAATTCCCAAACTAGGTAGTTGACAGTTGCCCGATGGCGGCCGAAATTGCCTTTGCCAATGCCAGTCCGCCAGTGGCATTCATATGTACCGAGTCGGCAGTAAACCATTCGGGGTGTCCGTTGCTGATATCGCACCAGCGCAAGATGTGCAAGTTGTCAATCTTTTTTTCCAGCTCAAACAATTGACGGTTGTACGACACACTCTTCATGCGTACATTGCCTGCTTGTCGATAAGTCAGCCACAGTACCTGGACGCCTTGCAACTTTGCTTCGCTCGTAATCTCGCGCACTGCTCGCGCAAAGTTTGCATCGTCGAGATCGTTATATCCGGTGCTCACCACCACGACATTTGAAAACTTGCCCTTGTTCATCTGCAGCATCTTGAGCGAACTGTCTTTCGCAATTGGCTTGCATCCTTCGAAGATCAAGCGCTGACACGGCACCGAGCGCAATAAAAACGGGTGGTCGCGCTCGAGCAACGTGAGTGCAGCATCGGTGTGCAACAAGATCGACATCACCGAGTCGCCGACAAGTAGTGCTTCTTTTTTGACTGGCCGCACAACTGGAGCAGTGCCAACGATCGGGGCTACCAGCAGTCCAAGCACCACCCCGATTGCACCAAGCACGTTCCCCATGAGCGGGTCACGATACCGAGATGCGAAGAAATAGCAGCTGAAAAATCTAAATTGTTAAATAACTAGCCAAATGCCCGCACAAGACGCAGGCGGATAGTGCTCCATCTTGAGTAGGTTGTAGATGTACCTGTTCTAAAAAGCCGTGCCCAAGCATATTGCGAACCTGACTCAGAGGAACTCCAATAGAGCCCATCGGAAAAAACACCAGCCATTTGACGATTCTTAAACAACTCATTGAGCTCATCTTTGGATGGAACAAACCAATCGGTCTTGCCATCACCCAGATCAAGCATCGAATCATAAAAACCTGGGCAAGCTCTTTTTAAGAGCGATGTGTTGTACGCGCCACTTCCTATCGACGTACGGGTTCCAATTCCTGAGCGAGTATTGATGCAACTCCATTTCGTTTCATGATCGAAGTTTGATGCTTCCATGTAACGAG
>JBIHZV010000135.1:0-3674 GCA_044240275.1 Ilumatobacteraceae bacterium | reverse complement strand
AGTGGCAGTGGCAGTTCGGGTTCGGCGAGCTCGGGAACGCAGCCAACATCCCAACGAGATATCCCAGCGATTATTCAAAACTGGGGATTCAATTTCACTAGTTATTCGGCAGCAACTGGAAAAGCTGGCGACATGTTGATTAAAGGCGTTACTCCGCCAACATTTAGTGGGCCAAATGCGGCGTCAGATAATGCCATGTATCGACTATTGATAGGCCCAATTGGTGCGATTGTTCAGGGAATGGTGGAGCCTCAATATGGTTTCTATCTTCCTCTTGGAACATCTGTTATCTCGATGGTTAATGGAACAGTTTGTGACGTGCCAAAGCTCTATAGCAATGATTACAGCGTGCGCGTTGCTCCACCAGGTATGGCATGTATGCAGGGTGGCGCATACGTTTTGTACGAACATGAGCACATACTTAACCCAACTGTGAAGGTAGGAGACAAGGTAACTGCTGGGCAAAAGCTCGGCATCGTCGGTGATTACAACCCGCACTGGAAAGCCAAAGGTCTTGGTGTTCTGGAGACGGGTGTCTTCTTTTCTAAGAAGGGGTCTAATGCTCCTTGGCACGCATGTTTGTCAAGCTTCCTTGAGCCGAGCAAAAAGACGGCGCTGCTTGCAACCCTGAGCTCCGCCTTCGCTGCATGGGAAACCGAGTTGGGTGACAATACGTTGTATGACGAAGCAAAGATGTCGCCAGTTGGTTGTTACACCACCACCGAGATGACGGATAGTAACAACAAAAACACCAGCAATAATGGCGGCTAACGAGATTTAGCGAAGAACGCTGATTGCTGCTTCGTAGTTTGGCTCGTTAGCAATTTCGCTCACAAGTTCTGCGTGCAAAACTTTGCCATTTGCATCGGCGACCACCACTGCTCGTGCCAAGACACCTTTGAGCACACCGCTAGTGAGGTTTACACCAAAGGCTTTGCCAAAGTTGGAGCGGAACGATGAAGCTGTTTTGACATTTGCCAAGCCCTCAGAGCCACAAAAGCGACCCTGGGCGAACGGCAAGTCTGCAGAAACACAATAGACATCGGTGTTGTCCAAGCCTGATGCAATTTCGTTGAATGTGCGAGTCGATGTTGCACATGTTGGAGTATCAATTGAAGGGAAGATGTTGAAGATGACGCGCTTGCCCTTGATGTCAGAGTTGCCAATCTCACTCAAAGTTCCAGTGGTGAGTGCAAATTTTGGAAGACGTGATCCAACCTTCGGAAGTTTGCCACTTACCGAAACTTTATTGCCGCCGAGTGTTACGGAAGACTTTGCTGCGACTTTCTTCTTTGCTGTTTTCTTTGAAGCCTTTTTCGAAGCTTTCTTCGCTGATTTTTTGACAGCTTTCTTTACTGTTTTTTTAGCAGCTTTTTTTGTTGCTTTTTTAGTTTTCTTTTTTGCGGCCATTACGTGCTCCTTGTTTGAGGTCGTTTAATGAGTCTGCCAAATTTGCATGCCAACAAGCAAGAAAAAACGAATCTATTTTCCTTGGGGTCGACCCTTGCGCACTGACTGAATCATGGACAACGCAAACAATGCCATCACCACGTACCACTGATACTTCTCGATCCAGCTGAGAAACGACTTGATTTCTTCGGCAAAGATCTGGCCACCGCGCCATAAGACCGCGAGCTTTATCGCAATACCAATACTTATGAGCGGCACAAAACGCTTCGGATCCATGCGCTTGTGGCCGAGTAGTAAGCAAACAATGTTGCTTCCTGGCATGAGCACAAGGGCCACACTGCCGGCTTTCTCAACAGCGTTTTCTGTCCAGCGGTAAATGGCTGGCAGTTCACCCATGTTGCCTTCGACCCAACCCAGTGCTTTTGCTCCGTACCAACGACCAACGAGATAGAGCGCAATACCGGCGATAAGTACGCGTGGGAAACCAATTGCGATGTACGAAGTCAAGTCGATGTAGGGCACGGAGCCAAAGAGATTGCGATTACGCGAACTCAAGAGAAGCACGAGCCTGGGGTTTTCGTCTACCAATGCTGGCCCAATATTGCTGCCGATCGTGCCGATGACAAACAACATCGAAGTAAGTGCAAGTACCGCTTTTCGCATTGTCTGCAATCTAGCGGAGTTGCTAACTTGATGAGACGCTAAGAGTTGTGGAACACAAAACACTGGAGGGTTATGAAGGGTTTGATGCAAGAGACACCACTCACGCTGGTGCATTTGTTTGAGCGTGCCGAGAAATATCACAGCAGTAAAGAGATCATTACAGCAACTGCCACTGGTCGCGAGCGCACTACATATGGCGAGTGGGCAGCGCGCACTCGCCAACTGGGCGGAGTGCTCGACAAATTGGGAATTAGCAAAGATGGTCGCGTTGCAACGTTTGCTTGGAACACCGCGCGCCACCTTGAGTTGTACTTTGCTCCTCCATGCACCGGTCGTGTTTCGCACACCCTCAATATCCGATTGTTCCCTGAGCAGTTGACCTATATCGCCAACCACGCTGAAGACGAAGTGATTTTCATCGACCGCTCACTATTTGGTTTGATCGCGCCACTGTTGCCAACGTTTACAACTGTCAAACATTTGGTGATCATGGATGACGGAAAAGGTGATGTTCCGGATTCTGTAAAAGGTTTTGAGATGCACGACTATGAGGGGTTACTCAAAGGCACCCCTGGAGTCGAATTCAACATCACCGACGAAAACTTGGCGGCAAGCATGTGTTACACCAGCGGCACGACGGGCAATCCAAAGGGTGTCGTGTACAGCCATCGCTCCACGTACTTGCACACATTTGGTGCAATGACCGCAGATTCACTTGGTGTGCGCGAAAGCGACATCATCTTGCCGGTGGTGCCGATGTTTCATGCCAATGCGTGGGGTCTTGCTCACGCAGCAGTTGCGGCAGGCGCAACATTGGTCATGCCAGGACCAGATTTGTCGGGCAAAGCAGTTGCCAATTTAATTGTTGAAGAAAAGGTGACGGTTGCTGCAGGTGTGCCAACAATCTGGATGGCAGTGTTGCCAGAGTTGAAGGGTCGCGACACTTCATCGTTGCGCGCAATACCGTGCGGTGGCTCGGCTGTTCCAAAAGCATTGAGCGAGGGATATCGCGAGCAGACAGGCTTGCCAATTTTGCAAGCGTGGGGTATGACTGAAACCAGTCCAATCGCTGCAGTGTGCATGCTTTCGGCTGCAGATCAATTACTTCCGCAATCAGAGCAAGCAGAGTTGCGCACAACCGTTGGTCAAATCGCTTTTGGTGTTGACGCGCGAGTAGTTGTGCCAGGCACTACCGACCCAGTTGCATGGGACGGCGAAACAAGTGGAGAACTGCAGTGCAGTGGAAACTGGATTGCTTCTACGTACTACGACGATGCGCGCGCAGGAGAGAGCTTCACTGCAGACGGTTGGCTGCGCACAGGTGATGTTGCATCGGTGGATCCAAAGGGTCGCATTCGGTTGGTTGATCGCACCAAAGACTTGATCAAGTCTGGTGGCGAGTGGATCTCATCAGTCGAGATCGAAAACGAATTGATGTCGCATCCAAAGATCAAAGAAGCCGCTGTAGTCGGTGTGACACACCCAAAGTGGTCGGAGCGTCCGCTCGCATGCGTAGTGCTCAATCCGGGGGAGACATTGACTAAGGCAGAAGTGCTCGACTATGTGCGTCCGCGCCTGGCCAAGTGGCAAGTGCCCGACGA
>JBIHZV010000100.1:0-3688 GCA_044240275.1 Ilumatobacteraceae bacterium | reverse complement strand
ATGATTGGGAAGAGCTTGCAAACTCGATTTCAGACGCACTCGTTACGGCATCAACACGTGGAAAGAAAACGCTGCGTATTAAGACGCAGATTGATCCACCCCGCGCGTAGGGCGTACACGTAAAACTCGAAATCCTTGTTTGCTGACAAGGCGATCAACTTGGTATCCGATTGATGTGAGCCAAACTGCAAGAGAGTCGGAGCCCAAATTTCTATTCACGACCAACCAGGCCTCACCTGAAGGGGTGAGTTTTGACAACCACAGTTGCAGCAGCGCATGCAACTCACCCTTTCCGATACGGATGGGAGGATTTGACCAAATCAGATCAAAGCGCATGTCCTGTGGAACCGAAGTCGGTAAGAGGGTGGTGATGTTCCGCAAATTGTTGAGTTTGGCATTTGAGGCTGTCAGCGCAATAGCGCGCTCGTTGACATCGACTGCGTAGACAGTTGCCTTGGGCGCACGAGTTGCCAGTGTGAGTGCAATTGCGCCCGAGCCACATCCGAGGTCGAGAAAGTTGCCCGTCGCAGGAGGCCGCGCAGCAGCATCGATCAGCACCATGGTGCCTGCATCGATTCCTTTGCGAGCAAAGACGCCGCTGTCTAACACCACCTGCAAAATTTCAGAATCAACTAGAAGCTTCGCAGTTTTTTGTTTGCTCGTGCCCGCAGTTGACTCGGTTCGTGGTTGATTTGTGAAGTACTGCTCGTCGCTCATAAGCCTCGCTAGCCTTTAACCATATGGCACAGACCACTCCAACCGGCGCACCACACGGTGGGTTTACGATTCGAACCTACGGGGACCCCGTGCTCAAGAGCATGGCCGCAGAGGTGACGAATGTCGATGGCAAGATCGCAACGCTGTGTGAGCAGATGTTCGAAATGATGTACGAGGCACCAGGTCTTGGTTTGGCAGCGCCGCAGATCGGTGTTCAAAAGCAGATTTTCGTTTACGACGTAGACGATGACCCGCAGATCATCCTGAACCCAACGATTGTCGAGTCATCTGGAGAGTGGGTGTATGACGAGGGCTGTCTCTCCATACCTGGTCTGTATGTCGAGATGTTGAGGCCAAAACAAGTTCTTGTGCGTGGGTTGTCAATCGACGGTGAAGAGATTCAAATCGAGGCTGACGAATTATTGGCCCGTTTGTTTCAACACGAGATTGATCATCTCAATGGAGTTCTGATGTTTGACCGCATGACGCCCGATCAACGCAAACTCGCATTGGCGGAGTATCGACGTCAAGAAGAGCAACCGAAATCAAGCGAACCGGTGCATTTACGACTGACGTGAAATCTCTTGCAGTGTTGCCCAAGAGACGAACAGAGCGGGTCATCTTTTTCGGCACTCCCGAGATCGCGGTTGGTCCACTTCGAGCACTAGTCGAAGCCGGTTTTATAGTTGATCTTGTTGTCACCGGTGTTGACAAACGCCGAGGTCGTGGTTCACAAACTTCACCCAGCCCCGTCAAGCAGGCGGCAATTGAATTGCAACTCGCTGTAACACACGATGTCGCGGATGCAATTGCGCTCGTGAACAAAAATAGTGCAAGTGATTCCAGCGATAAAAATTGCTATCTCGGTGTGGTCGTTGCGTATGGCCACATCATTTCTCAGGACGCATTGCAAGTGTTGCCAATGATCAACATTCATTATTCTTTGTTGCCTAGATGGCGTGGCGCTGCACCGGTTGAACGCGCAATTCTTGCAGGAGACGAACAAACCGGTGTGTGCATCATGCAGGTCGTTGAGCAGCTCGACGCAGGGGATATCTTGTCGTCGGCGACCACCCAGATTTCACAAACAGACACCACTGCAACATTGCGTAAACGCCTTGGTGAAATGGCGAATCCCTTGCTCATCGATGTGTTAACCCATGGCGTGTCAGATACCAAGCCGCAGAGTGGCGACATACTTGTAGCTGCGAAGATAACGCAACTAGATCTTGAAATCGATTGGTCAAAACCAGCTGTTGTTGTGGATCGGCAAGTTCGCGTGGGCGGTGCATTTACATTTTTTAATGACAAGCGATTCAAAATTCATTCGCTCAAAGTTGCAGCTGAGATCTTCATCTCGGAATCTGGCAACATGGTGGTTGTGAACGATCGGATATTGGTGGCATGTGGCCAGGGAGTTGTCGAACTTGTTGAGGTTCAACCAGAAGGCAAGCCTCGGATCAGTGCTCAAGATTGGAAGAAGGGTGCGCGGTTAGATGCGCAGAGTCGTTTCGGATCATGAACGGTGTTGTCGCAAGTTTTAATAGCCACAGAGGTCTTGGCTATATCGCAGCAGGCGATGAACAGTACTTATTTCACTGTGCCGAGATTGTTGATGGAACTCGCGAGATTGAGGTTGGTGCTCAGGTGAGCTTTGTGGAGGCTCATCGATTTGGCAATCTCGAGGCTTCCGAGATCGTCAAGCTGTAGGTGGTGCTACCGCGCCTTTGATCTGCACGAAGGCCAATCGAATGTTGCCCAACGCGTCGTTGAGCGTTGCGTGCTCATCTCCAAGCCGTGGTCCAAGGCCCTCTACGAGACAGGCAACAGCGTCAATAGCAAGTGCGGCTTCAACCAAATGTGGTGGCTCAGCCGACAGATGGATGGCTGCCAATTCGTAGAGACCCATGATGTGGTTGACCACGACCACATTTGCTGGGGCCTCGCCCAAGCGTTCTCGGGCATCAGCGAGGGCTTCAGCAGCGTCTTCGAGTTGGTCGGTGTGCGGATCGGTGGGGAGTTGACTCATGTGCGATACGCTAATAGCCCAAGTGGGGAACATTGTTCCTCCACCTGACCACAAGATTTCAGCACAAATATCGTCTTCAAGGACGTTGACCGGGGCTGGCAAGTGCGTTTGGGTCGGCAGTGCTGGTGAGGCTTTGTGCCCAGCGCTTCGACTTCTGCGCGCCTTCCAACTCGGTGAATATCTCGAGAGTCGTCATCAACTACAGGAGGCCACACCGCTTGCACAGAAGAGTCCAGCCATAGCACCGCCAATTAACGAACCACGGTACAACGAAAGAATTCGCGCTCGCGAAGTTCGCCTCGTTGATGCAGATGGTTCGCAAGTTGGAGTCGTATCAATTGTTGAAGCACTCGAAAGAGCAGCCAAGGCAGAACTCGATCTCGTTGAGGTAGCAGCTCAAGCAGACCCGCCCGTATGTCGCATTATGGACTACGGAAAGTTCCGTTATGAAGAAGCGCAGCGAATCAAGGAATCGCGCAAAAAGACGATTCAGATCACGATGAAAGAGGTGAAGTTCAAGCCGAAGATCGGTAAAGGTGACTTCAACACCAAAGTGCGCCACATCCACGAGTTTCTCGAGGAGGGTCACAAGGTCAAAGTCACGTTGCAGTTCAGAGGTCGCGAAATGGCTCACCCGGAGTTGGGAACCAAAATTCTCGACGCCGTTATCGAAGATTTGGGTCAATTGGCTCGCGTGGACACCATGGCGAGACTTGAAGGCCGAAATATGACGATGGTGCTCTCACCAGAAAAGAAAGCAGCGGCAAAGAAACCAAGCACAAAACCAGCTGCACCGGCAACTACAACTACGGCACCAGTCGCGACATCAACGCCAGTCGCAACGACTGCACCTGTTGAAGAAGCGCCAGTACCAGCAGCCGAATAATTTCTTATCCACCAACAATCTCGACAGAAACAACAGGAGACACACAATGCCAAAGA
>JBIHZV010000099.1:0-3691 GCA_044240275.1 Ilumatobacteraceae bacterium | reverse complement strand
TACCCTGTGCGCGCACTTATTGCAGGAGCAATGACGTGTGCGATGTCGCCGAGTCGTTCACGCCCGTACAAGTCGTGTTGTCGATCCGGCAGCACCAACGCGTTTTCACCCAGCCCACTCACTGGCTTCGCGCCTTCTGCAACAACTACGACCGATGCATATCTGCCACGATCATGACGATGCGCAACCACGTCTGACAATTTGTTGATATCGAATGGCACTTCGGGAACAAGAATTGCAGTAGCACCGCCGGCGATACCTGCATGCAGCGCAATCCACCCCGCATCGCGACCCATCACTTCCACCACCATCACACGATCATGACTTTCGGCAGTTGTGTGCAATCGATCAATTGCGTCGGTAGCAATTTGCACAGCTGTATTAAAACCAAATGTGGTGTCGGTGCCGACTACGTCATTATCGATCGTCTTGGGCACACCAACTATTGGAAGCCCATGTTGTTCGGCCAAGATAGATCCAACGGTGAGTGAACCGTTACCCCCGATCACGACGAGGGCGTCAAGAGATAAGTCGGCAAGTGAGCGCCTCACACGATCCACCCCATCGCCCGTTTCGAGCGGGCTTCCACGACGAGTTCCAAGAATTGTTCCGCCGCGCGGAAGTGTTCCCCGCACACTTGCGTCGTTGAGCACAACTCCGCGTTGTTCCATCACGCCATCCCAAGCGTCATAAAAACCAAAAACCTCGGTGCCATTCTCAAGAGTGGCCTTGCGCACAATTGCGCGAATGACTGCGTTGAGTCCGGGGCAATCTCCGCCGCCCGTCAACACACCTATGCGCATATCGTCAGCCTACGAGTAGCAGCCAACATCAATCTGATGTGACTTGTGCTCTGAACAACGCATCACAAGTTACTAATTAGTACTATGTCTGGCATGACAAAAAATTCATCACAAGCACGAGCAAAACCCGCTAAAAAGTCCGTTTCCAAGCCAAGCGAGACTTTGCTCAAGCGCGATGTCCAAAACATGCGTACCGAGCTTGCTGACCGCCTTCTCAGCCTCCGAGCTAAACACGACCTCAGCCAGGCACGCCTTGCCGAATTGGCAGGAGTCGACCGCAAAACCATAAACCGCATAGAAAATGGCCATTTTTCTCCCGCCCTCGACACCCTTGTGCGGCTCAGCTCTGCCCTTGCCGTTACCCCCGCCAGCCTGCTCAAAGTCTGAACCTAAACGGGCGTTGAATAGTGGTTGAACAGAAGTTGACTCCCACCCCGTAGTTATGGGTAAAGTACTTCCTACCAATTACCTAACAGGGGGAAGCACATGTCAGAAGTAAATGAAATGGTTCAAGAAGTAGCGACAGCAGGAGTTTCGCGTCGTCATTTCGTCCAAGGCGCAGCGGCAGTCGCAGCAGGTGCTGCACTTCCAATGACACAAATTCTTGGAGGCTCACCAGTAAGCGCAGCAAAAGCCAAGGTTCTTCGCATCGCAACACAGGAACAAGAAGGTCCTGCATCTCCATGGACGACCAAGGGTGGAAGTTTGATCATTCTTGGTGCAGTCGGCGAATGGCTGGTTGACCTCGACTCAAAGGGTGGTCTTGTACCGCGCATTGCAAAGAGCTGGACTGCTTCAACTGATGCAAAAACTTGGACATTCAAGATTCGCACCGATGTCAAGTTCCACGACGGATCCGCACTCACAGCAGACGATATTGTCGCCACCTACCAGGCCCACTTGGACCCAAAGAACAAATCACAGTCAGCCGGTGTTCTCGGTGCATGCACATCAGCAGGCATCAAGAAGGTCGACGCAACAACGATCAAGTTTGAACTCACGAGAGCAGATGCCAACTTCCCATATGTAGTTTCAAAAGCTTCATATGGCCTTTGCATCCTGAAAAAGGGCACCAATGGTGGTGCGCCTTGGATCAAGAAGATGGTTGGCGCAGGTCCATGGATCATGGTCAGTCACAAACTCAACGAAAAGACCGTATTCAAGAAGAACCCAAACTATTACGACAAGGCTCGCATTCCGAAGTGGGACACAATGGAACAGATCCAATATGTATCTGCTTCCACCGCAATACCTGCTTTGAAGACCGGCAAAATCGATGCAATCGGCTTGCTCCTTCAAAAAGATGCAACAGCAGTTGGCACCACAGGCTTCTACCAATTCAAGATTCCAACAACTGGTGGTCTCCACATGCACATGCGTTGCGACGTTGGTAATTTCACCGACAAGCGCGTTCGTGAGGCGCTTGCACTTTGCATTGATCGCCAGGCGTTCATTGACGGTGTTTTGGGTGGAGCAGCCGAAGTTGCAAACGACTCGGTCATGGACTCGTTCAAGTCAACTCGTGATGCAACGGTGCCACAACGCAAGAAAGACCTCGCTGCTGCCAAGGCACTGATGGTTGCTGCTGGTGTACCAAACGGATTCAAAGTTGATTTGAGCACGTGGAAGCGTGATGACAACGACAAATTTGCACAATTCGTCAAAACATCGGCCAAGGAAATCGGAATTGACATCACATTAAAGATCGACGGATCTGATGGCGGTGCGACCGTGTTCTACACATACGAACCAGCGAAAGCCATAAAGGGCACGAGTCCTGCGAACAACGGTTCATGGCTTGCTAGCGAGCTTGGAATTGCCGAGTGGGGCGGTCGTGCAACTCCAGATCCTTATCTCAATCGCGAATGGCATTCCGAAGGTGACTGGAACGCTGCTCACGTGAATGATAAGGACATCGATGCTGGCGTCGCGCTTTGGAACTCTGCGACGACATTGGATGCGAAGAAGGTTGCGAGTTCGGCTATTCAAAAAGCCAGCCTCGCTGCCACTCCTTATATCATTGCCTACAACGAAACACGTGTTTCGATTGTGTCAAGCAAGGTAAAGAATCTCGAGTTCAACAGCTTGGGAATGATTGAAGCAGGCAAAGCAACTCCTGCCTGAAATTCTTCACAGTAGTTAAAAAACCGGCCCAGGAAACTGGGCCGGTTTTTTTATTTCCCGTCTAGTTTTTGCTAGCCTTTTGCCTTCATGTTGAGATTCCTTGTCAAGCGAACTGGACTTGCGGTCGTCACGCTCTTCATCGTCTCTGGAATCGTGTTTTTCATGACATCCATCCTCCCCGGCGATCAAGCCCGGCAGTTGCTTGGTCGCGAAGCATCAGAGGAATCGGTAAAGCTTTGGCGAATCGAAAATGGATTTGATAGGCCTTTGCTAGTCCAGTATTTTTCATGGATTTCCAAAATCGTGCGAGGCGATCTGGGTATGTCCTTGCAGTACGACTTACCCGTATCCGAAGTTCTTGCACCTGCTGCGAGTAAGTCAGCCCAGTTGGCAATCGTTGCCCTCATCATCATCATTCCTGTAAGTATTCTGGGCGGTGTTGTAGCCGCAATGACAAGAGACAAGTTGGCAGATCGATTGATCACAGTTGGAGGGCTATCAGCAACAGTCATCCCAGAATTTGTATGGTCCGTAATTCTGATCTTGATCTTTGGTGTTGCATTTAGAATCTTTCCAGTTTCGGCATTCCCAAACGAGGAAGGCGCGAACTTACTGGTCCGCGTCTACCACCTCATTCTTCCATCGATCGCTTTGCTTCTTGTGCTGTTCGGATATATTTCGCGTATCACCCGAGCCGGAGTCATAGAAGCACTCGATTCTGATTACATGCGCACAGCCGTTCTCAAGGGGTATACAAAAGGCGC
>JBIHZV010000098.1:0-3722 GCA_044240275.1 Ilumatobacteraceae bacterium | reverse complement strand
CGGGGCTATAGCTCAATTGGTAGAGCGCTTGCATGGCATGCAAGAGGTCAGGGGTTCAATTCCCCTTAGCTCCACAAAAGGAATAGGGTCGGGGGACTATGACGCAACAGGTGTTGGATGGGTCTGTCACGCTTCGACTACTCAACAAGTCGTACGGCGAGCGAGTCGTTGTGGATGACGTGTCCCTCGAAATTCGCGCAGGTGAGTTCTTTTCGTTACTTGGTCCATCTGGCTGTGGCAAGACCACCACACTGCGAATGATCGGCGGCTTTGAGCGGCCAGATGGTGGCCAGATATTGATCGACGACCGCGATGTCACATTTGACGAACCAGAGGTGCGGCCACTGAATACGGTGTTTCAGAACTATGCCTTGTTTCCGCATCTCAATGTGTTTGACAATGTGGCGTTTGGTCTGAAGTTTGAGAAAAAGGGAAGTGTTTCGCAAAAGCCAGAAAAAGAACGAGTGATGCAAGCGCTCGAGTTGGTGTCGCTTGCTTCGTTCAGCGAACGCCGTGTTCCGCAGTTGTCGGGTGGCGAGCAGCAACGTGTTGCGTTAGCTCGAGCATTGGTGCTTGAACCAAGCGTGTTGTTGCTAGACGAGCCGCTTGGTGCGCTTGATGCACAGTTGCGAGCACGATTGCAGGTGGAATTGGCGTCGTTGCAACGTCAGATTGGCATCACGTTTATCTATGTCACTCACGACCAACATGAAGCGTTCACGATGAGTGACCGCATTGGTGTGATGCGCAATGGCAAATTGATTCAGGTTGGTGCTCCACGTGAGATCTACGAGAAGCCAGCAACCATTGATGTCGCCAAATTTGTTGGTGCCGCCAACTTATTGCCAGGAACAGTGGTGTCAAGCGGAGTTGCCATGATTGCTGGAGTGAAGTTTGCTACTCCTGCAAGCGCGCCTCTCGGTGACGGGATGATCATGATCCGTCCAGAGCGAATTCATGTTGGCGCTGGCACACAGCAGGCCACTATTGAGCGCGTCATCTTTGCTGGCTCGTCACTGCGTGTGACGCTCGATGTTGCGGGAATCAAACTTGTTGCCGAAATTCCGAACGATGAACACTCCCGTAATTTGCAGGAAGGTGCGACAACCAACATTGATGTATTGCCAGACGCATTGCGTGTTTTGCCGCTGAACTAGTTATTCGCCCATCCGGGTAAGGTCGGCAAGAGCCGCTCTGATGCCGCCTGGTTCTCCGTGTCGCTTGCGCCAATGCGAGAGCGCGAAGAGCGCAATGGTGAGTGCAGCAAATGTGGTGGCAACTAGGAGTGTCGCGAGCGCATTGAGCGCAGGTGTTGCTCCACCACGAACTGATGAGTAAATGCGCAGTGGAACAGTTTCCGAGTCGACGCCAGCAGAGAGGAAACTCGTGATGACGAAGTCGTCAATGACGGTGGCAAATACTACGACGAGGCTGGCCATCACAGACGGCCACAACATGGGCATCAAGACATAGCGCAAAGCTTGCATTCGCGTGGCACCAAGATCGCGCGCAGCTTCTTCGAATCCCGAGCCGATTGAAACCAAGCGTGCACGCACGATGACAACGACAGCCGAAATAGAAAAGGTGATGTTGCCAAGCAGCTGCGCCGGGAAGCCAAGTGGGATGCCGCTGAAGAGGCGAGTGATGGTGAGTAAGAGCGCGGCACCGACAACGATCTCGGGCGTAATAAGAGGTATGGACGTGAGGCCTTGCACGCTAGAGGAGAGTTTTCCGCGCATGCGGTGTGAACCAACTGCAAGTGCAATGCCGAGTGGGGCAACAATCAGCATTGTTGCAGTGGCAAGTACAAGTGAGTTAATGATTGCTTGCCGCATTGATTCGTCACGAAATACCGAGGCGTTGGGGTCACCAAACCACCAGCGAAATGAAAAACCCTGCCACATGGTGCGACTGCGACCATCGTTAAATGAATAGGCAATAGCGATGATCACGGGCACCAAACTCCAAGCGATGTAGCCCCAAGCAAGAAGGGGCAAAGCTTTGATTCGGCGTGGGGCGATTGTGCTCATCGCACTTGTTCCTTGCCTACTCGTGCGGTACTTCGCAAATACCATGACAAAGCAATGAGTAGTAGAACAGAAAGCATCATCACCAAGATTGCACCGCGTTGTGGCTGGCTGCTGTTATTGATGTAGAAGTCGATCTGGTTGCCGAGCATTTCAGTTTTAGGCGAGCGAGAAAGCAGGTCATTGGTGTAGTAATCACCAAACATTGGTAGAGCAATCAGAATTGCGGCGGCGGCAACGCCAGCTTTTGCCATTGGAACTGTGACGAGGCGAAACGCTTGGCGTGATGATGCTCCCAGGTCTCGTGCAGCCTCAACAAGTCGCCAGTCCATGCGCTCAAGAGTGGCGTATAACGGCAAGATGAGGAATGGAACGTACCCATACACCAGACCAAGGACAACAGTGATTGGCGAGCCGTCAAGCCAGTTGTAGTTAATGCCAAAGTTGCTCATTAAGCGACTAAACAAACCGCTTGGGCTTAAGAGGTTGACCCACGACAACATGCGCATGAGGTAGTTGACCCAAAACGGCATGATGATCAGTGTGAGTAGCAACAAGCGTCGCTTGCCTGCGTGTCGTGCAAGAAAATATGCAATAGGAAAGCCAATGAGAAAGCAGATCATCATTGCTGCGATCACAAAGATGAAGGTGCGGATGAACACGCCTCGTAACGGGCCGCTTAGCGCGCTTGCAAGAACGTCTTGTGCTTGTGCAAAATCCCATTGCAGTGGGTTCCATTGAGGGATCGCATCGCGAAAAATTGGGTCAATCGAACCGAAGGCCACGCATGCAACGGCATAAAAGGGAACTGCAAAAAATGTCAACAACCACGCCGCACCAGGTGCTGCAAGGCCATTCCAAATGCGGGTGTTGCGACGCACCGCGATCAGCCAGCGGTAAACGTGGCCCAGACGTCGTTCCACAACGCGTCTGCTTCGGGGCTCAGGCTGACAAGGCGCTGGCCGGATGCGTAACGTTTGGTATCTACGACTGCATCAACCAACGACTCTGGTATTGCACCACTCGAGATAAGTGCTTCTGCAGTGACGGCGGTGAGTGCTGGCTGGTAGCCAACGTATGACTGATTTTTAAGTGCAACGTCGTTGTCGAGCAGATAGTTGATAAAGCGATGCGCAAGCACTGGTGCTTTTGATTCTTTTGGAATGCACAAGAAATCGTTTGCGGTGATCGTTTGTTCTGGATACCAGAAGCCAAGTACATCGGTTGAGGTTCCCTCTGGCAGGTTCCATGGAGCAATCAGAATGTCGCCAGACCACATGTAGGCAATGTCACGATTGCCAGCAGGAATTTCTTGGTATGACAAAATGTCAACCTTTGGTTGAGTTGCATTGCGAAGGCGAATGAGATTTTCTTGTGCGGCGGTGATAGTTGCTGCATCGGTGGTGTTGACATCGGTGACGCCGGCTTGAAATAGTGCAAGGCTGATTGCATCACGGTATGAATCTGGTACGGCCAGTCGTCCCTTGTATGCAGGGTTCCACATGCTGTCATAACCCTGTGCGATCAAGTCGGCCGAGTCGATCTTGTCGGCACGATAACCAATTCCGTTTCCGTAAATAAACTGAGCAACGGTGTACTGTGAGCCGCCGTCGTAATAAGGGTCTTGCAAGCCAGTAAGCAAATTGCCGAAGTTGTCAATATATGTCTTGTTTAATGGTTGCAATAAATCGGCTG
>JBIHZV010000097.1:0-3726 GCA_044240275.1 Ilumatobacteraceae bacterium | reverse complement strand
CTACCAGGGCGCGGTGCTTTGTCGAGCGGGGTTGCACCTGCCGCAATCATTTGGGCTAACGCATCGGCGCAATTGGCAACACGGTAACCAATGTGGTGCAAGCCTTCGCCACGCTTTTCGAGCGCTTTGGCAACGGGAGAATCTGGCCGTGTTGGTGTGAGCAACTGAATGTAGCTTTCTGCGACTTTCAACAATGCTTCTTCCACGCCGTCGGATTCCACTACCTCACGATGATCGACAGTGGCGCCAAATGCACGCTGGTAATAACTGATTGCGGCCTCAAGGTCGTGCACTGCAATTGCAACGTGGTCAATTTCGGTAAGTATCACTATTTCCTCCGGAAACGATTGATGTTGTCTTCGCCAACTTTGGCGCGCAACGCTGGGTCATCGATGCCCATGCCTTCGCGCGGGGCAAGACATAGCACGCCAATCTTACCCTCGTGCATGTTGTTGTGTACCTGATATGCGGCCTCACCTGTTTGGTCGAGCGTGAATACTTGCGACATCACAGGATGAATCATGCCTTTTTGAATGAGGCGATTTGCTTCCCATGCTTCGCGATAGTTTGCAAAGTGACTACCGATGAGTCGCTTTAGACGCATCCAAAAATATCGGTTATCAAATTCCATCATGTAACCACTGGTGGCGGCACAGGTTGCAACGGTTCCACCTTTTTTTACTACATACATCGACGCTGCAAATGTTGAGCGGCCTGGGTGCTCAAACACAATGTCTGGATCTTCGCCAACAAGTGCACGAATGTCGCCGCCGAAACGGCGCCACTCTTTTTCGTTGTGCGTGTTGTCGTCGTTCCAAAACTTGTAGTTGGCGGCCTTGCGATCGATCACGGCCTCGCAACCCATCTCGCGCAAGATTTGTGCTTTCTCTGGTGAACTCACAACACCTACGGGAATACCACCACCATTGAGCACGTACTGCAATGCATACGCACCGATACCACCCGATGCACCCCAGATCAATACAACATCACCCTGCTTCATGTTTGCGCCGTTCTTCGACACCAGCATGCGATAGCTCGTCGAGTTGCACAATGCATTCACTGCTGCTTCCTCCCACGAGAGGTGCGCTGGTTTTGGCATCAGCTGGTTTGCCTTCACCACCGACAAGTCGGCGAGGCCACCAAAGTTTGTTTCGTAACCCCAAATGCGTTGGTTGTTGCCAAGCATCGAGTCGTTGTGTGAAGTTGGATCTTGGTCGTCAACGTGATTGCAATGCACCGTGATTTTGTCGCCTGGTTTCCAGTTGCGGACGGCCGAGCCAACTCGCAACACAACACCAGAAGCATCACTGCCCATCACGTGATAATCGAGGTCGTGACGCTTTGCCCACGAACTTTCACGCGCCAGCCGAGCAAGTGCACCAAAAGTAGAAATCGGTTCAAAAATGCTTGTCCACACGGTGTTGAAGTTGATGCTGCTCGCCATCACTGCAATCAGCACTTCGTCTGGGGCAACCTCGGGCGTAGCAACTTCTTGGACATGCACGCTTTTGCGTGGGTCTTTCTTGGCAGAATCAACACCAGTAAACATTTCTTGTTCGCTCTTGAGCACAACTGCTGCGCGATAGGTGGCGGGAATTGTTAGTGCTGCAAATGTGGCTGAGTCAGCCCCATTTTCGATGGCCTCAAGGATATTTTTCATGAATTTAGAATACAGACCCAAAACCCCTACGCTGATACCCATGCCAGGTTCTTACATCATCTCAGGAGCCCGTACACCCATCGGAAAGATGAGTGGCGCGCTCGCCTCTTTTAGTGCCGCAGAACTTGGAGGGTTTGCAATTGCTGCAGCCTTGCAACGTGCGGGGGTACAACCGCACGAAGTCGAGCACGTGATCATGGGCCAAGTGCTCATGGCTGGTCAAGGTCAGGTGCCGTCACGCCAGGCTGCATCCAAAGCTGGCATTCCAATGAGCGTGCCAAGCATCAGCATAAACAAGGTGTGTTTGTCGGGCCTCAACTCCATTTATTTGGCTGATCAGATGATTGCAAGCGGTGAAGCCGACATCGTGATTGCCGGCGGCATGGAAAGCATGACCAATGCTCCATACCTTGCGATGGGCGCGCGATCAGGTTTTCGTTTTGGTGATGTGTCGCTGCTTGACGCGATTCAAAAAGATGGTTTGTGGTGTGCATTTGATGCGTGCCTCATGGGTCTTGGCACCGACCGTTACACCGCGGGCAACATCAGTCGCGACGAGCAAGACGATTTGGCAATGAAGAGCAACCAACGTGCCGCGGCGGCGATTGCTGCTGGCAAGTTTGATGACGAGATTGTTCCCGTGTCAATCCCACAACGCAAAGGCGATGCTCTTATCGTCGATACCGACGAAGGCGTGCGCGCATCAACCACGTTGGAGTCGCTCGCATCGCTCAAGCCAGCTTTCGACAAAGCCGGCACGATTACTGCAGGTAACGCAAGCCAGATCAGCGACGCAGGCTCGGCCATCGTGATGATGTCGAAGCGCGCTGCAGAAAAGCGTGGCATCAAACCGCTCGGCGAGTTTGTTTCGTACGGCATGGTTGCAGGCCCCGACAACGCATCATTGTTGCACCAACCAAGTCGCAGCATCTTGCGTGCACTCGAGCGCGCTGGCAAAAAAGTTTCCGATGTTGACTTGTTTGAGATCAATGAAGCATTTGCTGCAGTCGGTATCGCATCCATGCGCGAACTTGGTATCTCTGATGACATTGTGAATGTCAACGGTGGAGCGATTGCGCTCGGTCACCCCATCGGTATGAGTGGCAACCGCTTGGCACTCACGTTGTTGCACGAACTCAAGCGCCGCGGAGGTGGCATGGGTGCAGCGGCATTGTGTGGTGGTGGCGGACAAGGTGATGCACTCATAGTTCGCACCATCTAGTGAAACTTTTCCCATCGCCGAAAGCAAGCAACAAAGACGCATTGATAAGCACAGTCGGTGCAGCACTGGCCATGGCGATTACCTGGCTGGTGTGCGATGCAATGCTTGACAGTGTCGCGCCAATACTCGCGCTGTCGATGGGCGCGTCTGCAGTCATTTTGTTTACGATGCCAACCGCCCCAGCCGCGCAACCAGTGCCGTTGATTCTTGCCCATTGCGTTGCCGCGTTTTTAGGTGTTCTATCAGCGCAACTGATCGACAACACAGCACTTGCTGTCGGTATCGCAGTCGGCATACATGCTGGCCTGATGGTTCGATTTGGTTACATGCATCCACCAAGTGGTGGCACTGCGTTAACAGCAGTGATTGGTGGCGAAGCAGTTACCGAACTCGGGTACACGTTTATTTGGCGACCAGTGTTGTTGAATGCTGTGCTACTGGTGTTGCTCGCAATTGTTATCAACGCGCCATTTACGTGGCGTCGTTACCCCGCAAAAAACTGAACAATCTGGGGAACTACTCAGCCCGGCATTTCTCGTCGGCCCTCAAGAGCACGTCCGAGAGTAAGTTCGTCTGCATATTCCAAGTCTCCGCCAACTGGTAGTCCACTTGCAATACGTGTAATACGCAAGCCGAGTGGCTTGAGCAAGCGTGCCAAATACATGGCAGTCACATCGCCTTCAGTGTTTGGGTTTGTGCACAAGATCACTTCTTTCACGCCCTCGGTGTCGAGGCGTGCCAGCAGTTCGCGAATCTTGAGTTGCTCTGGGCCAATGCCCTCAAGTGGATTCATCGCTCCTAGGAGCACGTGGTAGCGGCCGCGAAACTCACCGGTTTTTTC
>JBIHZV010000095.1:0-3748 GCA_044240275.1 Ilumatobacteraceae bacterium | reverse complement strand
CCACACGTCGCTCACCCGCATCTGTCGTGACTGCGTACACAGCCTCTGTGGTCAACCCGTCTGCCATATACGCAGCCTGTGCCAAGCATCGAATGCCGTTGCCGCTCATTTCGGCGAGCGAGCCATCAGAGTTAAACAAGCGCATCGTGAGCGTGTTTGCATTGACCCGATCAAGTAGCAACAAACCGTCGGCCCCAATGCCTGTCTTGCGATTGCACCAAAGGCGAGCCATGTTTGGCCAATCAATTGCGACCATCTGAGCGTTGCTGAGAGCACTCACCTCACGTCGGTCGAGCACCAAAAAGTCATTTCCCAGCCCGTCGTGCTTGGTGAGAGATACCTCGCTTTTTGTCTCGCTAATTGTCGCGCTATATATAGGTGTGGGTTGAGTGGGTTGAGTCGACATACTCACTACGTTCTAGCGCAAGTGCTCGGCCAAAATAGGGGCGATTTCGGCAACTGGATCTTTTTCAATGTGTACCCAACGAATACGGGGGTCACGGCGAAACCAGCGCTCTTGGCGGACTGCAAATTGGCGGGTGTGCGTGACGATGTCGCCAACAGCCTGGTCGAGCGTGCATTTACCATCAAGATGTCGGTTGAGCTCTGCATAACCAAGCGCTTGACGAGCTGTTTGCGACATTGCGCCATCTTTACGTAACTGCGCAACCTCTTCCAGGAAACCTCGTTGCAACATTGCCTTCACTCGTGACTCGACTCGCTTGACGAGCACGTCGCGCGGCCAGAGCAAACCAATTTGCACCACACCGTTGTCGGGGTATGCACCAGTGCCTGGAGCATTATCGCTAAATGGTTTACCACTGCCAATGCACACTTCGAGTGCGCGCTCAATTCGTCGACGATTACTGCGCTCAATATTTTTTGCAGCAACGGGGTCAAGCGCTTTGAGGTGCCTGTAGAGCGCAGCAACGTCTGGCTCGCGTTGCAGTTCTGCGCGCACTGCTGGCCACTCACCTGGGAAACTCAACTCGTCAATCAATGATGTGAGATACAAGCCTGTGCCAGCGACCACCAAGGCGTTGGCGCCCATCTCGTGCACTTTGGCAACAGCCGCGCGTGCATCTTTTTGATAATCGGAAACCGTGAAGCGCGCACTTGGTTCAACCAAATCGATGCAGTGGTGTTTGACAAGCTGTTGGTCGTCGGTGGTTGGCTTTGCCGTGCCGATGTCCATGCGCTTGTAGACCTGCATTGCATCGCACACCACGATCTGCGTGTTGCCGTTGACTTGTGCAGCCGCCATTGCGGCATCTGATTTGCCACTGGCCGTAGGGCCAAGGATCACTATTGGTTTCACAGAGCCTGCACCGAGAGTCGTACCTTGTGCGTTGGCTCTGCGCCAACCTCGAGTAATTGACCCGACAAGTGAAAACGCGCAGCAGACGTGATCTCGACCGTTGCGTATGTGCCTGCACGTAGTGCGTCTGCAGACTTGAAGTGCACCAACTTGTTTTGACGAGTGCGACCCGTAAACGCGTCAGCATCGCGCTTATTGCGACCTTCGACGATTACCTCCTCAACCCGACCAATGCGTGCCTCGTGCTTGATAATGGCCGAATGATCGAGCACCACCTTCATACGGTCGTAACGACTCGACATCACTTCTGGCGCTATGAAATGCTCTTGCATCTTTGCTGCTTCGGTGCCTTCACGCGGAGAGAAGATAAACAAGTACGCCGAGTCAAATTGCGCTTCAGCAGCAACCTCAAGCGACTGCACAAAATCTTCTTCAGTCTCACCTGGAAAACCCACAATGATGTCGGTCGTAACAGCTGCGTCTTCGATTAACGAGCGCGCTTGTGCGATCTTCTCGAGATACTTCTGTGCTGTGTAGCCACGATGCATGAGCGTCAAAACGCGGTCGGATCCGGACTGCAGCGGATAATGCAAGTGTTCACACACGGCAGGTGTCTCGGCCATCGCCATGAGAGTCTCAAGATTCATGTCTTTGGGGTGCGGGCTCACGTAACGAACGCGACGTATGCCGTCGACCGCGCCAACGGCGCGCAGTAATTCGCCAAACTGTGGTCGTAGTTTGATATCGACATCGCCCGCACGACGAGCGTCGAGTGAAAGATCGCGGCCGTAGCTGTTGACATTTTGTCCGAGCAACGAGATCTCAGTAACTCCGTCACGAGCAAGCGCTGCAACCTCGTCGACAATGTCGCTAAAAGGTCGGCTGATTTCTTTGCCGCGCACACTCGGCACGATGCAGTATGTGCACGTGTTGTCGCAACCGATCTGAATGGTCACCCAGGCGTTGTATGAACGCTCTCGACGCACCGGCAATGCGCTTGGAAACAGCGCATGGTCATCGATTACGGCTTCGTCAAAGATCTCGGTGATGCCACCGCGCATGGATGCGTGCTCGAGCAGATCAACGGCTCTGTGAACGTTGTGCGTACCCATGACAACATCGACATACGGCGCGCGCTTGCGCACTTGGTCTTTGTCTTTTTGAGCCAAGCAACCCGCAACCATGATCTGGCGCTCGCGGCCCAACTCAATGCCCTTTTCTTTCCAAGGCTTGAGCCACCCAAGACTGCCGTATAACTTTTCGTCGGCGTTCTCACGAATACAGCAAGTGTTGAGAACTACGAGATCGGCGTCGTCTTCGCTCTCGGCTCGTTCCATGCCGTCTTGCTCGAGCAACCCAGAGATGCGCTCGGAGTCATGAGCATTCATCTGGCACCCAAAGGTGCGCACAACATATTTACGAGTCACAGGCAGTCAAGTTTACCGTCACGCATTTTACGAATACGGTGAAATGGCAGCCCTGTCGGCGAATGTGTAGGGACACTCGCCGACAGGAAACCTTGTAATTGACCGCTTTTCAACGAAAGCGTGTCAATGCGAATTGACTAGTCGAGGTCGATTGGCTCGTCGTCTTTTTCAGTGAAAGCTGGTGCGTCGGCATCTGCGCCAACACCCGCCTGCTGTCGAACACGTTCGGCCATCTGCACCATGATTTCTGGATTTTCGAGCAAGAAATTCTTGGCGTTTTCGCGGCCTTGGCCCATTTGTTCACCGTCGTAGGTAAACCACGCACCAGACTTTTTGGCAATGCCCATTTCGACTGCCATGTCGAGCACGGCGCCCTCGCGACTGATTCCCTTGCCGTACATGATGTCGAATTCGGCTTGACGGAATGGTGGAGCAACCTTGTTCTTCACAACCTTGACGCGTGTGCGTGATCCAACGATCTCTACGCCGTCCTTGATTGATTCAATGCGACGAATGTCGAGACGAACCGACGAATAGAACTTGAGTGCACGACCACCAGTTGTTGTTTCTGGTGAACCAAACATCACACCTATCTTTTCGCGCAACTGGTTGATGAAGATCAAAATTGTGTCGGACTTGTTGAGGTTGGCAGTGAGCTTGCGCAATGCCTGGCTCATGAGACGAGCCTGCAAGCCCATGTGGCTGTCGCCCATCTCGCCTTCAATTTCGGCACGTGGCGTAAGTGCAGCTACCGAGTCGATCACGATGACATCGAGTGAACCGGAGCGCACCAACATGTCGACGATCTCGAGTGCTTGCTCACCAGTGTCTGGCTGCGAGATCAACAGGTTGTCGATGTCGACGCCAATTGCACTCGCGTACACGGGGTCCATTGCGTGTTCAGCATCGACATAGGCGCAGATGCCGCCATTGCGTTGGGCTTCGGCCACCACGTGCATTGCAAGCGTTGACTTACCCGATGACTCAGGGCCGAAGATTTCAA
>JBIHZV010000002.1:0-36915 GCA_044240275.1 Ilumatobacteraceae bacterium | reverse complement strand
GATAGAGCGGCGGACTTCTAATCCGTAGGTCGTAGGTTCGATTCCTACCGGGGGCGCTAGAGACTGATTAAACACGCGCCGTTAGTGGGTTTTGGGGTCTCATCGTCTATCCTTTCGGGGTCAGACTTGAGAGAGGTCTTCACTTGAAATTCAAAAAAGGCGACACCGTCATCTATCCACAACATGGTGCTTGCATCGTTCACGGCATCAAGCGGATGAAGGCTTTTGGAGCTGTTCAGGAGTATCTCATCTTGAAGACCGTGATTAACGAAATGACCCTTTCGGTTCCAACCGCCATGGCCAACCAGGTGGGCGTGCGCCCTCCGGTGTCCAAGTCGGAGCTTGAAGACTTGCGCTCAGTGTTGTCGAAAGCCGACCCACGCGTGCCAGCAAACTGGTCACGTCGTTTTAAGAACCACCAAGAAAAACTCAAGAGTGGCGATGTGTATCAAGTGGCCGAAGTAGTGCGCAACTTGGCTGCACGTGATCGTGACTCTGCATTGTCGGCTGCCGAAAAAACGATGTACGACCGTGCTCGCATCAACTTGATCTCCGAAATTTCGCCTGCACTCAAAGTGTCAACCGATGCTGCGCAAGTGTGGCTCGACGCGGCACTCGAGCAGGGTGTGCTCAAGCCATCGAAGGGCGCCAAGTTGGTCAAGCAGGCTGCAAAAACTGCGCCGAAGCCAGTCGAAAAATCTGCTGTAAAAACTGTGGCCAAAGTTGCCAAAGCTCCAGCCAAGGCAGTTGCTAAAAAGAAATAGCCAAATATGGCACGCCTCGGTTACGTCGGTTTAGGAATCATGGGTGGGCCAATGGCTCGCCATCTCGCCACTGCCAAACACTCGATGACGGTGTACAACCGCACGACAGTAAAAGCCGATGCATGGGTTGAGCAACATGGTGGCTCACGAGCGCTGACTCCACGAGAAGTCGCTCAAGCATCCGATGTGGTGTTGATGTGTGTTGGCAATGATGACGACGTGCGCTCGGTGGTGTTTGGCCCAGACGGAATTTTGGCCGGATTGAAGACTGGCGGAATTTTGGTTGATCACACAACAGCATCCGCGACTATCGCGCGCGAAATTGCTGACGCGTGTACAAAGCAGGGTTGTGGTTTCGTGGATGCACCGGTTTCTGGCGGTCAAGCGGGCGCCGAAAACGGACAACTCACGATCATGTGTGGAAGCAACGACCCAACAACATTTGATGCGATTGAACCGATCATCGCTGCTTATGCAAAACGCAGCAAACTTTTGGGTACTGCGGGCTCTGGGCAGTTGGCAAAAATGGTCAACCAAATTTGTATCGCAGGTATTGCGCAGGGTTTGTCGGAAGCGCTTAACTTTGCAGTGCGTGCCGGTCTCAATCCCGATGATGTGGTCGACGTGATTTCAAAAGGCGCAGCACAGTCGTGGCAAATGGAAAATCGTGCAAAGACAATGGTGCGCAACGAATTTGAGTTTGGTTTTGCAGTCGAGTGGATGCGCAAAGATCTTGGCATCTGTTTCGACGAGGCGTCACGCAATGGCGCGCAATTGCCAATGACCGAGATGGTTGACAAGTTTTATGAAGAAGTAGTTGCTATGGGCGGCAACCGCTGGGACACCAGCAGTTTGATTACTCGCTTAACTGACTGAAAGCCGCAACTGATTGACGCCGCGAATGGTGAGTCTGTCTCGCCACGATGGTGTGCCAATAATTTCAATTTTCTCAAACCGTTTGATGAGCGAGCCAATCGCAATCTCGGTTTCGAGCTTTGCCAATGAAGCACCAAGGCAATAATGGATGCCCGATGCAAACGCCATGTGGCGGTTGGAGTTGGGGCGATTGAGTTGCAGATCATTTGGGCAAAGAAACATTGAAGGATCGTGGTTTGCTCCGCCGAGTGAAGTGAGCACCATGGTGCCTGGCTGCACAGTGATTTGCTCGTTGTCGACCATGTAGTGCACCGGCACGAGTGGCACGCGAACGGTGTGTTGCACCGGGCCATCAAAGCGCAATAGTTCGTCGATGTGCGAGTTGGTGAGTCCGTTGTTGTGGACGACGCTCTGTTGCTCAGGGTTGTTGAGCAGCGCAAGCGTCCCATTGCCGATGAGGTTGACAGTTGTTTCGTGACCAGCGATGTACAACAGCACCACAAATGCCATCAGCTCTTCGGTTGTCATTTGTTCGCCAGACTCTTCGGCTGTGATTAAGGATGAAAGCATGTCGTCGCTCAAGTGCTTGCGGCGGTGTTCGATGATGGTGGTCAGATACGGCACGAGTTGGGCAATTGCATCTTCAGAGCGCACAAGTTCTTCATCGGTGGCGGTTGGCTCGAGCGAATTGGTAATGATTTGCGACCACTCGCGCAACTCGACGGAGCGATCAGTTGGCATATCGAGAAGGTCGGAAATGACCTGAAAAGGCACTGGAAAAGCTAGATCATCAATCAGTTCAAATTGCCCGGCATCTTGTGCGTGATCGAGAACCTTGTCGACGAGTTGTTGAATGCGGGGTCGCAAACGCTCCATCGCGGAAGGTGTAAACGACTTAGAAACAATGCGGCGTAAACGCGTGTGATCTGGTGGGTCGAGATTGAGAATGGATTTTGTGCGAGATTCTTGGCGGTCTCGACGAGCCTGTCGCGCTTCGGACGATGCTTGTGTCGAATACTTTTCTATGTCGCGAGAAAAGTCTGCACTTTTGAGAGTTGTCGATACGTCGTCGTAGCGAGTGAGCACCACCATGCCGAATGCGGTGGTGTGCACAGGTTCGTTGAAGCGCAGCGCGTCATAGTACGGATATGGGTTGGCGCGAAACGCCGGATCAAATGGATTGAAGACTGCTGTTGTCATCTAGGCAAATGGTGCTGCAGGAATGTATTGCGTTATTGCCTGACCATCCATCACAATCCATTGTGAGCCAGAGACGCGTTCGGTGAGTGCACGCATCGCTAGGTCGCCTGCAATAGACACATCCATGATGCCAAGACCAAGCGCGTTGAGATTCTGGCGCGTTTCTTCAGAGAGCAGAGGAGTGTCGAGAAACGCGGGGCAGAGCGCGCTCACGCACACACCAAGTGGTTCGAGGGCGGCTCCGAGTGATTTGGAGAGCCCGACCATTGCGTGCTTGGTAAGACCATAAATTGGGTCTGCAGCAATTGCCACGACTCCGGCCAGCGAAGCAGTGACAAGAATGTGACCGGACTTTCGCTCGACCATGCTCGGTATGACTGCACGGGCTCCAAACACGACACCGTCAACATTGATGTTCATAATTTTGCTGTAATCGTCGTTGCTCAGGTGCTCGAACGGAAAGTTGGTAATGGCTCCAAACACGTTTGAGTTGGTGGAAACGCCAGCGTTGAGACAAACGATGTCGAAGGGTTCAAAAGTTGGAATGATCTTGTCCCATGCCGTCGAGTCAGTGACATCGAGATGCACATATTCGCCACCTACTTCAACGGCAATGGCCTTGCCAAGAGTGTCATTGACGTCAGCGATGACAACGCTTGCGCCTTCGCGGGTAAATCGGCGAGCCATCTCGGCGCCGATACCACTTGCTCCACCAGTAATGAATGCCCGTTGTCCAGTTAACTGCGTATCTAAATTTCCTGGCATGATTCCCCAAATTCTGTGTATTTAGAAAACTTATTTACCTTGCGCTGCAGTTGCAAACGTGTCCATAAGTCTGCCAAGTTCGGCATCGGTGATCACTAGCGGAGGACAGAATGCAATCGTGTCAGTGTTGATCGCACGCGCAATCGAGCCCAATTGAATCATTCGGTCGCGAATAGCAACAGCATTTTGGTCTGGCTTGAGGCCTGCGGCCCATACTGCGCCATCGCCACGCACATGGTCGATCGTGCCATCTTTAGCAAGTGCGGCGAGCGCTGCGCTCAAAATGGAACCAATATGTTTGGCGCGCTCCAACAAGCCTTCGCGCTCGATGATCTCGAGGTTCTTCAATGCAGCGGCACACACTGCAGAGTGGCCAGAGTATGTGTAACCGTGGCGCAAGAAAAAGTTTGGATCAGATTCGAGGGCATCGCATACCTTGCGTGCAACAAAAACTCCACCGAGTGGTTGGTAACCAGACGTGACACCCTTTGCGAAGCACAACAAGTCTGGAACAACGTTGTAAAAGTTTGCTGCAAACCAAGTGCCCATGCGGCCGAACCCAGAAATCACTTCATCAAAAATAAGAAATGCACCATGTTGGTCGCACAATTTGCGTGCACTCTCTAAATAGCCGGGAGCTGGTGGCCACACTCCACCCGCACCTTGTAGTGGCTCGACAATCACAGCGGCAATGCGTGAACTATTTTCGCTCATGAACTTTGCAAGTTCTTCAATGTTGTCGCTGTCAACTTGCACAACTTCAGGAAGCAGCTGACCAAAACCAACTTTGTTGAGCGGCAAACCTTGTGCGCTCGTGCCGCCGTAGTTTGTGCCGTGGTAACCGCGCATGCGCGAGATGATGATGGTGCGCTCGGGGTGACCGGCTTGTAATTGTGCAACACGCGCAAGTTTCATTGCTGTATCAATCGACTCTGAGCCGCTGCCACACAAAAACACACGCGCGTCTTTCATTGGTGAAATTGTTTGCAACTTGGTAGCGAGTTTTTCGGCGATGTCGTTAGTAAAAGGATCAAATGTTGAGTACGTCTCAAGCGTCGTTATCTGTTCGGCTACTGCCTGGGCAATCTCGTCGCGTCCATGGCCCACCTGGCAGTACCAAAGGCTCCCAATGCCATCGATGTATTCGTTGCCTTTGTCGTCCCACAAGAGCGAGCCTTTACCCCTCACAATGCGTACAAAATCTGTTTTTGTGGGCTTGGCAAAGGCGTGTAGCAGGGCGTCGGTCATGGTTGCAACGCTAGTTGGCAGGGGATGAACTAGGGGTTGTGGGTCGTTGTTTCGCCTAACCTGTAGTCGGTATGAAGGGCCTAATTCTCTCTGGTGGTGCTGGCACGCGTTTGCGACCAATCACACATACCAGCGCCAAGCAGTTGGTCCCCATAGCTAATAAGCCGATCTTGTTTTATGGCATCGAGGCAATGGCAAAGGCCGGCATCAAAGAGATCGGCATCATCATTGGCGAGACGGGCAAAGAGATTCGTGCTGCAGTCGGCGATGGATCACAGTTTGGTGTCAAGGTCACGTACATCCCTCAAGACGCTCCACTCGGTCTTGCACATTGCGTGCTCATCGCGCACGACTTTTTGGGCGATGAAGACTTTGTGATGTACCTGGGCGACAACATGCTCGAGCAAGGCCTTACGCAGTTCGTGGATGACTTTAAGAATGCTCGAGCTGCAGGTGGACCCAAGGCGCCCACCGCACAGATTTTGTTGTGCCACGTTGAGAATCCAAAACAGTTTGGTGTTGCCGAAATTGATAGCAATGGCCATGTTGTGCGACTCGTTGAGAAGCCCGAAAATCCGCCAAGTGATCTTGCACTTGTTGGCGTGTACTTGTTTGACAAGACCATCAACGAAGCAGTGCGATCGATCAAGCCGTCACCTCGTGGCGAGCTCGAGATCACTGATGCAATTCAGTGGCTCGTAGATCAAAAAAAGGTTGTGCATCATCAAGTGTTGCAAGGCTGGTGGATTGACACCGGCAAGAAAGATCCGCTGCTCGAATGCAATCGTTTAGTACTCGAAGTACTTGAGCCCCGTAACGACGGCGAAGTAGATAGTGCGTCGCAGATCGAGGGACGGGTAGTAATCGAGAAGGGCGCTGTTATTAAAGGCTCGCGCATTCGCGGGCCAGTGGTGATCGGCAGCGGCTCTGTGGTCGATCACAGCTATATCGGGCCCTACACATCGCTCGGCCGCAACTGCAAGGTTGAGCATTCAGAGATGGAGCATTCGGTTGTGCTCGACGGCTCGAGCATTATTGGCATCGCACGCCTCACCGACTCGCTCATCGGTCGTGATGTTGCCGTAACAAGGTCTGAGCAAAAGCCCCGAGCATTGCGTCTGATGCTCGGCGACGATTCGAAAGTGGAGCTGGAGTAAATGCCAACAATTACCGAGTCAACCATTATCTCTGGAGTACAAATTGTTGAGCCGTCGATGTTCAAGGACGACCGCGGCTACTTCATTGAGACATATCGTCGCCAGTGGTTTCCGCTTGGACGCGAAATGGTGCAAGGCAATCGCGGAGACCGTCAAAAAGGTTGCATCGTTGGGTTGCACTATCACCTTCACCAAAGCGACTACTGGTACGTGCCCTACGGTACGTGCAGAGTGGTGTTGCACGACTTGCGCACAGGCTCACCAACCGATGGCGCGACGCAAGTTGTTGACTTGGGTGCGCGAGCAGATGGCACACATGACCACCGAGGCATTTTTATTCCGCCAGGCGTTGCCCACGGGTTTGCATCGTTGACTGACATGACCATCACCTATCTGGTTGATAGCTATTACAACCCAACTGACGAGCGTGGTCTTGCATGGAATGACCCAGGCGTCAAAGCAGACTGGGGCATTGCCGACCCGATCTTGTCGAAGCGTGATCAAGAGAACCCCCAGCGTGGTCAGATTGACAAACAGTTTCAGCCACACTTTGGCCTGCGCACCTGAGGTAACAACGTGAAGATTTTTGTAACTGGCGCAGCCGGCTTTATTGGTTCAAACTATGTGCGTTGGGTGCTTGCCAACACCGATCATTCGGTAACGGTGTACGACTCACTCACGTATGCGGGCAACATGTCGACGCTCAAAGACGTAGACGACAGTCCAAGGTATTCGTTTGTTAGAGGCAACATCTGCCAACCGGGTGATGTAATGGCAGCAATGAAGGGTCACGACTCGGTAGTGCACTTTGCAGCCGAAAGCCATGTCGACCGCTCTATCGTAGGCAGCGAAGACTTCATCCTCACGAACTGCTTTGGCACCAACGTGATCATGGATGCAGCGCGTCAACTTGAAGTCTCGCGCGTCGTGCACATTGGCACCGATGAGGTGTACGGCTCGGTCGAAGTTGGTTCGTCTAAAGAGACCGACCCACTCGAACCAAGATCGCCATATTCGGCGTCAAAGGCTGGCTCGGACTTGATCGCGCTCAGCTATCACGCGACGCACGGTGTGCCAGTTGTAGTCACGCGTTGCACAAACAACTTTGGTCCCTATCAATATCCAGAAAAAGCGATTCCGTTGTTTACTACCAACTTGCTTGATGGCAAAAAAATTCCTCTGTACGGCGACGGGCTGAACGAGCGTGACTGGCTGTATGTAGACGACCATTGCACTGGCGTGCACTTGGTATTGGAAAAGGGCAACGTGGGCGAGATCTACAACATCGGTGCTGGTAATGAAACGCCAAACCGAGTGTTGGTTGACAAGTTGCTTGCATTGCTGGACAAAGACGATTCGAGCGTCAACTATGTAGCTGACCGACTTGGGCACGATCGCAGATATTCAGTAGACATTGCAAAGATCACCGCGCTCGGCTGGAAGCGCGCTCGTTCGCTAGACGAAGCACTAGAGCAGACAGTTGCGTGGTATCGCGACAACCGTTGGTGGTGGGAGCCCCTCAAGGCAAGCAAGTAATGCAAGGTCTCCGGTAATGAAAGTTTTGATCACGGGGGTCAATGGGCAACTTGGTCATGAGTTGGTGCGAGCAGCTATTGCATCGGGCCACGAAGTTGTTGCTTCATCGCACGAGACACTCGACATCACCGACAAGTTGGCTGTTGATGCTGTGATCACGGCAGCGCGACCTGACGTTGTCATTCATGCTGCTGCATGGACAGCAGTGGATGCATGTGAGAGCGACCCCGACAAAGCAATGTTGGTGAATGGCACCGCAACGAAATACGTTGCAGATGCGGCGCGTGCTGTTGGCGCGCACGTTGTGTACATCTCCACTGACTATGTGTTTGACGGCAGCAAGACTTCGGCATATGACGAGAGCGATACACCGAATCCGCAGAGCGTGTATGGTGCGAGCAAATTGGCGGGAGAGCGAGCCCTTGGGCCACTTGATGCAATTGTGCGCATTTCGTGGGTGTGCGGTTTTTATGGCAGCAACATGGTCAAGACCATTTTGCGATTAGCCGAACAGCCGCAACTCAAGTTTGTCGACGACCAGATAGGCAACCCCACTTTTGCAGATGATGCAGCGACAATGATCGTGCGCCTAGCCACAGAAAAGCGACACGGTATATGGCATGTCACTAATCAAGGCGATGTGAGTTGGTATGAGTTTGCTCGCGAAGTATTGATGGCTGCTGGGTTTGATGCCGACAAGGTTGCACCGATAAAGACACATGAATTGCAGCCACCGCGCCCGGCCAAGCGCCCATTCAATTCGGTGCTCAACAACACGAGTCTGAAACATGCGGGCATTGAATTGCTTCCTCATTTCCGCGTGCCTCTAGCGCGATTGGTGTCACAGATTCAGCGCAACGAGCGAGGGTAGGGTTGTTGTTATGAATCAAGAGCAACTGCTGATTGAGCTCGAGCCTGTTGCGGCCAAGTTGTACGAGCGTCACCAAGGTGTTGCTAAAGAATGGTTTCCGCACGAGATGGTGCCGTACGGCCGAGGCAAAGATTTTGAGCCTGGCAAGCAGTGGGTGCCTGAAGATGCCGACTTTGGTGGAGGAGACACCGAGATCGATGAAGCAGTGCGCGCTGCGCTCTTTGTCAACTTGCTGACAGAAGACAATTTGCCTTACTACTTTCGTGACATCGACCGATTGTTTGGAAGCGACACAGCATTTGGTGAGTGGGCACGCAACTGGACAGCAGAAGAGGGCAGACACTCGATAGTGATGCGCGATTACTTCACCGTCACGCGAGCTGTTGACCCGATTGCTCTTGAGAGGGCGCGCATGATTCAGGTGCGAGGTGGACAGGTGCCAACACCTCATGATGCGTTCGAAGCGCTTGCCTATGTGAGCATGCAAGAACTCGCAACACGTATTTCTCATCGCAATACCGGCAAGTTGATGAAAGACGAGTTGGGCACCGCAATTATGTCGCGAGTGGGCAACGACGAAAACTTGCATTATTTGTTTTATCGCGACTTGACGGCTGCAGCCCTTGAAGTTGATCCGTCTTCGACTGTCATGGGTATTGAGCGTGCGGTGCGAACTTTTTCAATGCCTGGTCTTGGTATCCCTGACTTCGATCGTTTGTCAAAAGAAATCGCCAAAGCCGGTATCTATGACTTGCAGATCCATCATGACCAGATACTCGAGCCAGTCATCATGCGTCATTGGAAACTCGAGAGCATTACCGGTTTGAGCGATGAAGCAGAAGCTGCTCGTGATTCGTTGTTTAAGCGCATGTCACGTATCGCCAAAGTAGGCAAGCGCATGGCTACGGGCCATGCAACTGTTAGTCAATAACTCGCGCCTTACTTGTCTTCAAACACCCACAAGCTGCCTGTGTAGTTGGCAACCCATACTCGACGCATTTGTGCATCGTAGGTAATACCGACCGGATGGTGACCAGTTTTCAAGGTCTGGATGACTTGCATGTCGCTTGTGCGGACCTTGACCATCGTGTCGCTTTGGTAATTGACGACATAGAGGCTTAAACCATCATCGGACATCACCATGGTGCGGGGTTCGGTTCCGGTCGCAACCGACTTGATGAGAGTGTCGGTGAGGGGGTTGATGGCACGTACTTGCCCTGCTTTGTTGTTGGTGATGTACAGCACCGAATTGTCTGGCGAAAGCACAACATGTCGTGGCGTATAACCAGCAGTGGTGATGGTGCGTGTGGTGAAGTCTTGCAGATTAATTGCCACGATAATGCCGCCTCCCATCACGGTCACATAAGCGATTGCCGAATCGCTGGTGATGGCAATTCCTCGTGGGTGCAAGCCAACATCGATGCGTTTCACTTCTTTGTTGGTCGCGACATCAATGATTGAAACATCAGTTGAGCAAAAATTCGACACAACGATGTACTTATTGTCAGGTGAGACAGCAAGATATTTGGGTACAGCGCCAACCATGACAACTTGGTCAATTGCGAATGTCGATGTGTCTACGCGATAAACAAAGCTTTGGTCGTGGTCTTTACCTTGGCATGTGTCGACCGCACTCGGGTCCCATCCGGCTCCGTACATTGCGTAGTTGGAGATGTATGCGTACTTGGAATTTGGCGAAAATGCGGCCTCGACGGGTGAACCACGAACGACTGAAGATCTGCCCACAACCTCAACGCCAAAATCTTTGAGATCAACTTTGTCGTCGATAGTCGCAAGCAATTTGCTCTGTCGATCAAACACACTGATGTTGTGTCGATACATCATGTTCTGTGCAAAGAACAATCCGGTACCAGAGTGCACGATGCTTTTTGGCTGCAAGTTGTCGTTGGCAATGGTGTCAAACAGCGTGAGGGTTCGTTCGTCGGATCTCTTGCCATCTGGAGGTACGAGCGTCGTCGTAGTTGTCGGCGTAGGAGCAGTCGTAGTTGTGCTTGAGGTGGGGGTAGACGTAGAGATGGTTGTATTGGAACCCTCGCCGTTGCTGCAAGCAGCAAGTCCAACGACAAGGCAGATGCTGATGATTAATCGCTTCACGCCAGTAAGGCTATGCATCCATGAGCACTACGTGGCTCAAAGCTACACATGGCTGAGAGCACTTGACTCGCGACCATATCAATGGTGGAATTAACAGATGACGAACGCCACTTTTACAAGCATGGATGTGTCGACCAAGGAAGAGTGGTTAAACATTGGCGCTGAGACCGCCAAAAACCAGCCGCGTGTTGCTGAAGGAATTCTGAACATGTTGCGCGGCATGGACACGATTATCGATGGATTTGTGACCGACCAATTGACGCACGCGCTGCAGACCGCAACTATGGCCGAGCGTGCCGGTGCCGATGACGAAGTAGTGGTCGCATCGCTGTGCCATGACATTGGCAAGGCCATCAGTGTTCCCAATCATCCGGCCATTGCCGCGGCAATCTTGAAGCCATATGTGCGCCCAGAAGTGCACTTCATGATTGAGGCACACCAAGATTTTCAGGGTCGCCACTATTACGGACACTTCGGCATGAACCCCGATGCACGTAAAAAACATGAGGGTCACCCTGCATATGACTTGGCTGCAAAGTTTGCTGACGAGTGGGATCAAAAAGCGTTTGACCCTAGTTACGACACGCTGCCGCTTGAGCATTTTGAAAGTCGCGTGCGTGCGATATTTGCAAAGCCAAAGTTCGTTGCCGCCGATTAATTCTTCATCTCGCAGCGTTTCGCTGCCCATGTACGACTTTGCTGAAGTGCACACGTCGACAATGCAAATTGTTGAGGCACTTGCGTTGTCGTTGGGCGCAATTGGTCTTGATGCTCATGCCGAAGTACCTAATGCATCTGTGCACGCAGACTTGATGCATCACTGGTCGAGTGATGGGATGCTCTTGAGCCAAAGCTGTGGATTGCCGTTCATTGAGGAATTGCATACATCTGTAAACGTCGTTGGTACGCCACTGTGGACAGACGTCAGTGATGATCGGGGTGGGTACCGAACGGTCATTGTTGTTCCCAAATCTTTAGGCATTGCGAATATCGAGCAAGCTGATGGATTACGCCCAGTGGTGAACAACACGCAGAGTTTGAGTGGTTGGTGCAGTCTCGGTGTGGCGCTTGCAAATGTGGCAAACAATTCTCTCGTTGGAACTCCATATGTCCAGAGTGGTGGGCATGCCATGAGTCTGCAAATGCTTCAAGATGGGGAAGCAAATATCGCATCAATTGACTCAGTGACGTATCGGTTGCTTTCTCGTCATCGCCCTGATCTTGTAAACAACTTGCGAGTGATTGGGTACGGACCACTTGTTCCGGCAACACCAATTATTGTGTCGAAATCTTCAGCTGTAGATGCGGACGAGTTGTATCGCGTTGTATGTGGGGTATTTGGGCGGTCGGATTTGGAGACCGCTCTAGCGGATATCGGTATCAGTGGCTTTGTGCGCCTTGCCAATAGTGACTACGACGGCGTACTGGATCTGGTGAAAATTGCCGAGGTAGTGTTGCCGCGTCGGTAAGTACAAAAAGTAAGAGCAAGAACACGTCTCATATATAGATCGGAATATCAATGTCGGGTCCTCGTCCAGTAAAGGCGCCTACGGGAAGCAAACTCACGTGCGTTAATTGGCAAATTGAGGCGCCGTATCGGATGCTGCAGAACAATCTCGACCCAGCAGTGGCCGAGCGCCCGGATGATCTCGTTGTTTACGGTGGCACGGGTCGCGCGGCTCGCAGTTGGGACGCCTACGACGCAATGTTGCGCACGATGACGACGCTCAAGCCCGACGAGACGATGCTCGTGCAGTCTGGCAAGCCAGTAGGCGTGTTTCGCACCCATGAGTGGGCACCGAGGGTGTTACTCGCAAACAGCAACTTGGTGGGTGACTGGGCAACGTGGGACGAATTTCGTCGACTTGAAGACCTTGGGCTCACGATGTATGGACAAATGACTGCCGGGTCGTGGATCTACATCGGTACACAAGGAATCTTGCAGGGAACGTACGAATGTTTTGCAGAGATTGCACGCCGCAAGTTTGGTAACACGCTTGCTGGCACCATCACATTGACCGGTGGTCTTGGCGGCATGGGTGGCGCTCAGCCACTTGCCATCACCATGAACGACGGTGTTGCGTTGTGTGTTGATGTGGACGCGTGGCGTGTTAATCGTCGTGTTGAAACTCGTTATCTCGATGTTGTCGCGACGTCGCTTGAAGATGCTGTTGCCCAGTGTTTGGCTGCAAAAAAAGAGCGACGACGTTTGTCGGTTGGGCTCGTTGCTAATGCGGCCGATGTATTTCCAAAATTGTTGGCGATGGGTTTTCCCGCAGACATTGTGACTGATCAAACGAGCGCACATGACCCGTTGTCATATGTTCCAAACGATGTGAGCGAAGAGGCTGCAAAGAATTTGCTTGCAACGAACCCTACTGAATACATTCGTCGCTCTCGCTTGGCAATGGCCGAGCAGTGTGCTGCAATGGTTGGTTTTATGGATGCTGGTGCCGAAGTGTTTGACTATGGCAACTCGCTTCGTCGTGAAGCACAACTTGGTGGCTACGACAGAGCATTCGATTATCCAGGTTTCTTGCCTGCATATATTCGTCCGCAGTTCTGTGAAGGACGTGGACCATTTCGTTGGGTTGCATTATCGGGAGACCCTGCCGACATCGCCGCCACCGATGCGGCTGCAATGGAAGAGTTTCCTGATGACGAAGGTTTGGCAAAGTGGATTCATTTGGCCAAAGAACGCGTTGCATTTCAGGGCCTCCCTGCGCGCATTTGCTGGCTCGGTTACGGCGAACGACACCGTCTTGGTCTGCGATTTAACGAGATGGTGAAAAAGGGTCAACTCAAAGCACCAATCGTGATTGGTCGCGATCATTTGGACTCTGGTTCGGTGGCATCGCCATATCGCGAAACCGAATCAATGCTCGATGGATCGGATGCCATTGCCGACTGGCCGCTGCTGAACGCGCTCGTTAATACCGCGAGCGGCGCGACATGGGTGAGCATTCATCATGGCGGCGGGGTGGGTATTGGCCGAAGCATTCATGCCGGCATGGTTGCAGTCGCCGACGGCACCGACCTAGCTGCAGAAAAACTGGCACGCGTGTTGGTGGCCGACCCAGGAATGGGCGTTATTCGCCACGCAGATGCGGGTTATGACAGGGCTATCGAGGTTGCCGATCAACGCGGAGTGCGCATTCCTATGCGCGAAGCACAGGCATAACGAGATTACGACGACGCTATGACGACTCAAACATTTCATGCACAGTGGGCTTGGCGAGGCACGGAGTCTGCTGTTGCCAACGTGCGAATCACTGTAAGCAGCGGCGTAATTACAAGTGTTGAAGATGGGGTTGATGCACAAGCAAGTGATGTGCGAATTGCTGGAGTCGTAATGCCGGGTCTTGTCAACGCACACAGTCATGCGTTTCATCGCGCATTACGCGGACGCACACACGGTGGTGCAGGAGATTTTTGGTCGTGGCGCACACCGATGTATGAGATTGCCAATCGCTTGACTCCTGAAACATATGGCGAACTCGCAGCAATGACATTTGCCGAGATGGCGCTCAGCGGCATCACCGGTGTTGGTGAGTTTCATTACATCCATCATCAGCAAGATGGCACTCGATATGCAAACCCAAATGAAATGGGTCTTGCCATGGTCGCTGCTTCACAGCGAGCGGGTATTCGCATGGCGCTACTCGATGTTGCTTACTTGCATGCAGCTCTCGATAAGCCAGAGCCGCTGGCCGAACAAAAACGTTTTTCGGATGGCACGATTGACAACTGGCTCGACAGGGTTGATGCGCTTGGTGAGGGCGATATTAGTGGTGAACACGGTCCAGGTTGGACTGTTGGCATGGCGCCGCACAGTGTGCGCGCAGTGCATCCAAATGAGTTGGAAGAAGTTGTTGCAAATCGTCATGGCAAAGTGGTGCACGTACATGTGAGCGAGCAGCCAGCAGAAAATGCTGCATGCATTGCAGCTACTGGCAAGACGCCGACGCAGGTATTGGCTGATGCAGGTTTGCTAGGCAGACACTTCACCGCAGTGCACGCAACGCACTTGTCTGCAACTGACATTTCATTACTCGGGTCAAGTCATAGCGGCGTATGTATGTGTCCAACAACAGAACGTGATTTGGCCGATGGCGTAGGCCCGGCAGGTTCGTTGAGTGCAGGCGGGGCAGTGCTGTCTCTTGGTACTGACTCAAATGCATTCATTGACATGTTTGAAGAGACACGTGCAGTAGAAACCGATGAGCGACTCGTCACTGGCAAGCGCGGAGTGCATGCTCCTGCGAGTTTGTTGATTGCAGCAACGTCGGGCGGTGCAACCGCACTTGGATGGGGGCAATACGGCATTCAGGTGGGTGCTCCAGCCGATTTCATTGCGTTGTCACTCGATTCGGTTCGGCTGGCATCGTTTGATTCCGCCAATGCGGCGGCACATATTGTGCACGCGGCTTCGCCGGCAGATGTGCGCGATGTCTGGGTGGGTGGGCGTCAAATAGTGCAGGATCACCAACATCTCGCCGTGTCTGACGTGGTCGGCGGACTTGGAAGGGCAATTGCCTCAGTCGTTACACTGTAAGGCTTATGACCGTCTTACCGATAGCAACAGTGGGCCACCCAGAACTTAAGTGGGTGGCAAAAGAAGTAACTCGCGAGCAACTTGCATTGCCCGAGACACAACAATTTATTGATGACCTCATCGAGACAATGCGTCATGCAAATGGTGCTGGGCTTGCCGCAACGCAAGTGCTGCGACATCAGCGCATCTGTGCTGTCGAAGTCGACAACAACCCGCGCTACCCATACAAGCCGCGAGTACCTCTGACCATTTTGGTGAACCCCGTGCTTACACCGCTCGACGACGACATGTTTAAAAACATGGAGGGATGCTTGTCGGTTCCCGGTATTCGCGGCGAGGTGGCGCGTCATACCCGTCTGCATTTGACTGCATGGGACCGCGAAGGCAACCCAATCGACAAAGACATTCTTGGTCTCACAGCGTGCACGTTTCAGCATGAAGTCGATCACCTAGATGGCCTGTTGTTTCTCGACAAAGTGATCGACTCGGGAACGTTGACGACGTGGGATTCATTTAATCTCTTTCATCACGACGCGTTTGTAGAGCGCGCTAAGGCACTCGTAGCGAAGCACGGTTCATGACGCTCGCGCTCAATAACATCGGACACCTCGTTACTAACGATCCGTCAATTGGCAACGGTCCGCTTGGCATTATCAATAATGCAGGTCTAGTTGCCGACGATGACGGCAACATTGTGTGGTGCGGCCCGCAAGATCAAATTGATCAATACACCGAGGCACAGCCAATTGGTTGTGATGGGTGCGCAATCATTCCTGGCTTTGTTGATAGCCATACACACATCGTGTTTGCTGGCGACCGCGCAACCGAGTTTGAGGCTCGCATGGAGGGCATCCCATATGCCGCAGGTGGTATTGAGAGCACCATGATCGCCACGCGTGAGGCAAGCGATGAGTTGTTGTCGCTTAATGCGCGACATCTGGCCTACGAAGCATTGTGCTCGGGCACGACAACTCTCGAGGTCAAGTCTGGCTACGGCTTATCAGTTAGAGACGAAGAGCGATCATTGCGCATTGCTCGTTCGATCACGACCGAGACCACATTTCTTGGTGCACACCTCTGTCCAACAGATGTAAAGCAGGAAGACTATGTCGACTTAGTTGTTGGTGAAATGTTGGATGCATGCCTTCCTCATGCAAAGTGGATTGATGTGTTTTGTGATCGCGGAGCATTTACCGAGGAGCAGTCACGAGAAATTCTGAACGCAGGTGCCAAAGCCGGTCTCGGTACTCGCATCCATGCCAGTCAATTAGCGCCGAGTGGGGCAATAAAATTGGGTGTGGAATTGGGTGTTGCGTCATGCGATCATTGCACGCACATTACGGAACTTGATATTGAGGCGCTGGCAAGTGCAAGCAAGACAACTGTTGCCACATTGTTGCCTGCCGCCGAGTTGTGCACGCGTGGGCCACTTCCACACGGTCGACATATGATCGATCAGGGTGTGACAGTTGCGCTCGCTACCGATTGCAATCCTGGATCTTCGTACACAACTTCGATGCCATTTGTGATGTCGCTTGGAGTGATCTTGATGGGTATGACGCCAGATCAGGCATTGTGGTCATCTACTCAGGGTGGTGCTCAGGCATTGCGTCGCACCGACATTGGCAACCTGTGTGCTGGATCGCGGGCCGACTTGGTTGTGCTGGATGCACCAAGCCACGTTCACTTGGCTTATCGTCCTGGCGTAAATCAAACCCGCGCTGTTGTCCGAGGCGGTAAATGTGTGGTTGGTGCTCTCTAATAAATAAGTCGCCTGTTAGGCAACAAGTCGTACGCCAATCAGCGAGACAACTGCAATTCCAAACCAACTCAAGAGTGCTAACAAGAGAGGCCGTCCGCCAACCTTGAGGAGTTTGGCAATACGCACGTCGGAGCCCAAGCCCACCAGTGCGCTCGCAAGACAAACTTGCTCAATTGTTTTGAGTTTTGAAAGCCAATTGTCTGGAATGACGCCGGTTGTGCGCACCGCGATCATCACGAGAAATCCAATGACAAAAAGTGGAACAATACTCACATGTTTCTTGTCTGCCTTGTTGGCTTTTGCTTTGGCTATAAGGCCACTCGACGAGCGGCGCACCCAAATACTGACGCAGGCGACAAGTGGTGCGAGCAATACGACCCGAGAAAGCTTGACGACAGTTGCCGATTGAACTGCCGAATCTCCACCTGTAGACGAGGTGGCAATCACTTGGGCTACGTCATGGACGCTTGCTCCAACCCACGATCCAAATAGTTGTGGATCGGAAAGACCAAGTACGTTGCGAAGGAGTGGCAACAAAACAATTGCCAGACTTCCGCACAGAGTCACAAGTGCGATGGCGTAAGTGACTTCTTCTTCATCTGCTTCAACCACGCCTTCCATGGCTGCCACAGCAGAAGCACCGCAGATTGAGAATCCTGTAGCGATCAGAAGCGAAAGTGATTTTGATACTCCAAGACGTGGACCAAGCCACAACGTGCCGAGGAATGTGAGCGCAACAACTCCAACCACCACGATCAGCTCGCGACCACCAAGATCGACGACTTGATTGAGCGCGAGTTGTGTGCCAAGGAGAACTATGCCAAAGCGCAAAACTTTCTTTGCCACAAATTTTTGACCAGGCATAAAACTTCTAGGTAAAGAAACCAAATTTCCAATCAGCACACCTAACACCAGCGATGCGACAAGTGGCGAAATCGTTTCAAATTTCCAGTGAATGTTAAAACCGACAAATGTCACTATGCCGATAAATATGATTCCGGGGCCATAAGTTTTGGCGAGAGCAACTAGCCGGGGCACTGTCTCATTGTAGAATGTAGGCGTGTCACAAGCCTCTAGATCGCAAAAATCACTGCTCAACGGGCGAGGTGAGTGGCGCACGATTGCCGTAATCATTGCGGTCTATGGCCTCACGGTGCTTACTGTGATGCGTCATGAGGTGTTGACACCTTGGTTGACAATTCCGTTCTTGAGCGTGCTCGGTGCTTGGCACTTAAGCATGCAACACGAGACGATCCACGGTCACCCATTCCGCAGCAAATGGATCAACGATGCCATTGGGTCGATTCCAGTCACACTGTGGATCCCTTATTTCTGTTTCAGAACGGACCACCTTGAGCACCACGAGTCCGATCTCACGCACCCTGGTCTCGACAATGAGAGCTACTACGTGTCACCGCAAGCTTGGGCGAGTGCGGGCCCAATTCGTCGGGCTGCATACTGGGCTAATCGAACAATTTTGTTTCGCATGTTTGTGTGGACAATTGTCAGCACCGTGACATATCTCTGGTCGCAAATTCGACTGATGATGCGAGGAAACAAGCAAACATGGTTTGCAATGGCGGTTCATGTCGTTGGTCTTGTCGTGGTTGTGTATTTCGTTCGTTCGGTTGCTGGAATGCCGTTATGGCAGTTTGCGCTGGGCACTACTTACGGTGGTCGAATCCTCAATGCGATTCGTCCGTTTCCAGAACACAAATATCAGGCAGGTGTAGAAACCCGCACTGCAATGGTCATGGCAGGACCGTTCATGAGTCTGCTGATGCTGAATAACAATTTGCATGTTGCTCACCACGATGCGCCTGGAGTGCCTTGGTATGAATACCAATCGCTTGCGCGAAGGACCAACGCCGTAGAGCGGGCTCGCGAAGCAGGTTTGTTGTATGAGGGTGGCTACGCCGAAGTTTTCCGCAAGTTTTCGTTTAAGCCAATGGGTGCACCACTGCGCGAAAGTTAACTACAACTCGTTTTCTTCGTAGAACGAGTGCTCGACACCCTCTCGGTCCTCGCGTTTCCAAGCATTGAATGCAAGGACAACAACGCACAAGCCAACAATCAGGGCGCACATGCCGATAACAAGGTTGCTCGCACCAAACCCTCTGAGCAGAATTCTGCCATTCAATAAAACAACCATTCCACCAATCAGGGTTCCAAATGGCGCATGAGGTAAACGACCGGCGAGCAAAGCTGCGAAGGGTGCCATCAGAACTCCACCAAGCAACAACCCAGCAATAACCTTCCAGTCCATTTCACTGGTTGCAGAACCTGCAATGAATCCACCACTTGCAGCAAGTGCGACGAAGAATTCTGATGCACTCACAGTGCCAATGACTTTTCGAGGTTCGTGTGACGTGATGGCAAGCAGTGTCGGGGTGGTGACTGGCCCCCACCCGCCGCCACCCGATGCGTCAATAAAGCCAGCCGAAAGGCCAAGTGGAATGAGCACCTGAGAACTTGGTCTGGTGCCGAGAGCAGAAATGATGCGGATTTTCAAACCAAACCGAACAATCAAAACAAGGCCAAGCACAAACAACAATGCAGCCATCCACATTCGAGAACCCTCTAACGAAAATCTAGACAGCACGGTCGACCCAATAGCGGCGCCGACTGCTCCCGGAAAGCCGAGGCGCCGAACGATGTGCCAGTCGACGTTTCCCGCCCGCCAATGCGCTGCGCCTGATGAAAAAGTGGTGCCTAGTTCGGCAAAATGAACTGCAGCGCTTGCGGCAAGCGGAGTTGCACCAGCAATTACCAGCAACGAGCTGGACGTGATGCCAAAAGCCATGCCCAGTGTGCCGTCGATGAGCTGGGCAATTGCACCAACTATTGCAAAGATGAGGATTGACATTTAGGCAGATGCCACGATAGGGAATCGCGGATCATCTAGTTGATCACCGAACGATAAGCCGTTGCCTTCAAGCGGTGGTGAGGTGCGCCAAGGGCGTGAGGCGAATACCGCATCGTCACCCACGTAACGAAAACTTACCGCACGTCTGAGATGGACTTCGGTGCCAAATGTGCCCGGCGCCGAGTGCAGAGTGCGGTAATGAAATGCAACAGCATCGCCGAGCCCCACTGGGCAAGTACGAGATTGCATTTCGTCTATTTCACTTTGATTGGGCATGCTCACAAAATCAACGGCGTCTTCGACATACACCGACTGGTCGGCAAATCGGCGGGGAATAAATCGCTTGTTCCACAGATGGCTACCGACGATAAAACGCAATGCAACTGATTCGGGGATTGGATCAAGGGGAATCCAGATGCTGACGTTGTCCATGCCATCAATCCCGTAGTACGGGTCGTCGTGATGCCACGGGGTCACCTCGCGCGTCTGGGCTTCTTTTACAAGCACATGCTCGTGAAACATGCGCGCAGTCTTGGTTGTCATGAGTTCGAGTGCGGCTTGTGGAACTGGACCTTTGTTGCCTACTTGTTCAAACTGCGGAATTCGTTGCCAGTTGACGTAATCATCAAAGAAGCGACCACTAGCGCCGACCGGTGTGTATTCGTTGGCCCACGGGCCAGGAGACTTCATGTTGGCTAGGACACCTTGTCGCAGCAGTTCGAGAGCATCTGATGAGACGAGATTGCGCAATACCACCACACCATCTCGTTTGTACGTTGCAACGAGGTTTGGGTCGAGTGTCATGGTGATCACGCTAGTTCGGAACACAGGCGATATAAATAGAAAAGCCGCCGGCTTGCGCCGACGGCTTTTCGAATATTCAGAGTTAAAAACGCTAATTAAGCGCGGAAACCCTTACCAATCATTGATACAACGGCATCCTTTACAGGAACCATTCCGTAGATGACTGCGCCGTTAGCGACCCAAATCATCCAGTCATCGGTCAATGCAATTCCCCAACCGCTTACAACATCCTGATCGATTACTGCCATCATTGCGATAGCCACGATCAAGCCCCAATTGGAGCCGATGATTGGAAGCTTCTTGATCATTGCGCTTACTCCGACTGTGCCAAGTACCGAATCAACAACGGTTGTTACGGCGCCGAGCAAAATTGCTAGGAGAACGAGTTCTCCGAAGCTTGTCCAGAATCCAGCTGTCATGTTATGTATTTCCCCAGTTCTGTAGACGGGATGTCTACATATTCAACGGTAAGAAGCATGTTTGTGCAAGTGGTGGATACCCACTTTGAGTCATATTTGGTATGGTTTTTATAAGATTACAGTCGTATTACAGAGCAATTTTGACATCGCCTACCAATTGTCAGTGCGACGAGATTCTTTCTTCTGGCTTTCACGGCGCTTACTGTCGAGACGTCGCTCAATTGATCCACGCGTAGGGCGCGACTTTCTACGTGGCGGGGCAGGAGGCATCGCAGCGGTGTCGAGCATGTCGCGCAATTGGGCCATACAGAGTTGTCTATTGCGCCACTGGCTGCGGCTCTTTTGGCTAGTGATACGAATCTCGGCGGGAAGAAGTGATCGCACACGTTCGACCGCCAAATCAGGACCAGATACCTCAGATGTTGTGACGGTCAAGGTGGCCTTTGAAGAGGTTTTGTTGATGTGCTGACCGCCGGCACCAGTAGAGCGCGCAAATGTCCAGTTGAGTGAGGCAAAGGCAACGACAAGGCCGCGCGAGGTGACGAGATCTTCATCTGCGGGCATGGGTATATTATGACGCGTGTCTAGCCCTTGGTCGCCACTAAAAATACGAGTTTTTAGGGCGCTCTGGATTGCCGGTTTGGTCTCGAATATCGGCACGTTCATGCACATTGCGGCAGCCGGTTGGACAATGACAACGCTTACAGAATCGCCGACATTGGTAGGGCTGGTGCAAACTGCGTGGGCCGTGCCAGGTTTTTTGCTTGCGCTGCACGCGGGAGCATTTGCCGACATGGCCGATAGACGTCGCCTAATTTCTATTACTCAAGTTGCAGCCCTCATTATTGCTGGCGCACTAGCAGTGATGCAATGGAGCGATCTGTTGTCAGTCAACTGGCTACTTGCTGGCACTTTTTTTGAGTCGATAGCACTGACGATTTCAGCACCAGCATTTATGGCTCTCACGCCAGAGATCGTTGATGACGAGCACTTACCGCAAGCAATCGGGCTCGATTCGACTTCGCGCAACATCGCTCAATCGGTTGGGCCAGCACTTGCTGGTCTCTTGATTGCTCTGTTTAACCCAGGGACGGTGTTTGCGCTCAACGCAGCTTCGTTTATTGCCATAGTCATAGTCACTCAGCGCTTTAAATCGACAGTGCAGCGTGAGCCCCGTCAACAGGGTGTCAATCATGCAATTGGTGAAGGCATCAAACATATTGTTGTTGCGGCAAACCTGCGCAATGTTGCGCTGCGACTGACTCTTGTACTTGGAGCGACATCGGCGCTTACTTCGGTGATGCCGGTTGTTGCAAAAGAGAATTTAGATGTGTCGGCAAGCGGGTTCGGCTTGCTCTCGGGCGCACTTGGCGTGGGTTCAGTTGCTGCCGTGTGGTTGTTGCCGCGAATGCGAGGCGCGATGTCAACCGAGAGAGTTGTTCTTTGTGCTGCAGCCGTGTGGTCGTGTGGCACCGCAATATTTGCCAACACGTCTCACATCTCGGTTGCTATTGGCGCGATCTTGGTGTGCGGTATTGGCACCATGGCCATGCTTACAACGATGTTCTCTACATTTATGGTGCAGTTACCCGATTGGGTGCGCGGACGTGGTTCGTCGCTCGCGATGCTGATGGTGTGGCTCGGCGCATCGATTGGTGCATTTGCGTGGGGATTGGTTGCGTCCAAATATGGAGTCAGTACTGCGCTCACCGTCGCCGCTGGGTTGAATGTCGCAATTGCGTTAATCAACCGCTGGGTATTACCACTGAGAGCGGGTGACGGGGATCGAACCCGCATAACGAGTTTGGAAAACTCGGACTCTAGCCATTGAGCTACACCCGCGAAGGAACTTTCAGTTTATCGGCTCAGCCTGCTGAAGAAAAGCGGCAACTACTCGCCTCGCCAGCGAAATACTCGAGAGATTAGGGTGATGTCAATGCCGATAGAACATGTAGACGTTGTCGTTGTTGGTGCAGGACTCACGGGGGTGAGCGCCGCATATCACTTGCAGACCATGAGCCCAGATCGCAGTTATGTAATTCTGGAGGGTCGAGACAGTTTGGGAGGCACCTGGGATTTATTTCGTTATCCAGGAGTGCGCTCCGACAGCGACATGCACACGCTTGGCTACAGCTTTAAAGCGTGGACCGCCGCCAAGTCAATAGCCGATGGGCCTTCAATTTTGCAGTACGTGAAAGACACATCTGTTGAATACGGCATCGACAAACGTATTCGCTTCAACCATTTGGTGACGAAAGCGGAGTGGTCGACGGACGATGCGCGTTGGACTGTGACCGCAACACGCAAAGATACGAATGAAACCGTAAAAATGAGTTGCAATTTTTTGTTTATGTGCTCGGGTTACTACAGCTACAAGGGTGGCTACACACCAGAGTTTGTGGGTATCGATCGCTTTAAGGGTCAGATAGTGCACCCTCAAGAGTGGCCAGAAGATATGGACTACGCGGGCAAGCGGGTCATCGTGATTGGTTCTGGTGCTACTGCGATGACGTTGGTGCCCGCAATGGCACAAACCGCCGAGCACATCACACTGTTGCAACGCTCACCGACATATGTCGTGTCAAGACCAGACTCTGACCCAGTGGCCAATCGGTTGCGCAAATTTTTACCATCCAAGATGGCGTACAGCATTACACGGCTCAAGAACACCACGATGCAACAGATTGTCTATAAGCGCACACGCACCAAGCCTGAAGAGGTAAAACAGTTGCTGTTGGGTGGCGTGCGTGCCGAACTTGGGCCCGACTACGACGTCGACAAACACTTCACACCCAAGTACAACCCATGGGATCAACGGCTCTGCTTGGTACCAAATGGCGATTTGTTTGCCTCAATCAGATCTGGCAAAGCCACTATGGTGACCGACACCATTGCAAATTTCACCGAAACAGGAATCACTCTTGCATCGGGCGAGACCCTTGAAGCCGACATCATTGTGACAGCAACTGGTCTCAATTTAGTAACTCTTGGTGAGATGGACTTTGTGGTGGACGGCAAGCCGGTTGACTTTGCAAAGACGTGGTCATACAAGGGTTTCGGATACTCGGGAGTGCCCAACATGGGTTCGGTGTTTGGGTACATCAATGCATCATGGACTCTGCGCGCAGACTTGATTTGTACTTACGTGTGTCGATTGCTCAATCACATGGAAAAGACTGGCAATGAAATTTGTACCCCCGAATTGCGCGAAAGCGACAAGGACATGCCGGAACGACCATGGATAGACAGTTTCACATCTGGTTATATGGAACGATCGATGCACATGTTTCCTCGCCAGGGCGACCGTGAACCATGGATTAATCCGCAAAACTTTAAGCGTGACAAGAAGATGTTCCGCACATCACCACTCGAGGATGGCGCAATGCGCTTTACCAAGTCGCGTGCACGCGTTTAGTCGAATTGAACGAAGAGATTTCCTGCGATGACCGTCAACAAAATCAAAAATCTGATTCGCACTATTCCAGACGTTCCATCGCCCGGCATCATGTTTCGCGATATCACACCGTTGCTGGCGGACCCTGCTGGTCTTGAGCTCGCCATCTCATCTCTCGCGTCGCTGTGTGGCGCTATGAAGCCACACAAGGTGATTGGGGTTGAAGCTCGTGGTTTCATCTTTGCTGCACCCGTCGCCGTGCGCTTAGGGGCAGGTTTCGTGCCGGTGCGCAAACCAGGCAAATTGCCTTGGACTGTTGTGAGTGAGTCGTACACGCTTGAGTACGGCACCGACACACTAGAGATTCATGCCGATGCGGTGGGCGAGGGCGACTCTGTGGTCATCGTGGACGATGTTTTGGCTACTGGCGGCACTGCGTCCGCAACTATTCGGTTGGTCGAGAGTCTTGGCGCAAAAGTTGCCGGGTTGGTGTTTTTGATCGAATTGCCCGCACTCGGCGGCCGCAATTTGATCGATGATTACGTTGTTAACTCTGTGGTGAGCTACTGAAATTGCTTTAGGCAAGTTTCAAGAAAAGTTTTTCAACTTCATCAAGCGTGAAACCTTCTTTGCCAGCCTTTTTCGGGTCGGCAAGACATCGCTGCATGCCCACAGACAAAATCTTGAACCCAACTTGATCAAGCGCTGTAGATGCAGCCGACACTTGGGCGATTACTTCTCGGCATTCACGTCCGTCGGTGATCATCTTTTGTACGGCGCGTACTTGACCTTCCACGCGCGCAAGGCGACGCAAGAGGGCATCTTGTTGTTCTGTGTCTAGGTTCATAGTGCCAGTCTAGTCATACCCCTGTGGGTATGTGTAGTCTGTATTCATGATCTTCGAACAGTTCTACTTGGAGTGTTTGTCCCACGCGTCGTACTTGGTGGGCGATGAAAAAACTGGACGAGCAGTCGTGATCGATCCGCGCCGGGACGTGCAGCAATATGTCGACTCGGCCCGTGAACATGGTCTCACCATCGAGCTAGTTCTTGAAACACACTTTCATGCCGACTTCCTTTCTGGGCACCTCGAGATGGCCAAAGCGACCGGGGCGAAGATTGGCTACGGTTCTATCGCAAACCCAAAGTTTGATGCGAAGCTATTTGCCGACGGCGAGCGCTATAGCCTCGGCGATGTAACGCTAGAAATACGACATACTCCAGGTCATACGCCAGAGTCAATTTCAATCGTCGTATACGAGCACTCAAGTGACGCAGTTCCATATGGCGTACTCACTGGTGACACGCTCTTTATTGGAGATGTGGGCAGGCCAGACTTGCTGGTATCTGTTGGCAAGACCTCAAACGAATTGGGGCATCTGCTCTTTGCTTCACTGCGAGACAAACTGTTGACGTTGCCAGACAGCACACGTGTCTATCCTGCACACGGTGCTGGGTCGGCCTGCGGAAAGAACTTGTCAACAGAGACGATGTCGACAATAGGTGAGCAACGTCGCACAAACTATGCCTTGCAATTTACAAATATTGATCACTTCATAGATGTAGTGACAGAGGGGCAACCACCAGCGCCTGGCTATTTCATTTATGACGCCCAACTCAATAGTCAAGATCGTCCCGTGCTCGATGAACGCGAACTACCTAGTCGATTGAGCGTTGAAGAAGTTGTCGCACTTTCTCAAAAAGGCACGGTCATCATTGATACGCGCGACCCTCAGTTGTTTGCCACTGGTCATATTGTGGGTTCAATAAACATTGGGTTCGCTGGACGCTATGCAGAGTATGCCGGTGCAGTAGTAACGCCACACGACGACATTGTGATCGTGACTGAAGGTGGCCAGGAACTTGAGGCCAAAGTTCGCCTCGCACGAATTGGCTATGACCGGGTGGTGGGGTGGTGCGATGTAGCAGACCTCGTAAAATCTCCGCTGTCGGTGCGACACGGTTCGCGTTTGACTGCCAAAGACTTTGTGGAGCGCAAAGACTCTGTTGTGGGCTTACAGGTTGTCGACGTGCGTAATGAAAGCGAGTTCAAGATGGGCTCAGTTTCTGGCGCTCAGAACATACCTGTTGTGCAATTGCCCAATCGTCTTGCCGAACTTGACGCATCACGGCCAACGGTTGTGTATTGCGCTGGTGGGTATCGCTCGTCAATCGCTTCAAGTTTGCTCAAACGCTCGGGATTTGAAGACGTGAGCGACGTGCTCGGAGGTTTTGAGTCAATCCTGCTAGCGCAATAATTGCCTATTCGTCGAAATCGTCATCTGCAGTAGGAAAGTCATCACCTGCTGGTAACTCGGCAATGTTCTGTTGTTTGCGTAACTCATCAATTTTTTTGGTCTCACGATTCAGGCCCTTGAAGCGCTTGCCTACGGTGAGGTCATCAAGTTCTTCTTGCATATTGTCAAAACTTTTCTTGACCTTCTCGAGCGACTTGACATAGTTTTCCCACTGCTTGCGAAACTTGCTCATCATTTGCATGATTTGTGCAGCAGTCTCTTCGGTGTGAAAACTTTCGGTGGCTTGACGCACCACAACGAGAAACGCATACAAGGTAAGAGGCGAGCACAGCACGACTTTGCGCTCGAGCGCCCAGTCGATGAGACTTGGGTCTGCTTCGTGAATAAAGCCCGTAATGCTTTCATTGGGCACGAATAGCAATACGTAGTCGAGAGAGTGCTGGGTGGTCGAGACGGCGTAGTCTCTTTTTTGCAATTCGGTGACTCGGGCACGTGCTGCAGTGATGAATTCGCGTTTTGCTACTTCACGCAGAGCGGTATCGGTGGTGGTCATGCACTTGGTGTACGAGTCCATCGGAAACTTGACATCCATGTACAGAACGCGATTTGGTGGCATGAGAAACGTGTAGTCGGGGCGCCCACCACCTGCAATAGTGTCCTGCTTTTCGTAGTTGATGCCTTCGATGAGGCCTGCAGCATGCAATAAGTCTTCTGCCATTCGTTCGCCCCACTGGCCACGGGCTTGAGAACTTGACAACACATTGTTGAGATTGGATGTTTGTTGAGCAAGCGCATGAACAGCTTCGTTGATGTTGCCAAAGCGCTCGACATTCATTTCGCGCAAGCGCTTGATCTCGTCGTCCATCTGTTGCATTCGTGCACCGATGTTGTCTTGTACCGTCTTGAGTGTTGCGTCAATCTGTTCGGCGCGACGACCCAACTGCTCGCCACTGGCTTGGGCGACGCGATCGGAAGCCAGATTGATTGAGTCTTGGCGATCACGTTGAGCGCGCTGGTCGAGCGTCTCGAGAGCGTCGGCAAGAGCAGTCCCGACGGATTGTGCGACTAAAGCTTCGATGTCTCGGCCATCGCCGGTGTCGACCGACCGACCTAGGTCGGATTGCCGACGAGTAAGAAAAATGACTGCAGAGCCGATGACCAATCCAATAATCAATCCAATTACTACAAACACGATGTTGTTCATGACTGCAGATTACAGGTGGGGTGCTGCGCGGTCGCGCTGCCTCTGTTGCGCAGCATGAGTTACTGGTGCGACTAGTCGCGGGGGTGATGGCACGCCACATAGTTGCCTGGCGTAATTTCGCGCAACTGAGGCTCTTCGGATGTACACAGATCGGTTGCGGCTGGGCAACGAGTGCGGAATCGACAACCCGATGGCGGGTTGGTGGGCGATGGTGGGTCTCCATCGATAATCTGCGGTTTTATCGCAGCCAAAGGATCTGGAACAGGAATGGCGCTAATGAGTGCGTTGGTGTAATGGTGTCGTGGGGTTTTGTAGAGGTCTGAAGGATTACCAATTTCGCATACTTTGCCTAGGTACATCACCATTACTCGCGTGCTGACGGCCTTCACAACTGCTAAGTCATGCGAAATAAAGATCATGGTAAGTCCATACTGATCTTTCATATCTTGGAGCAGGTTCAGAATTTGGGCTTGGACACTGACGTCCAGAGCGGAAACCGGTTCGTCGCAAATCAAAATTTCTGGTTCTAGCGCGAGAGCACGTGCAATGGAAATTCTTTGACACTGACCACCAGAAAACTCGTAAGCATGACGCTCGCGAACGAGTGCAGGCTCTAGACCAACAGAGTTAAGCAGTTCATCAATTTTGGCCTCTTGCTCAGCATCGCTGCCACGCGACCAAATTTCCAATGGCTCCTTTACAATTTTGCTGACTGTGAAACGTGGGTCGAGTGAGCTCACAGGATCCTGGAAAATCATTTGCATCTTTGGACGTAATTGACGCAATTCTTCCTTTGAAGACTCCATCAAATCGATTCCACGAAAAACAACACTTCCTGCAGTTGGTCGTACTATCTGCATCAATGCTTTTGCAAATGTCGATTTACCGCATCCAGACTCACCAACTATGGCGAGAGTTTCACCCTTGATCAGGTCAAGACTGATACCGGAAACTGCCTGGACTTTCTGGTTGCCTGCGGCCCTGTATTCCACGACGAGATCCTCGACATGTAATACGACGTTCTCCCCACCTTGCAGATGAGCTTTGCCTGAACCAGCCATTATTTGTTAACTCCTAGTGGGAAAAAGCATCGGTACATATGTCCGTTTCCTCCGTCTACGAGCTGTGGTCGCTCAGTATGGCATTTCTCGGTTGCATATTTACAGCGGACCGAAAATCCACAACCATTTTGGGGAAGGGTTGGGTCGGGGAGTCGTCCTTCAATTACGGGAAGGCGCACGCCACTTTCGTTCGAAATCCGAGGAATCGAATTGAGCAAAGCTTCGGTATAGGGCATTCGTACATTGCTGAACAGCTCTTTTGTTGGTGCAATCTCAACAATCTCTCCGGCATACATGACTGCGATCTTGTCTGTGTGACCGGCTGCGACCCCTAAGTCGTGAGTAACAAGAATGAGCGACATGTTGAGTTGTTTGCGAAGTGAACTAATCAATCCAAGTATTTGTGCTTGAACGGTTACGTCAAGTGCAGTAGTTGGCTCGTCAGCAAAAAGAATCTTTGGGTTGCAAGCAATGGCGATCGCGATCATGACTCGTTGACGCATACCTCCGGAAAGCTGCAACGGGAATTTCTTGAGAACCTTTTCTGGCTCTGCGATCTGAACCATTTTGAGTAGTTCAATCGAACGCTGTTTGGCTGCCTTTTTCGACATGCCAAGTCGGACGCGCGGTCCTTCTGCAATTTGATCCCCAATCCTGCGCACTGGATTGAGTGCAGTCATTGGGTCCTGAAACACGATTGCCATTTCGGTGCCCCATGTAGAGCGCAAATCTGTTCTTGAAAGTTGTGTCAGTTCAACGTCATTCAACTTCACAGAGCCCGACTTCTTGGCGGTACTCATCGTGAGCAGTCCCATCGTTGCACGCGAGAGTACTGTTTTCCCAGATCCTGATTCGCCAACAATTCCCAGACTTTCACCTGGTTCTAAATTGAAAGAGACATCTTTTACTGCATGGAGCAAACCTCGCGCCGTGTCGAATCGAACATCAAGGCTGCTTACTCGGAGAAGTTCGCTCACAGCTTTGACTCCCTACTGTCGAGACGTTGTCTCAAGGCATCGCCAACTTGGTTGCATGCAACAACGGTGAGAGCCAAAAACGCCAGAGGCACAAATAGCGTGGTTGGCGCATACTCTATGTCTCCTTGTGATCGAGCAAGCATTGACCCCCAACTAATTCCTTGTCCGACACCAATTCCTAGCAGCGACAACGCGCCCTCAACCACAATCACGATTCCTATAGCAAGAAACGCAACGGCGTATATGGACGGAAGAACATTGGGGATGATGTGCCGTTTGATGATGGTGAGATCTTTCATGCCCATCGACTTTGCGGCGACAACGAATTCCGCATTTGTCCAGGCAAGTGTTGAGCCACGGGTGATTCTGCCAAGGATGGGAACAATAACGATCGTCAATGAAATAATAATGACGATCAATCTGCGACCATCTGAAACTACTTGAGAGGGGTCAGGACTGGTTGCCAACACGGAGATTAAGACCAAACTTAAAATAAGGTTTGGAATTGAGAGAAAAATATTAAAGAAGACGGTTAAGACATAGTCGGTCCGTCCCCGCAAGTATCCCGCGGCGATACCCAAGATTCCGCCCAATAAGCTGCCCAGTCCGACAGAAACAATTGCGATAAACAATGAATTTCGCGAACCAATAACAATGTTTGCTAACAAATCGTTCCCATTCAGATCCGTACCCAACAGGTGGCCCGAAGTAAATAATCCTGCGCCAGTTACGTCCGAAAATTCGGTGGGATCGGGTAGCGGTAATAATGGTCCTGCAATGGCAAAGAAGAGCATCAAAGAGAGCCAAGCAAAACTTATCTTGGAAAATAAACCGAAATTTTTAAGCATTCCTGTTCCTCGTCCGTGGGTCGACAATTCCAATTAATGCATCGGAAACGACTGTGAAAATAATGAATGCAACAGCAATGAGAGCGATATATGACTGTAGAGCAATGTATTGTCGAGCGAAGACTGCAAAGGTTATTTGTTGGCCAAAACCTCCTAAAGCAAAGATCTGATCAATGATGACTGTGCCTCCAATAAGTCCACCCATATTTAGTGCAGCAGTGGTGATGAGCGAAGTGCTTGAGGGGCGCAGTACATGTTTCACCAGAACTCGCGAATTAGAGATGCCCTTCGATACTGCCATGGTCACAAAGTCTTGCCGAAGTGTTGAAATAATTTCAGTCCTGAGGATCCTTGCGTAACTTGCACAGAGCGGGATGCTGAGAGATAGCACAGGCAAAATCAGGTGCTTTAAGTGTTCTCCAAAGCCCTCCGAAATTGGAACGTAACCAATGGTGGGGAGAAGTTGTAAGCGCACTCCAAAGTAGTAACCAAGTGCTAACGCGAGTGCAAAGCTTGGAATTGCAGATCCGGTAAAAAGCGCAGTGCTGATGACTCGGTCAGTTGTCTTGTCGGCACGGTATGCCGTGATCAAACCGAGCGGGATTGAAATGAGCAGCGAAATGATCTGCACGTACAACATGATTAGTAGAGAGCGGGGAACAGATTCCCAAATGATTGCCGAGGTTGGTCTAGTGGATCCTCCACTCATAAAGAATGGACCAAAATCGCCACGAACAAAGTCAAACAACCAGTGCATGTAACTAGAAAATACATTTCGGTCCAGGCCGAGGTCCTTGATTTGTTGCTCTATTCCTTCCTCGGTCAGGGCATTCGTATAGAAGTCTGCAGGGCTACCCGGAAGGAGGCGCAAAATGAGAGCAAGCAAGAATGTTGCACCGATGAGGACGAGAACAAGCTTAAATACTGCCTGAATAATCTGATTTGACTTGTGCAACCGAATTCTCCCTGCCGTTATTGATCACTAACTCTATATTACGCATGGGTAGAAATAAAAAAGGGCCGATGCGGCAATGCCGCATCGGCCCCCCTTTTTTTAAACTATTTACTTTTGAAGATACGCCCCGGTGTAATTGACACCGAAGTTAGACATTGCAATTCCTTGACCACCAGAAGCAAGGATGAACTTATCGGTTCCCATGAGTTTCGGTGAGAGGAATACTCCATACTGCTGGCCAGGGATTGCAACGTTGAATGCATTCTCCTGGTTGTACTTGGTAACTTCCTGCCATGCAGCTTTACGCTTTGCAGGGTCGATTTCGCTAGCAGCTGCCCAAATCAGTTTGTCGTAGGCCGCATCTTTGTGTCTTGCTGGTTGCAGCTGAGCACCAATTGCAAGTACTGCTCCAGCCGTTTGAGCGGCTTTGTTGTTGCCTGGTTCCGTGAAAGAGTTCGAAGGAAGGAATGGAAGAATGAAATCCGTTCCCGTGTTTTCGTAGACGTTCAGGTTGGCCAACTGGAATGGGTTTAACTTGCCTTGCGCAACGTCGGCTGCACCTGGATACACCTTCGCAACCAGATCTGCACTGGAATAACTGTTATTAATCGTCACAGTCATACCTGCTTTTTTCCACATTGCTACAGAGTATTTGGCGTTATCCATACCGCCGGTGTCACCTACGGCCACTTGGATGGAGAACTCCAACTTCTTTTTGGTTTCGGCTTCGTAAGCAGCTACAGCGGCCTTTGCTTTTGCTAGATCGTATTTAATGAAGCCAGCCTTGTTGTACATGATGTTTTGCTTGCCAACAATGCTGTCACGAACTTCGCCGAAACAAACTCCCTTTACACAGTTGCGAGCCTTGAAGTAGGCGTTTTGATCCGTTGCATAGGCAAGCGCAAGACGTGCATTCTTGTTATTGAAAGGTTCAATTGCTTGGTTTGGCAAAAGGACTGGGTAATAGTTGCTTCCCGACAATTGCGACTTAACTTTCTTGTCGCCCATCAAGGATGCCATTTGCTTCGCATCACCGTTTGACCCAAACATTGCCAAGTCGGCGGAGCCACTTCGCAAGGCATTGGCTCGTGCTGTTGCACTTGCAATGTACTTGAATGTGATCGAGTCGAGGTATGGCAACTTGTTGCCAGCATTGTCCAAACGCCAGTATTCCTTGTTCTTCACAACTTTGATTGTGTCGGTATTGAAAGCACCATCAAATTTGAACGGTCCGGTTCCTGCTGGGTTCGTATCGCAAGTGGTTTTGTCCATTATGGACTTCTGTGAACGCATGTAGAAACGACCTGATGCATAAGCGATGTTCAGGAAGTCAATTCGCGAATTCATCAACTCGACGGTGACTGTGTCGCCACTTGCAGTGGCTCCACCCATTAATTTCATGTTACCTAGGAATGCAATTCCCGAACCAGCCGTGTAGGCCATTTTCACAGGGCTTCCAATGTATGTCAAACCTTGAATCGTGTTGAGGTTAAATGCAACTACGTCAGCGGTAAGGTCGGTGCCGTCGTGGAATTTAATTCCAGGTCGGATTTTGATCTTCCAGGTTTTGTAGTTGTTGCTTGAAGATGCTGACTCTGCAAGGAAGGGCACCATTGTGCCGTCGGTCTTTTGTTCAAATAATCCTTCGAAAACTGTTTTCATCACTGCCTGAGCACCGTTGCCCGGGTTTGGGTTGTAGCAGCGACTAAGCAACTGGTCCCACTGAACAACAGTGATATTGCCACCAGATTTTGATTCAGCTTGTACTTTTGCTGCGCTGCTTGCAGAAACACCGATGGTTGAGACTGCAAGTGCAAGTCCAAGACCAATCGAGAGTTTACGGAACAGCCCACTTTTCGTGGAAGTTTGATTCATGTAGGAATTTCCCCCTGTTGATTCGTGTGGAGCCGGAATGACCCCAATCCGATGTGTTTACTCTACGGACACTTAACCGTAATAGTCAAGTCCGTGGTGCCTAAACCCAAGCGACTATTGGGTTTGAACAGTGCGCAATTGTTCAAGAGGGATGTGGCAGCGCATGAAATGCCCTGGTTCAACCTCTTTGAGAGCAGGTTCGGTGCTTGTGCACAGGTGCTCAACTCCACTGCCAGCCATACGCGAGCAACGGGGGTGTAAAACACATCCAGATGGCGGATTTGATGGGCTCGGGATCACACCTGTGAGAGGAATCCGCTTGCGCACCGATCCGTCAATGTTTGGTACGGATGAGAGCAGTGCCTCGGTGTACGGGTGGTGGGGGCCTTGGAAGACTTGGCTGGAGTCGCCATACTCAACAATTCTGCCGAGATACAGAACGGCAATTTTGTCGGATATATATCGCACAACTCCAAGATCGTGAGAGATAAAGATAAAACTTGTGCCATCTTTTTTCTGTAGATCGACCAACAAATTAAGAATGGTCGCTTGCACGGAGACATCGAGGGCTGAGGTTGGTTCATCGCAGACAACGAGTTGTGGCGAGCCGGCAAATGCGCGTGCAATTGCTACACGTTGCTTTAATCCACCAGATAGTTGAAGGGGGCGAGCAGCATGCAGGCTGGCGTCAACGCGCATGCTGGAGAGCAGCTCGCGAGCACGCGTAGTCGAGTCACTTGCAGATAATCCGCGCAACTTTTGCACAGCACGACCGACAATGTGTGTGACGTTGTGGCGGCGGTTGAGGGCTTGGTCGGGATTTTGGAAAACTATTTGCATTGCGCCGACATCTTGGACGCTTCTCTTATTGAGTGTGCCTGCTAGTTCTTTGCCGTCGAGAACGATGTGGCTGCCAGCGTCAAAACCTGTCAGTCCAAGAATGAGTTTGGCAATTGTGGTCTTTCCTGCCCCAGACTCACCTACAAGACCGAGTGTTTCACCAACTCCAACTTTCATTGAAACGTCGTTGACAACTCGAACCGATTGACCGTCTTGCGTGAAGGCTTTAGACAAATGGTCGATGTCAAGAAGTCGAGAACCTTTTGCTCGCTGATCAGATTGATCTGCGTCACTTACTGAAAGCGAATCAATCGCGCGAGGTAATGATGCAGATTTGGAATGATAGATGCAGCGAACTGTATGCGACTCTCCAACTGCAACGAGGTCGGGAGTGGCTGCGCGACAAGCTTCTTCCACGTGGGCGCAACGATCAGCAAAAACACAGCCGTTCAGTTGGGCGCCGAGTGCTGGAGGAGTTCCGGGGATGGTGTCAAGACGGTCGGTGTTTTTGTGCAGGCCACCGCGAGGGATGCATCGCAGTAATCCCACCGTGTAAGGATGACTTGGATTTGAAAACAAATCTGCAGTCTTGCCTTGTTCCACAATTGAACCTGCATAGAGAACACCTACGCGGTCACACATGTGCCGAATCACTCCAAGGTTATGACTGATAAACAACACCGCAGTGCCAGTGTCGCGGCGCAACTCACGAACCAAGTCAAGTACTTCGGCTTCAACTGTCGCATCGAGTCCGGTGGTTGGTTCATCCATGATGAGAAGACGAGGGTTGGATGCAAGCGCCATAGCGATAACGACCCGTTGGGCCATGCCACCTGATAAGTGGTGGGGGTATCGACGCATAACTTTTTCTGGGTCGGCAATATGAACGCGTTGCAAAGCTTGACCCGCAAGCTCAAATGCTTCTTCTTTGGTGTGACCGTTCAAACGAAAAACTTCCGCAAGCTGATGGCCAATACGGATAGTGGGGTTAAGTGCAGAAAGCGGGTTTTGATAGATCATGGAAATAGCGGATTTGCGAAGTGATGCAACCTCAGGGTCGGACATCAAGGTCATGTCTTGACCTTCGAACAGAATTGATCCTTCAGCTATTTTTCCATTACGTGGCAAGTAGCGCATTGCCGCATATGCAGCCGTTGACTTGCCGCAGCCAGACTCACCAACGAGACCGTAGGACTCACCGGGGGCTATCGAAAGTGAGACGCCTCGAAGTACTTGTCGATCGATACCTCGAACCGTGTAGGTGACACGAAGATCGCGGAGTTCAAGTGTCGGTGACGTCATAATTCAAAGACTTCCAATAGTCCGTCAGAAATAAGATTGATGCTCACTGCAAGTGACGCAATTGCGATCGCTGGAAAAAGAGTTGGCCAGTAGGTATTAGAAAAAATAAGAGACCATGTATCGGCGACTTGTGTGCCCCAGTCTGGAGATCCAGCCTCTACACCAGCACCTAGGAATGACAATGTGGCTACTGCGAAAATGGCGTAACCAAGGCGAACAGTGAACTCGACAATCAATGTTGGCATCACATTTGGGAGGATCTCTTTAAACAAGATATGTGAGATTTTCTCGGAGCGAAGTTTCGCGGCAGCAACATATTCGTATTCCGCTTCTGCCAGCACTGCTGCACGAATAGTTCGAGCAACATTTGGTGCAAAAATGAAGCCGATTATCAAGATCGTGATGATCGTTGACGAACCCCCGACAGCGGCGATAGCAAGCAGCGCAACAATGATCACGGGAATTGCTGATATTGCTTCAAGAATTCGCATTAAAATCATGTCGAAAGTGCCTTTGAGGTAACCGGCAATCAGTCCAATGGAAGCACCAACTGCTGTACCCAGTGCAGTTGCAGAAAACGCGATCAGAATAATCAAACGCGAACCAATAATGACGCGAGAAAAGATGTCTTGACCCAAGCCATCAGTACCAAACCAGTACTTGCCAGATGGGGCAGCATAAGTTGCTTCGAAGTCCATTTGGTCTATTTCGTAACGAGCAATCAATTTTCCAAAAATTGCACAAATTATCCAAAAAATCAAAATCGAAGATCCGGCTACAAAAGCTTTATTTTTCCGTAAGACAGCAAGTCTTTCTTGCGTAACAGTGTCTTTAGCTGTGGATTGGGTGGAATCGTTCATTCGGCTACCCGTTGTCTAATTCTTGGGTTGAGTAGTGCAAATAGTAGATCGGAAAGAAGCTGAAAGCACACGATGACGACCCCAGTAAGCAGGACGGCGGTTTGTAGCAATGCAAAATCTTTTGCAGTGACTGCAGCAAGCAAGACAGATCCAAAACCGGGATAATTGAAAACTCGTTCGATCGCGATGAGACCACCTACGAGATAGGGGACTTGAGTTGCAATGACCGCAATGGTCGGAAGAAGCGCATTACGCAATACATGACGAAAAACTGCGGCGCCTTTTGTATACCCCTTGAGAACGGCTGTGCGCATGTAATCAGAATCGAGTGCTTCTATGACTCCGGCTCGGGTGATACGCGAAATATATCCGAACAGCACAAGAAGCAAAGCGATCGATGGAA
>JBIHZV010000094.1:0-3760 GCA_044240275.1 Ilumatobacteraceae bacterium | reverse complement strand
CCAAAACTCACCTTCGACATGCGAACTGTCGTAGTAGGAATGATTGCCAACAAAGGAACCGTCTTTGGCAATTTGACCTACGAATAGGCGACCGTAGAACAATTTTTGGTCTGGTTGATCAATGAACAGCGTGCCCTGAAGTTGTGACCACTCTGGCACAACATTTTTTAATTCAAACAGTTGTTGAGTGAATCGTGGAATGTTCACGTTTAGTGAATGATGTAGTTCTGAATCGCTAGTGCTCAAGCGAAGGGTGATTGGTGCTTGAAGATTGAAAGGACCAGCAGCCAAAACGAAGAATGTCGACAAACCGGGGTTTTGAACGATGTCGATTGCTGCTTCTTGAACATGTATTGCATTAACGTCATCGTCTTCAAAAACGTCTGCGAGAACTCTATTGAAAGAGTGGACGCCGCTCAGGGCATTTTTGGTGCGGTGATTTACCATGACCGCAGGAAATGGAATAAAAATATTTTCAGAGGAAAAGAATTCAACTAAAAAACTCGCGGCTTCTACGTTGAAATCGCGTTGCAAGTACAAGGTGTACACACGTGGTTCGTCAATGACGGTGAGACGAGAAACCAAACGTCGCCCAGTTTTGTCAATTGCTGTAACTTTGCATCCAACCGACGTGATGCCTCGCTTTATCAGGAAGTGGTTGAGAAGGCTGATCGAGACCTCGCTGTTTGGTAACACTGGAACCAACAACGATGATCGATGCACTGAGTCCCGTTGATTATCGGCGTAATGTTCGCTCCGCGATTTTTCAACATCCAATAATTTCTTCATGTATTCAGTCTAATAACGAGAAGATAACCAATGGCGAAACAAGATTGGAGCGTGTGGGTTACCTAATACGAATGACTTTCTGAAGCAGTGATACAACATACCCCTGTTGTGGTGAACGCTGCCCAACCTCGGTAAAGCCAATGCGTTCGTGAAAGCGTATCGAGCCCAGATTTGGTGGCTCAAGGTTTACTTCACAACATAAGAGTGAAGACTCTGCCGAGTCGAGCATGTGTTGCTCAACAGATTGATAAAGCAATGCACCTAGACCGCGGTTTTGATGATTGGAATCAATTGCAATACGGTCGAGATAGACAAAACTTTTATAGCGTTCAGCAAACCATTGGTGGTTGCTTCCGGCATCTTTGGCATCTGGTGTAAATGTCACACAGAAAGCACAGACTTCGCCTTGTTCATTGTCTATGACGAGTGCGTGCAGTGAATTTCTTAAATCTGATTCGAGTTCATCCATCGTCAATTCGCTTACACCGGGCGTGTTGGCGTTATTGATCTGAAGCACCCACGGCAAATCCGCAGTTTCAATGTTTCGGACAGTTGGCTGGAATGTGCTCATGATTGTGCTCTAGCCTGACAGTATGGCTACGCAAATACCAACTGGACTTGAAACAGCGATCTTTGGAATGGGATGTTTTTGGGGAGCCGAGCGCCTGTTGTGGCAATTAGAAGGCGTGACATCGACGGCGGTTGGATATGCCGGTGGCAAGACCGCAAACCCTACGTATAAAGACGTCTGCTACTTAGATACCGGCCATGCCGAAGTGGTTCGGGTGGTGTTTGATCCTGCCCAAATCACGTACCAAATTTTGTTGAAAACATTTTGGGAGTCACACAACCCAACACAAGGCATGCGCCAGGGCAACGATGTGGGTTCGCAGTACCGCAGCATGATCATGTACACAACCGAGACTCAGTGCAAAGAGGCACTCGCAAGCAAAGATATCTATGCAACGCATTTGAGCTCTGCTGGATATCCCGCAATTACAACAGAGATTCTTGCAGCAACTGAGTTTTTTATGGCCGAGGATTATCACCAGCGATATTTAGAAAAGAATCCAAACGGCTACTGCGGCATCGGTGGCACGGGCGTTACGTGCCCTATTGCTTCCATCCGCGCTTAAGGATGTCCTCTCGGTCCGCGTCGAGCGTCCGACCTTCCCAGCCAAGCACACCAGGGGTTTTTGATAGTTGAGCAATCAGTCCTTGCATTGGCGTCGACCCAACAATTGGAATCATTTGTCTGGCTGCATAATGCTCGTCGGTTGCAATGTCGGCCATGTCAAAGACGGGACCAACGGCAGCTTCTGCCGCAGCGAGCGTGGCAACAACTTCATCACGAGAACGTGCCGCACACCAGTCGATCATTAATTGCTCAAGCAGTTCGCGATTGTTCATGCGTCCAGCAAATGTTGAAAACCGAGCATCGTCACCCACTCCCAACACTTCCATTACGCGTGCTGCAACCGAATCGCTTGAAGTTGAAACCCCAACCCACTTTGTGTCGCTGCACTGATAGACACCGCGCGGCACCGAATACGGTAAACCAGAACCAAGTCGAGGCTGCAACTCACCACTCAATTTGTATAACGAAATGACCGGACCCATCAACTGAAACACCGTGGTGAGCAAATTTACATCCACCACCTGACCAACACCTGAATGCAAAGCAACCATCGTCGCAAAAGCAGCGGTGATGCCAGTTACTTCGTCGGTGAGTGCAATTGCTGGCAACATCGGTGGTCCGTCGGGCTCACCACTGACTGCTGCAAGGCCCGACATTGATTCGGCAATCGATGCAAAACCAGGCCGTGACGCGTATGGACCGTCCTGGCCAAAGCCAGAAACGCGAACGATTACAAGTTTTGGGTTGCGCCCAAGCAACATTTCTGGTGAAAGATTGAGACGTTCGAGCGTGCCTGGTCGAAAGTTTTCAACGAGCACATGTGCTTCATCGACAAGACGCAAAAAGATCGTACGGTCACTTTCATCTTTGAGATCGAGTGCAATGTTGCGCTTATTGCGATTGACGAGTTTCCACCACAAGCCTTCACCGTCACGGGGGTCGCGCCACGCCATGCCGCGTAACGAATCACCAGTGCCCGGTCGCTCGACCTTGATGACGTCTGCTCCGAAGTCGGCTAAATATCGCGCACAGTTTGGGCCAGCCAACACTGTCGAGATATCGACTACTCGAATATCCGAAAGTGGTGGATTCAAAAACTAGAACCCAGGGCGTGACCGACGAATCACACTCGAGTCACTCCACCAACGGCCACTAAATCTCCACGAAGTATTGGGTGTTTCACGCTCTGTCGCAGGTTGCACTTTTGGCCACAACGCCTCCAATGCAGCAGCAATCGCAATTGCTTCTTGTTCAGTTGGCTGCGGAAAGACGTTGTGTTGCATGCGGCTTTGCCCTTTAGAGCGGCATGTTGCCGTGTTTGCGGCGTGGCAATTCTTCGCGCTTCGACTGCAGCATCGACAGACCAGCAATCAACTTGATGCGTGTATCGGCTGGATCAATGACGTCGTCGATATAACCACGTTCGGCTGCTGCGTACGGGTTGGAATACTTTTCGGTGTATTCATTGACCAGTTCAGCACGACGTGCCACAGGGTCAGCAGCATTTTGCAACTCACGGCGATACACAATCTCAACTGCGCCTTGCGGGCCCATCACTGCCAACTCGGCTGTTGGCCACGCATATGCCAAGTCAGCGCCAATTGATTTTGAGTTCATCACCACGTAAGCGCCACCGTAGGCCTTGCGTGTGATGACCTGAATGCGAGGTACGGTCGACTCGCAGTATGCATACAACAACTTTGCACCGTGGCGAATAATGCCGCCGTACTCTTGGTCGACACCTGGAAGGAAACCAGGCACGTCAACAAACGTGATGATTGGAATATTGAATGCATCACACGTGCGCACGAAGCGTGCAGCTTTTTCGCTCGA
>JBIHZV010000093.1:0-3868 GCA_044240275.1 Ilumatobacteraceae bacterium | reverse complement strand
ACCCAGAGGAATACACAGACTTCGCAACGATTCGTCCGCATGTGCGCCTCAAAGAAGGTGGCAATCGCAACATCGTGTGGCCAACTGTCGGCATGTGGCACATGGCTGGCGCAGGTGGCGACGTGATTTTGGTGTTGGGTCCAGAACCAAGCATGAGGTGGCGTTCGTTTTCTGAACAGATTCTCGGTGTAGCCGATCACTTTGGTGCGTCCATGATGCTTACCCTCGGTGCGCTGCTCGCAGACGTGCCACACAGTCGTCCAGTGCAGATCATCGGTACTGCCAACGACAACGACCTGATTGAACGCTTTGACTTACAGCGCTCGCGCTATGAAGGTCCAACAGGCATCATCGGTGTACTTCACGACGTGTGCAACACACTTGCACTTCCGTCGGCCGCGCTATGGGCAGCCGTCCCCGCATACGCATCACAAGTGCCATCACCAAAAGCTTCGTTGTCATTGATGCGTCGTTCGTGCGAGATCATCGGCACGCCAGCACCAGTTGCGTCGATCATGAACTTGATCGAAAACTACGAAGAGCAGATCAACTCACTTGTAAGTGATGACGAAGACTTGGCTGCATATGTTGAGCGCCTTGAGACCATGACCGATAACGGCATGAGCCTTGATGATGAAGTTGACGATGGACAGTTGCAATTTGATTTCGCGCACGACACCGGCGATGACGCTGCAGATGCCGCAACGCTGATGGACGAAGTTGAACAGTTCCTGCGCGATCAGGGTGAAGGCAAGTAAGCCTCCAATAAGCCAGACGAGTTAGACGAGTTCGACCAGTTCTTCTACTGGCGTCACAATTCCTACGTAGAACGAACCAAAGTCGGCGTACTTCGCTGATGCTTCATCGAAGCGCATTGTGTACACCACGTCCTTTAAGTCGTCGGCGTGCACACCAAACAACGTCACACCCCACTCGAAGTCGTCGAAGCCAGCAGATGCAGTCACTAACTGCAAGATGCGACCCGCAAATGTGCGACCACTCTTGCCATGCTCCATCATTAATTCACTGCGCTTCTCGAATGGCAACGTAAACCAGTTGCATTCTGGGTCACGCTTTTTCGACATTGGGTAAAAGCACCATGCGTTCTTGCCAGCAGGTGGAAGTTGCGGATACAGACGCGCGTTGCGCATCTCTTCGGGAACATTTGCTGCGTACTCACTCACTTCAGTGAGCGACACATAACTGTCACCTATGAACACACCTGCGTGCTGCAATGCAGTCTGAAAAGAACGAAGCTCGCGCATGTCGGACGAAACCGCCATGAACGCTAAGTCACTTTTGTGACCAAGCGTCGAGACCGAAACGACTTGCACTCCCTGGCTCTGAGCATTCTTCACTGCGGCAATTACTGCCTCGCCATCGAAGTCTGCTGCTGGGTGGCCAAACAGGTGGATAACGGCCATACCGACCGATGGGGACATTGGTTCGCTCATTAGACCAAGGTTACTTGCGCGCCGCAGCGGCTGCGCTGGCGAGCACATTTGCCGCGCGCAAAGGGGCGTCAGTATCGAGATGCAAATAGAGCGAAGGTTCGGTTAATTCGATCTCCATGATTTCTGGCACACCGCTGGTGTTCGTGACCATATCGATGCGTGCGTACAGTGGCGAATCGGTGAACTTTTGTGCGAGAAGGTCCAAGACTTGATTGCCCAGCATCAATTCGGCTGGGCTCGCGGTGCGCGCGGATATTTCTTCGTCTATGAACGCGCCGTTGTGAATTTGCTCGGTACCGCGAAAGATGGGGCCCTTACGAAATGCGTGGCTGAAGATGCCGCCCAGATACACAAGCGATGTCTCGCCGTTGACATCGATGCTCGGTTGGTATGGCTGCAACAGCACCGAGGTTCCTGATGCAAGAATCTTTTCGATGTGGCGACGAGCATCAACGGGTTGACTGCGGTGACGCGCGGTGTTGTTTGAACCTGCGCTCACCGTTGGCTTAATGATGATGTCGCCTTGTAATTGCACCTCGTCAATGTCGCTACTTGAGTTGATGAACGTCGTCAACATCACAGGAATGCCCGCAGCAATCAGTTGAGCCAGATACTGCTTATCCAAATTCCAATGCACGATCTCGGCAGAGTTGTATAACCGTGTTACTTGTGCCGTGGCGTCAATCCAGCGCGTGAACTCATCAAGTCTCTTGTAGTAATCCCATGTGCTGCGCAGTACCACGATGGAAAACGACGACCAGTCAACCAACGGGTCATCCCAATCGACGATTTGCCACGACTCGTTAATTGCATCGAGTGAATCAGAAAGGACGTCGAGGTCGTGATCTAGCCCGCGCGCCAACTGAGCGGTGGCGAGCGCAATCATGATCAATACCTAAATATTGGCGGTGGGGACTAGTAGTCCTCCATGCCTCCGCCTGGCATTGGTGCAGAATCTTCTGGCTTGTCGGCAATTACAACTTCAGTTGTAAGGAACAATGCGGCAATTGATGCCGCGTTTTGCAATGCAGAGCGTGTCACTTTGGCAGCGTCGATGACGCCCAACTTGACCAAGTCTTCGTACTCGCCTGTTGCGGCATTCAGACCTTCGTTGCCCTTCATGTTGCGCACTTTGTCAACGACAACGCCGCCTTCCATGCCTGCGTTTTCAGCAATCTGCTTGAGCGGTGCTTCGAGTGATTTGGCAACCAAACGAGCTCCGGTTGCTTCGTCGCCCTTGAGCGACTCGGCAACTTTGAGCACTGCAGCTTGCGAACGCAACAACGCCACGCCACCGCCAGGCACAACGCCTTCTTCAATGGCGGCTTTTGTGGTGCTCACTGCGTCTTCAATGCGGTGCTTCTTCTCTTTGAGTTCGACTTCAGTTGCAGCACCAACTTTGAGCACTGCTACTCCACCCGACAACTTGGCGAGTCGCTCTTGCAACTTTTCGCGGTCGTAGTCGCTGTCGGTGTTTTCGATCTCGGCTTTGATCTGTGAGATACGGCCCTTGATGTCGGCATCCGAACCAGCGCCTTCGATGATTGTTGTTTCGTCTTTAGTAACAACGATCTTCTTTGCACGGCCCAACAAATCAAGCGTGGTGTTTTCGAGCTTGAGGCCAACTTCTTCGCTGATGACCTGGCCACCAGTAAGAATCGCGATGTCTTGCAACATTGCTTTGCGGCGATCTCCGAAACCTGGAGCCTTGACCGACACGCTCTTGAACGTGCCACGGATCTTGTTGACCACAAGTGTTGCGAGCGCTTCGCCCTCAACGTCTTCGGCAATGATCACGAGTTGCTGACCACCCTGCATCACTTTTTCGAGAACAGGTACCAAGTCGCGCACTGCGGTGATCTTGCCACCGACGAGCAAAATGTATGCATCGTCAATGACGGCTTCCATGCGGTCTGCATCGGTGACGAAATATGGCGAGATGTAACCCTTGTCGAAACGCATTCCCTCGACGAGATCCATTTCCATGCCAAATGTCTGGCTCTCTTCAACAGTGATGACACCGTCTTTGCCGACTTTGTCGATGGCTTCAGAAATCATCTTGCCGATTTCTTCGTCGGCTGCCGAGATTGAAGCAACTTGAGCAATCTGTGACTTTGAATCAACTACTTTTGCGAGCGAGCGAATGCTTGCAACGGCAGCCTCAACACCTGCTTCGATGCCGCGCTTAAGGCTCATTGGGTTTGCACCCGCAGCCACGTTGCGCAGGCCTTCGTGCACCATGCTCCAGGCCAACACGGTTGCCGTGGTGGTTCCGTCGCCGGCTACATCGTCGGTCTTTTTGGCTACTTCTTTGACCAGTTCGGCGCCAATGCGCTCGTATGGGTCTTCGAGGTCGATCTCTTTGGCGATCGAAACACCGTCATTGGTGATCGTTGGAGCGCCCCATTTTTTGT
>JBIHZV010000092.1:0-3919 GCA_044240275.1 Ilumatobacteraceae bacterium | reverse complement strand
TTGACATGTCTTTGTTGCGCAGCAAATTTGGTGCCATGCCCCGAAGCACGCGTAGACGCAATAGAACGATGCGCAATTTGTCAATCAGTGAACCAATTGGGGCAAAAGTCGTAGCGAATAGCGTCGATGGCTTACGAAACGGATCAGAGACAACATGGCCTTTTCCGCTACCACCATTTTTTGACTTCATCCAAACAAGTGCGCCAGGGTCGAATGCTTGCAAGTCGAGCGCATTCATGTCGACTTGTGTAGCGAGCTCTGGATACGCAGTGAGCAATACTTGAAATCCTCGATCAAGCAAAAACCCATCTACGTTGTCGGTGCGCACGCGCCCACCTACGGCATCAGATGCTTCCAAGATCACAACACCGAGTCCACTCTGTTGAATCTGTCGTGCAGCCGCAAGCCCCGATAGGCCAGCGCCGATTACGACCACATCAACTTGTGTGGGAATCGTCATCTTTTTGACTGGTTTTGACTGTTTTTAATTATTTTTTGAGCAATGCGCGCAGCGCTACTTCAAGTGTCGGATGCACGAATTGGTAACCACTGGCATTAAGCGCCGCAGGAATAACTCGCTGTCCAGTAAACAACAATGCATCGGCAAGCTCTCCGCCAAGTATTGCTTTTGGTGCAAACGGCGGAATCGGAAGAATGGCTGGGCGCTTTACCACTCGTGCGAGCGTGCTTGTGAACTCTGCATTGGTGACAGGATTTGGTGCTGTCAGGTTGACTGCACCACTCACGTTGGCGGTCAACAGATGTTCAATCGCACCAACCTCATCATCAATCGAGATCCAGCTTTGCCACTGCTTGCCATTGCCAAACTTGCCACCGAGTCCAAGCTGGAAGAGCGGCAATTGTTTTTTGAGCGCGCCACCTTTGGTCGTGAGCACGATGCCTGTGCGCAACAACACAGTGCGGATACCAGCGTCGGACGCGGGTTTTGCTGCGTCTTCCCATTGTTTACACACATCGGCAAGAAAACTTGTGCCATCGGTGCTGACTTCGGTGAGTTGCTCGTCGCCGCGAGGGCCATAGATACCAATTGCTGAACCAGACAAGAACACTGACGGCTTGCGGTTCATGTTGGCAATGGTGGTAGCAATCAAATTTGTGGTGATCGTGCGACTTTCCAAAATTTCGCGCTTGTACGACGATGTCCAGCGCTTGTCACCGATGCCGGCTCCCGAAAGATGGATCACTGCGTCGGCACCCTCAAGCGCCGATGCGCTCAGCACACCAGCCTTTGGATCCCACATAATTTCGCCAGTGCCGGCAGCGCGACGAACAAGGCGCACGACGTCGTGACCGTGCTGTTGCAGTTGCTCAACGAGTTGTTTGCCGATGAGCCCACTGGCTCCAGAAATAATAATTTTCATGTAGTCAGACTACGCAAAAAATTAAGGAATAACGATAGGCACCGATGTGACAACTGTGTTTGGCCTAAACAACAAACGGGCCTTGATGGCAAGTGCCGATTGGTTGTGGAGCCATTGTGAACGCACACTGGTTACGAACTCGGGGATTACGACCGTAATCAGGTCGTCGTCATATTCGGCATCAAGTTCGTTGATTCGATTGAGGATCGGTTCGGTGAGATCGCGGTATTCGGAAGTGATTGTCTGAAGTTCGACATCCGACAGGTTGAATTTGATCCAAGCTTCATCAATTTTTTGACGATCTTCTGCAGTCTCTACTACCGAGATCGCAATCAATCTGTCTGGTCGCAGACTCTGTGCGTAACGGATTGCCTGAAGAGTTCCTTGATTGACAGAACCTACAAGCACGATGACGAAGTGTGTGTGAAACGGAGCCGTGTATCCGTCTTGTGCTGTGAGGAAACTACGAACCCGCGTGTAGTGACGATTAATAGCCACAAAGCAAAAGACAAGAGCTGGGATCACTACAGCAGGAATCCATGCTCCATCGGCAAACTTGACAACAACAACGACCCCTGCAACGAGCGCAGTTGTCGATGCACCAAACGCCGACATGATGGCACGAGGCACCCAGCCTTCTTCTTTGAGCTTTCGGTGACGTACAAACATTCCCGCTTGGCTCAATGTGAAACCGGTAAATACTCCAACCGCATAGAGAGGAATGAGTGCGTTGACGAGTCCACCAAAAATGATGACGAGTGCGCCAGATGAGACTCCAAGGAAAATCACTCCGTTGGAAAAGACGAGTCGGTCGCCACGGTTCATGAACTGTCTTGGCATGTAGTTGTCTTTAGCAATGATCGACGACAACCGCGGGAAGTCCGCATAGCCCGTGTTGGCAGCAAGAATCAAGATTCCAAACGTGGCAAATTGTGTGACGAAGAAAAAGATGTTGCGGCCACCATAGACCTGCTCTGCCAACTGGGCGAGCACGGTATCTCTAATGAGACCCTCATGGTCTTTGAGTGGTTGAAGGTGCTGTGCGAGAACACTGAGCCCAAAAAAACTTGTGCCAAGAACGAATGCCATGATCATGAGCGTGATCGAAGCATTTTTTGGTTCTGGTTTTTTGAACGCAGGAACGCCATCAGCAACTGCCTCAATGCCAGTGAGTGCTACCGCGCCTGAAGAAAATGCTTTGAGGAAGAAAAACAATGTCACGCTATTTGTGTGGGAGAGGAGTTCTTTGGCAACTTCGGAGTCATGACTGATTGGAGGCAAGTCCATAAAGAAAACTTTAAAAAGTCCGACACCGATGAGTGAAAAAAGACAGATGATGTACAAGTACGTCGGCGGTGCAAAGAGTGATCCAGACTCTTTAAGGCCACGAAGGTTGGCGATCGTGATCACTGCAATAAAGCCCACACACAACTCGACTCGGTACGGTGCCATTCCATTGAAAGCCGAGATGATTGCAGCGGTGCCACCGGCAACAGAGACCGCAACGGTGAGGATGTAATCGACGAGCATTGATCCACCCGCGACCAATGAAGGGTATTTCCCTAGATTCTCTCGCGAAACCACGTATGAGCCTCCACCGTTTGGGTAGGCGAAAATAGTTTGGCGATAACTACTCACAACGATGGCAAGCAGAACCACCACCATGATGGACAATGGGACGAGATTGTTGTAGGCGGCAACGCCTGCTCCTGCAAGTGACAAAAAGACGATCAGGATTTCTTCTGTTGCATAAGCAGTAGATGAAATCGCATCACTGGCAAATACTGGTAGGGCGATTTTCTTCGGTAGGCGGTGGTGGGCATCGTCGGCAGACGAGATTGGTTTACCGATGAAGAACCGCTTAACCGCACTGGATTTAGTTGATGTAGCCATAAGCGTTAAGAAGCCTGCCACACTAGACCCTCTCGGAGCGAGTAATTCGCCTACGCTGTTTATCTGTCAAGTCAAATAGGAGATTGAAGTGCATGTAGTCATAGTTGGATGTGGGCGAGTTGGATCGACCCTGGGTCGTGAACTCACCGCCGCTGGCCACACCGTGGCCGTTATTGATCGCAAGCCAGAAGCATTTTCGAGACTTGGTGAAGCGTTTACGGGACAGAAAATTACCGGAATTGGTTTTGATCGCGAGGTACTCATCGAGGCTGGCATTGAGCGAGCTGGTGCTCTTGCGTCGGTTACTAATGGTGACAACTCAAATATCTTGATCGCCCGCGTTGCTCGCGAAGAGTTTGGAATTGAACGAGTTGTCGCGCGCATTTATGATCCGAAGCGCGCAGAAATTTATGAACGACTCGGTATCGCGACTGTTGCGACAGTTAAGTGGACATCTGAACGGATATTGCGTCGTATCTTGCCGGAGTTGCCAGCCGTTGAATGGACCGACCCAAGTGCATCTGTTGTGCTTGTAGAGCGCGAGATGCCAAAACATTTGATTGGGCAGCGAGTAACAACTATTGATACAGCGTCAGCCCGTGTTGTTGCCGTACGCAGGCTTGGTTCGGCAATGATCCCAAATG
>JBIHZV010000134.1:0-4660 GCA_044240275.1 Ilumatobacteraceae bacterium | reverse complement strand
CTTGATGGCCTAGTGATGGTCGATGGTTCTGGGCTCGACAGAGGCAATCGTGCAACGTGTGCGCTACTCACATCAATTCTCGAACGCGATGGAGGTTTTGGAGTGTTGGGCAATGGTTTGGCAATCGCTGGGCAAACCGGAACACTGCGCGAAATGCTCACAGATACAACAGCAGGTGATCGCCTGCATGCCAAGACCGGAACACTTACCGGAGTAAAGGCGCTTTCGGGATACGTGGTCTATGCACCAGAGATGGCAGCCACGTTTGCTTTGATTCTCAATGGTTCGGGAGTGTCCAACCAAGGCGAATACCGCCCGATTTGGAATAGTTTGGCCAACTCACTTGGATCTCTTTCAGAGCATCCAAGCGTTGCTGACATTGCGCCTTAACCGACAAAGGTGAGTTCGCTCTCTCTCGCTGGTTTACTGGAGAGGTGAAAACAGATGGTCTAGGCGCTGGTTCGCCCCTCCGTTCAACGCTCTCTGCAGTTGAACTGTTCCAAATGGTGCGTGACTATGTCAAACAAGAGACTCTTGATCCACTGCGTGGAGTCGGCAGGTGGCTTGCTTGGGGGATCCTGGGCGCGATTGCGCTGCTTTTTGGAGCAGTTGTGGGCTTAGTTGGATTGCTACGTTTTCTTCAAGCTGAGATAATCACACAACAAGATCGTCTCACTTGGGTTCCTTATTTTATTGTTGCAGTTGTTGCAATCGGTCTGATCTGGCTTTCACTAACGCGTATCGCGCGTCCAAGCCTGCACCGCGAAGGATAATTTCATGTCGAACAACACAAAAATAGGCACTGAGGCACGAATCACCAAAGAGGATCTGGAATCCAAGTTTCAGTCGTTACAAGATGATTTGCAGGGTCGGGCTAGTGATAAAAAGCAATCAATCATGGCCGCGGTCGGAGTGGCCAGCGCGATTGTGGTGTTGATCGCTTATCTACTTGGCCGTCGTGGTGGTCGAAAACGACGCAGTGTCGTAGAGATACGTCGCTAACAAACGTGTGGTATCTCAAGATCATTTGGCGAATTGCAAAATACATTCGCAGTAGGCGCAGGCCAGTGGTAGCAAGGGTGCACATGAGAGACGACCAGTCGATATCTATTTCTCACTCCAAGAACAAAGGTTTTTAAAACATGGCACGTGCGTTTGCTGTTGGTGAGAAAGTTCTTATTTTGGATTCAAAGAAGCGGCGTTATTTGGCAACTCTGAGCGAAGGTGGACAATTTCACAGTCATTCTGGCGTGCTCGAGCACAACGACATTGTTGGTAGTCAAGAAGGCACTGTCCTCACGTCGACCAAAGGCGCTCACTATTCAATTCTGCGTCCGACACTTGAGGACTTTGTACTTGAAATGCCAAGAGGCGCACAAGTAATTTATCCAAAGGATCTCGCACCCATTTGCATGATCGGTGATATCGGACCTGGCATGAAAGTGTTCGAGACAGGCGTGGGGTCAGGCGCTCTTTCAATGACGATGCTGCGGTATGGAGCAATCATTACCGGTTACGACATTCGAGAAGATTTTGCTAACCGAGCGAGAACGAATGTTCGCTCATTCCTTGGTGAAGCCGCACTTGAGCGCTACTCGGTTGAAATTCGTGATTCTTATGAAGGCATAGATGGAACTGATTACGACCGAGTCGTTCTGGATTTACCGGAACCGTGGAATGTTGTGCCTCATGCCGAACAAGCCCTACGAACTGGAGGCTTGCTCGTTGCCTATACGCCGAGTATCACCCAAGCAGTTCAGGTGCGTAAAGCTATGGGTGACGCATGGATTGAATCACGAACCATTGAGGTGTTGCATCGCTCATGGCACATCGAAGGAATGGCCGTTCGACCAGATCACCGAATGGTGGCTCACACCGCTTTTCTTACCGTGTCACGCTTTATTGGACACGCAATGAAGATTGAATCGCAGGCAACACCCGTTGCCGACGAAAGTCGTTGATCAATCGCTTACGGTTCGATGAAAATACATTCGCCGGGGCATTCCTCGGCTGATTCAATTACGCCATCCAACTGGCTGTCTGCAAAAACGGCCATTCCCTCTGCACCTTGAGCATTGCCCTTAGCAGTGGCAAAAATCTTGTCTTTTTCGCGAACGTACGCAAGACCATCGTCGAGGAGGGTGAAGACATCAGGGGCAATTTCCTCGCACAATCCGTCTCCGGTGCAAAGATCCTGATCGATCCAAACTTTCATGATGGCTGGCTCCTTTTGTGTGTTTCTCTAGTCTTCATTAACTCTCAAGTTCCCACTCAAGATACTTGTCAAGAATACACGCCACTCGCCAAAAAATTGTGTTCTGAGAAGGGATTGCCTTATACGGTACGAAGCACTATAAAGGGCTTATCGGTTTATTGGCATTCGAGACGCTTGGGAAGACACATGACACATGACGCAGATGCGAAAGTTGCCAATGATTCGCCAGACCCACCGGTCCCAATTGACCTGAAGCTTCAGATAGCTCGATTGACCGGCCAGAACGAGAAACTTTCATACACACTTCGCGAAGCCAGAGAACACATCGCATCGTTGCGCGATGAAGTCGACAAGCTCACTCGCGCCCCTGGTTCTTACGGAACGGTTGTTGGCATTAATGACGACCTCACAGTCGATGTTCTCACAAGCGGTCGCAAGATCAGAGTGAATGCACATCCCACGGTTGATGTTGAACATCTTCAATTAGGCGCAGAGGTGATGCTGAATGATGCTCTGAACATTGTGTTCGATCGGGAGACGAATACAACCGGCGAAGTTGTTTCTTTGAAGGAGGTCCTAGAAGACGGAGTACGCGCAATCGTTGTTGTACGTGGCGACGACGAGCGTGTTTGCGAATTAGCAACCGCAATTCGGGGCATGCATTTGCGATCAGGTGATTTGTTGAGGTTGGACCCGACGTCCAATTTGTTGCTTGAAAAGCTTGACCAACCCGAAGTTGAGCATCTTCTCTTGCAAGAGATTCCCAATATTTCTTACTCCGATATCGGCGGCCTTGATTCGCAGATCGAGCAAATTGCAGACGCGGTTGAACTTCCATTTTTGCATGCGGATCTTTTTGCTGAGCACCAACTTCCAGCACCAAAAGGAATTTTGTTGTATGGACCACCAGGGTGCGGAAAGACACTGATTGCAAAAGCAGTTGCCAACAGTCTCGCTCGAAAAGTTGCGGCGCGCACAGGTGATGACAAGGGGCGCAGCTATTTCATCAACATCAAGGGTCCAGAGTTGCTCAACAAATATGTAGGAGAAACCGAAAGACAGATACGCCTCATTTTTGAACGTGCGCGTGAAAAGAGCGAAGAAGGCTGGCCCGTCATTATTTTCTTCGATGAGATGGACTCAATGTTTCGCACACGCGGTACGGGCATTTCGTCGGACATGGAGTCAACAATTGTTCCTCAACTACTTGCGGAAATCGATGGGGTTGAGGGCTTGCGCAATGTGATCGTGATCGGGGCAACGAACCGCGAAGACCTCATTGATCCCGCAATATTGCGTCCAGGTCGACTCGACGTCAAGATCAAGATTGAGCGTCCGGACGCAGTAGCTGCGCGCCAGATCTTTGGTCGTTATCTCACCTCCGAATTGCCAATATCTCCATCTGATATAGATGTTTTAGGTAATGGCGATATTGACAAAGCGGTCTACGCCATGGTCGATCAAGCGGTCACAGAGATGTACGCAACTTCGGACAACAACAGATTCCTTGAAGTGACCTATCAAAACGGTGAGAAAGAGATCATGTATTTTAAGGATTTCTCCTCAGGTGCAATGATCGAAAACATTGTGCGTCGTGCCAAAAAATTGGCAATCAAGAGGTTGATTGAAAATGGCATAAAGGGAATTTGTCTTCAGGATCTTTTGGACTCAATTCATCAAGAATTCAAAGAACACGAAGATTTGCCGAACACAACGAATCCTGACGATTGGGCCAAGATTTCGGGCAAGAAGGGCGAACGAATCGTGTTTATTCGCACGCTGGTGCACGACGAAGTGGATTCGGAATCTGGTCGTGATGCTGGCGGCAAAGCTATTGAGCGAACTGCAACGGGGCAGTATCTCTAAGTGGCAACACCAAAAGTTTGCGGAATTGAAACCGAATACGGAATTATTTTTAAAGGTGGCGATGTCAACCCAATCACCGCGTCGTCAATAATTGTCAATGCCTACTCAATGGGCAATCCAGAACTCGTCGGCTGGGACTACATCGACGAACATCCGGGCAATGATGCGAGAGGATATTCGCTCGATGACTACCTCTTTCCCGAATTTGAGACTCAACTTGTAAACACAGTGCTCACAAACGGAGCGCGCTACTACGTCGACCACGCTCACCCTGAAGTAAGCACCCCGGAGTGCAGAAATGCCTTAGAGGCCGTGTTGTTTGATCGGGCAGGAGAAGAGATTGTTCGCCGCAGTATGCAAGTAGCCAATGAAGGCTTGCCATCAGAGTCGGAGATCGTGCTGTACAAGAATAATTCTGATGGCAAAGGCAATAGCTATGGCTGCCACGAAAATTACCTTATTTCCAGACAAACACCTTTCAAGCAAATTGCTCAGCAAATCACTTCTCATTTTGTAAGTAGGCAGATTTTTTGTGGCGCCGGCAAAGTTGGAGCTGAACACCGTGGACTGCACGGAAAA
>JBIHZV010000030.1:0-13068 GCA_044240275.1 Ilumatobacteraceae bacterium | reverse complement strand
AGACCCACGACTCAAAGCAATTGATTTGCAATATCACGATATGCGAGTTGAAAAATGTCTCGCATTGCGTGCGGGTCTTGACGTGTTGTGTCTGCCCGATGACGTGATGTGGTCGATGGTGCATCCACCAAGCAGTACCCGCGCATATTTTCGTGGAACGGTTTTACAACGTTGGCCCAGTGATGTTGTAGCAGCCAACTGGGACAGCGTGGTATTCGACATTCCAGATCAGGGTCTGAAGCGAATTCCAATGCCCGAACCATTGCGTGGCACCCAAGCTCTCGTTGGGGACTTATTGAAACGTTCACAAAATCCAACTGAATTAATTGCCAAATTGGGTGAGGGGTTTTAGCTTCTTCAGGGCTGGTGGATGGGTTCATTATTGGCTATGGTTCAGATATGCCAGAGCAAGTGAAAAAATCTGCATCAACGAGAAAAGCGTCTGGATCGTCTACCCATTCCGATGCTCCTGTAAATAAAGAGGCTAAGAACCTCACAGCAGAACTCGACAGTTTGCTTGACGAAATTGATGAGGTGCTTGAATCTAATGCGGAAGAGTTTGTGAAGAGTTATGTGCAAAAAGGCGGGCAGTAGCCCTAACCTACAGTTGTATGTCAATGCCGTTGTTTTCCTTTGAGCAGGATCCCGGTGCGAATTTTGGCGAATTACTCAAGCGAGTTGGGTTGTCACCGTTTGGCGATTCTTTGCCCATCAACGAGATTCTTGTGCCTCATGCAACTACTTGCGTTGCGCTGCGCTGTTCCAACGGAGTAGTGATGGCTGGTGATAGACGTGCCACATCAGGAAACTTGATCAGTCATCGCGAAATGGAAAAAGTAGTGCAAGCCGATCAGTTCAGCGGAGTTGCGATTGCAGGCGCTGCAGGTCCGGCCATGGAGATGGTCAAGTTGTTTCAGTTGCAGATCGAGCATTACGAAAAGGTTGAGGGTCAATCGCTTTCTCTAGAAGGCAAAGCCAATCAATTGTCGATGTTTGTGCGGAGCAATTTGCCTGCTGCCATGCAAGGTTTTATGGTCGTGCCAATATTTGCAGGCTTCGACACGCTCCTCAATCATGGGCGCTTGTGGAACTATGACGCAACTGGTGGGCGCTACGAAGAACATGATTTTGTTGCGACCGGCTCAGGCATGTTGCACGCGGGCACTGTGCTTCGCATGGGTTGGAAGCGTGACATGACAGTTGAAGAAGGAGTTGTGCTGACTGCTCGCGCTCTTTGGGAGGCATCAGTTGCAGACTCTGCCACGGGTGGACCTGATGCGCTGCGTGGCATTTATCCAGTTATCGCATCAATCACTAGCAATGGTTTCGTACGCATAGATGATGCTCGTTTGAAGAGCACATACGACGAAATCGCAAAAGGTGTTGGCCAGCAATGAGCATGCCGTTCTATGTAGCACCCGAGCAAATGATGAAGGATCGCGCAGACTATGCGCGTAAGGGAATAGCCCGTGGTCGTGCACTTATTGCGCTGCAATACATTGACGGCATTGCTCTTATTGCCGAAAATCCATCCAACACACTTCGCAAAATTAGCGAGATTTATGATCGGATCGCTTTTGCGGGAGTTGGCAAATACAACGAGTTTGATCAATTGCGGGTTGCCGGAGTTCGAGCTGCCGACCTCAAGGGTTACCAATTTTCGCGCCTAGACGTAGATGCGCGTGGACTCGCAAATCAGTACGCACAGATACTTGGGCAAACATTTACTCACGAGATGAAGCCCCTTGAAGTGGAGATTCTCGTTGCAGAAGTTGGACTCACACAAGAGCAAGATCAGCTGTTTCACATTATGTATGACGGCACGGTCATCGATGAACACCAATTCACGGTTTTGGGTGGAGACATGGAGACAATTCGCACTCGTTTGGTAGAGCGCTTTGTGCCTCAGGCAAGTCTGCAGGACGCTGTCAAGTTTGCGCACCAAGCTCTAAGCCTCAATGATCAACAAATTGATTCGTCAGAGCTTGAAGTTGCAGTCCTAGTGCGCAACAACTCACGTCGATGCTTCAGTCGATTGAGCGAAGCAACAATCATTCAATATCTGGCTTAATCCGCTGGTGTCATGGACAAACGCATCTTCGGAATTGAAACCGAATATGGAGTTACATGTACGTTGCGAGGCCAGCGTCGCCTGAGCCCAGACGAGGTTGCTCGTTACCTCTTTCGACGAGTTGTCTCATGGGGTAGAAGCTCAAATGTTTTTCTCGAAAATGGAGCAAGACTCTATTTAGACGTGGGTTCACACCCTGAATATGCCACTCCCGAATGTGACTCTATTTACGACTGCACCGTCCATGACAAAGCAGGTGAGCGAAAACTGGAGGACCTGCTCATTGGTGCCGAGCAACGACTCCGCGAAGAAGGCATTCGAGGCACTATCTATCTCTTCAAGAACAACACGGACTCAGCAGGTAACTCCTACGGCTGTCATGAGAATTATCTCACCCGTAGGAGCGATGAGCCAGACAAATACCAACAAGATCTGATTCCATTCTTAATTTCACGGCAAATATTTACGGGTGCTGGCCAAGTATTGCAAACCGCTCGCGGACCGATTTTTAGTATCGCTCAGCGAGCAGAGCACATCTGGGAATCAATGAGTTCTGCGACAACCCGTAGTCGGCCAATCATTAATACACGAGATGAACCCCATGCAGATGCCGAGAAGTATCGAAGATTGCATGTGATTGTTGGCGATTCGAATATGAGCGAGTACACAACATTTTTGAAACTGGGGAGTACGGCATGCATGCTGCGAATGATCGAGGCGAAAGACGTTTCGCTGCGTGACTTGACACTGGAGAATCCCGTGAGGGCGATTCGCGATATCAGTCATGACACAACATGTCGAAAGAAAGTTCGACTGGAGAGTGGTCGTGAACTCTCAGCACTCGATATCCAACGTGAGTATCTCGATTGCGCACTCAAGTTTGCCGACTCGCACGGTTTTTCCCCAACCGAAATGCGAGCACTCGAAATGTGGGAACATTGCGTCTCGACGATTGAGAACGACCCACTCAAATTGGGTGCCGAAGTGGATTGGGTGATAAAGCACAACCTCATCGAAGCCTTTCGCTCCAAGCATGGTCTTGCACTTGACGACGCTCGCGTCCAAACTCTGGACCTGCAGTACCACGACATTCGCAGAGATCGAGGCGTCTTTTATCGGATGCAGGATCGGAATATGGTCGAACGTGTCTGCAACGAGGACGACATTGCTTTAGCAATGAACCAGGCACCTCAATCAACTCGCGCACGACTCAGATCTGAGTTCATCATTGCCGCAAAAGAGAAAAAGCGTGACTACACAGTCGATTGGGTACACCTAAAAATCAATGATCAAGCACAGCGCACGGTGCTCTGCAAAGATCCGTTTAAAAGTAAAGACGATCGGGTCGAAAAACTTATCGCATCGCTCTAGCCAAGCGTTGTTGCGGCTACCGTTACAGACTGATGAATTCTGAACCGCAGCAGTCCGTGTCCAAGAACGGTCATGGATTGCAGCTAGTACGCGAGTGGGCAACAGTTTTGATCGTTGCATTGGTTATCGCGATCACGGTTCGTTCGCTCATATTGCAACAGTTCTACATCTCGGGTCCGAGTATGGAAGCCACGATGTTTCAAGACAATCGAGTGCTTGTCAATAAACTGTCGTATCGGTTGCACGATATAAACCGTGGAGACGTCGTGGTATTCGATCGGGTCACTGTTGACAACGAAGTCGTGCAGCATGACGACTTGATTAAGCGTGTTATTGGATTGAGCGGTGAGACAATTTCCATTAGAGATTGTCAAGTATTTATTGACGGCAAGTTGCTCGCCGAGCCATACCTAAGCGACTATGACCTTGCTCAATCATCATTGGATGATCGCTGTCGCGTTCCGGTGATGGAAGAAACACTTATTCCCGAAAATCATTTGTTTGTGATGGGGGACAACAGACCGCAGTCTTTTGATAGCCGTATGTTTGGATCGATTGAGCAAAATCTTGTAGTGGGTCGGGCGTTTGTGATCATCTGGCCATTTGGTGCGGCCAAGTTTCTCTAATTCGGTTTGTTGTTGGCCTCAATCATCCTGTCGGGCCAATCGCTGAATACACCATCAAGTCCCATGCGGATTCCGGTTTCAAGAACAGATTCGTGTTGCATGTCCCAGCCAAAGGTGACGATGTTAAACCTATGAAACAACGCAACTAAGCCGCCGTTCCAGTCGGTGTGATGCATGTTGCAGGCTTCAATACCACTCGATGCCAGATTTGCCGCGCGTCTCTCTGGACCCTCTTTTATTTTTGCGAGTCGTGTTGAGTCAACAAGTTTGCAGCGAGACGCTATCGATCTATTCTGAATCAGCAATTCTGCATTGGGATGACAAAGCCATGTGCGATCGAGCATTGACTCGTCAATGTTGGCAATTATCTTTTCGATCGACTTGAAGACGGCTGGATCTTTGATGTCAAGACTGAGTTGGAAATTAGTTCCGCAGTGCTCAAACAACTGATCAAGACTTGGAATGTGCGGGGGTAAATCTGCCTTGACAAACTCGGAAATCGGCTTGGATGAAAATCGTTTTTTGACAACTCCGTCGTGATCAAGAACAATCTCTCCATCGCGGCTGAGCCAGACGTCGCTTTCGAGCCCTGTCGCTCCCAATTTGAGCGCTAGAGCGAACGACTCAAGAGTGTTCTCTGGGGCGTACGCACTTGCACCTCGGTGGGCAAAAAGGATTGGCTCGTTGAGAAGAGAAGGGAGCCGTTGCTGCATGAATCAATGATATGGCCTTCTATCTTGAGCCTTTAGACTGTTGCAATGTTTAATTTCTCGGGAAGCGAGATCATTTTTTTGCTGATACTCGGTCTCGTGGTTTTGGGGCCTGAAAAGCTTCCTCCCGTTTTACGCAAGATGGGGCAGATGTATGGTCAATTCAAGAGAATTACCGGTGATGCACAATCCGAATTTAGGGGCGCGTTTGCGGAGCCACTTCGCGACATGCAAAACGCAGCCAATGAGTACAAGACTGTGTTTACTGATGCCTCCAAACAGGTAGAAAGCGAATTTAATGACACGGCTGCTGTGTTTTCTTCGAGCGCCGAACAAGAACTAAAAGAACCCGCCATCGAGCCACTATTCATCCCATACGAAGTAGCACCGAGCACAAGTGCTGAGGAAGACTTAAGTCTGGATCCAATCGTGATTGAGTACGACAACAAAGAAGGCAATTAGTGGCTTGGCGTTTTTCTAAAACTGCGAATATCGGCGCAAAACCCATGTCGATCATGGCGCATCTCTCCGAACTTCGAATGCGCATCATTCGGTCATGCCTATCTATTGCAATTGGTGCAGCGGTGATACTCATCTTTTACGATCAGGTGTTGCACTTTTTGACCCAGCCATACAGAAACATCTGTGCAGCCCGTCCTGACTTTAACTGTGACGGCTCTCTCTACGCATTAGGTCCGATTGAAGGTCTAGCTTCGCGCATGCGAATTGCGGGGTACGGCGGCATCATTATTTCTGTACCGATCATTCTCTGGCAACTCTGGAGATTTGTTTCACCAGCGATGAGCGCAAAGGAAAAAAAATATGCAATGCCTTTTGCGGTTTCATCATTCGTGCTTTTTGTTTTTGGTGGAGCACTTGCATTTTGGACCCTGGATAAAGCTCTTGAGTTTCTGATTTCGTGGTCCGGTGCTGATGTCAATCAGACATACCAAATTGCAAAGTACATCAGCTTGGTTGCTCTTATGGTGCTGGCTTTTGGTGCTGGCTTTTTATTGCCGGTCATTGTTGTATTCCTACAATTAGTCGGAGCAGTTACTCCTCAGCAGCTACGAAAGCAGTGGCGAATTGCAATAATGGTCGTGTTTTTGATCGCTGCTGTAATCACGCCAAGTGGTGATCCGGTCAGCATGCTCGCTTTAGCGGTGCCGATGACGGTTCTGTACATCCTTGCTGTCATCATTGGTTTCGTTGCCCAGCGCCGTAAACGAAAGAGTTCACAAGACGACGGCTTCGCTGACGCATAATTCTTATGTCCGACGCTGACAACACGAAATTGACAGCTAGGTACGACTTTGCTCTTGACAAGTTTCAGCTCGACGCAATAGCAAGTATCAATGAGGGACGCAACGTGCTTGTTGCTGCACCAACGGGATCTGGAAAGACGGTTGTCGCTGAATATGCCGTTGCTCGCGCGCACCGAGCAGGACTGAGATCGTTCTACACGGCACCCATCAAAGCACTTTCAAACCAGAAATTCGTAGAACTCAGCACCTTCTATGGCGAGTCTCAGGTGGGATTGCTGACAGGTGACAACAGTATTAATCCCAATGCGCCCATAGTTGTAATGACCACCGAAGTTTTGCGAAACATGATCTATGCGCGCTCTCAAGCACTCGAGTCACTAGGGGTAGTAGTTCTCGATGAAGTTCACTTTTTACAAGATACTTATCGAGGGCCGGTTTGGGAGGAAGTGATTATCCATCTTGAACCAACAGTGCAATTGGTGTGTCTCTCCGCCACTGTTTCGAATGCAACCGAATTGTGTGATTGGCTAACAACTGTTCGCGGCCCGACAACCCCGATTGTTGAAACCAAGCGTCCGATCGAGCTGACCAACCATTATTTGGTGGGGGACAAGACTAATAAAACTTTGCGAATCTTTGACACGCTGATAGATGGTCGCGCCAATCCAGAAGTGTTGCGTTTTGAACAAAACAAGGTCTCTTCAAAGTCCCCCCAGTCACGTCGACAGTTTGGATCATCCAACAGTCTTTTTGCGCCAAGCCGGTCCGACATAGTGAAAGAACTTGCCACTGCCGATTTACTTCCTGCAATATTTTTCATTTTTAGTCGCAATCAATGCGACGAAGCTGCCAGGTCATGTTTAAAAATGGGCATCTCGCTCACCAACGCGTTTGAGAAAAAGGAAATTGTTGCGATAGCACACGAGCGATTAGTCGATTTTACCGACGATGATTTAGTGGCTTTGCAATTCACTCAGTTCATTGAGCAACTCGAGGCAGGCATCGGGTCGCATCACGCAGGCATTGTGCCGACATTCAAAGAAATCGTGGAAACGTGTTTTGCACGCGGGTTAGTAAAAGTCGTATTTGCTACCGAGACACTTGCGGTCGGCATCAATATGCCTGCAAGGGCTGTCGTGATCGACAAGATAACCAAATTCAATGGCGAAAATCATCAAATGCTGAAGCCTTCCGACTACGCGCAATTGACTGGACGGGCAGGAAGGCGCGGACTCGACGACATCGGACATGCACTTGTGGTGTGGAGTCCTTTTGTGACATTTGATCAGGTTGCGACGCTTGTTGCGAGCCGATCGTTTGTACTCAACTCGGCTTTTCGCCCGACCTACAACATGGCTGCCAACCTGATTCGCTCGACATCCCAAGTGCAAGCCAGACATTTGCTCAATCTCTCTTTTGCACAGTTTCAATCAGGCAAAGACGTTGTTGAAATACAGGCCCGCATTCAGCGTCGTAGCAAAGAAAGAGATCGGCTGATGTTGCAAGCTGAAAGCCCATTCGGCGACATTGAGGAATATCGAACGCGCAAATCAAGAACAATGCCTCCATCCGAGATCGATGAATCGCTCAGCCAACTTCGACCAGGAGACGTGATTGAAGCAGGAAGTCTGTCGCATGTAGAGCGGATGGTCGTACTGACTGTTGCTCAACGAGGTGACGGCACAAAGATTACTGCGTTGTCAAGATCCCGAATGGTTCAGACCTTTTCAGCGCGGGACTTCGCTCAGCAAGTCATTCCGCTCGGTTACATCAAGCTGCCGTCACCGTTTGCTCCCACAAACAACAAATTTCTGAAAGAGGCTTCGTCACGTTTGGCTACTGCCAAAATCAAACAAGCATCCCGAATGAAACAAAACAAGCGACCACAAGAAGATGAGCATCCAGTGGCAAATGATCCAGATCTAAAATTTCGATTGATCGCCGCGGAGTCTGCGGCACGAATCGACCGTGAACTTGGACAACTTGAGAAACGTGTCTCTACCAGCACCCAGTCAGTGAGCAACAAATTTGATGAACTCATAAAATTGTTGGGTGAATACGATTTCGTAGATGATTGGTCTCTCACACGGCGAGGACAAATGCTCTCGCACATTTTCCATGAATCAGATCTATTGATCGCTGTCTGTGTATCGGATGGTGTCTTTGACGGACTGAGTGCTGCCAACATGGCTGCGTTGGCAAGTATTTTTGTTTTCCAGGCCCGCGGGGGAGAGGAACCCACTGCACATTTTCCCAACAATGAAATGAAGACTCGTTGGAAGAGCGCTGCCAAAATCAGTCAACGACTGGCCATCGCCGAGACCAACCACGGACTCGTTGTACATCGCGGACCTGAAGCAGGATTTATGGGAGCCGCATTGGATTGGGTGAGCGGGACATCTCTTGTGGACGTGCTCGAAGAAGACGAACTTACTGCCGGAGACTTTGTGCGTACTATCAAGCAGCTGATTGATCTATTGCGACAATTATCAACGGTGCTGTATGAAGAGAGCGATAGAGCGGCCGCAAGTACAGCGGCAGAGTTGTGCTTTAGGGGTGTTGTTGCGGCTTCAAGTTCTGTGGGTCGGATTACGTCATGACGATTAGCAAACTTTCGGCCTATGGCACTTCTGTAGCGAGACCGCAACACCTCGTCGTGTTGCGCAGTGACCGCGAGATTGCGAACGAATTTCTCAAAGGCAGTCAACGCACATCAAACACGGTGATTCAGGGCAGTATCGCACAAGCTCTTGGAATCACATCACACGATTCACGTACTAATACCGGCGCACACGTCACCCATGTAATGATCGATCTGCTTCAAATTGAGTTTCGAACCACAAAGACAAAAGATGAAGTTTCGAGGATTGTGGTTGCGGGCTCAATCTTGCTCCAGCACCACACGCTGCTTAAGACCCATCACATCATTTCAAACAGTGGCATCGTGCGAGGTCGAGATGTTTTGCCGCGCGCACACCCAAATGATGGTTTTGTGGACGTATTAGAGATCGATGAAGCAATTACAACGCGTCAGCGACTTTTTGCCTGGCGTCGATCTAGGACCGGATCACATCTCCCACATCCTCAACTCCGGGCTAGTCGCAGCCCCGAATTTGAATGGTCGGGGCGAGCATCTCGGATGGTCGCCGATGATGTGACATTTGCTGGCGTGGAATGGCTGCGGTGCACAGTGCTCACTGATGCAACAAGCCTGTACTTCTAGATTCCTAATCCCATTCCGCGCGACCCAAAACTTCTAGGATTACCCGTCGTGACCGTATATATCCCTGAAGTATTTACCGAGGCTGAGTCCGATATTTTGGTCCGTTATTTCACCAACCTGGACGGTCCTGTTTTTGCGCTTGTCAACCTGCCAGAGGTAGTTAAGGGTGCGCTTTTTGCTCGTTACAGTCGCAGTCCCAAAAGTTTGCGTCGATTGTTTCTTGATGAGTTTGTACACGACCTAGATCTGTCAGGTGACCAAGGCGTCGATGCACGAGCAGGACTCGCACATGCTGAGGGTCTTTACGAAAAGATCTTTGTGGAATATGGTGACGATTCAGTAGCACAGTTGGGTGGAGTGCATTTGGCCTGCGAGCAAGCATCAAATTTGCTGACCAAAATTCTTGAGTGGGGACGATTGATGAGCTACCTCGAGCAAAGCACCCGCTACATCAACTACGACAATCGTCTCGGTGGGCGTTATCGCTACTTTAGAGATCCAGAAATTCTTAATGGTCCGTTCGGCACAAGATATGTGGGTGACATGGACCGCATGTTTGACACCTACAGCAGTCTTGTCACTACGGTTACCGATCACGTTCGGTCCACGTTTCCACGCTCGATCAATGACTCAGATTTTGTTTATCGACAGGCAACGCGTGCCAAGGCATTGGATGCGGTGCGAGGAATTCTTCCAGCATCCGCACTCTCCAACGTAGGCGTGTACGGCACTGGTCAATCGTATGAATCATTGTTGTTACGGATGCGTTCTCATCAGTTACCCGAAGCCCGTCACTATGCAGACTTGATGCTTGTCGAGCTTCGCAAGGTTATTCCAAGTTTTTTGCGTCGTGTTGATGTGCCAGAACGTGGTGGAAGATGGAGTACGTATTTATCTGACAATCGGCAAAACACGAGTCAACTCGTTGATGACATGTTTGGAGCGCTCGATCCAGAGCCCATGCCAGAAGTTTCGCTCGTCGATTTTGATCCAGACGGTGAAAACAAATTACTCGCTGCTATTTGTTACGCGCATTCACACTTGCCTGAATCACAGTTACTCAAACGTGTGGAGATGCTTGATCAAGCCGAAAAGGTGAAGTTGATCACTGCGTATGTTGGCAATCGCGAAAATCGACGCCATCGCCCAGGACGAGCATTTGAAAGAACTGACTATCGATTTGATGTGCTTGGTGACTATGGCGCGTTTCGGGATCTGCAACGCCATCGACTACTGACCATCGAGTGGCAGCGTTTGACCCCACACCATGGCTACGTGATGCCAGAACTCGTTGTCGAAGCAGGAGTGGGTGAGCAGTTTGAAGAGGCCATGGCGCGCTCTGAGGCTCTCTATGACTCGCTTTTGCCCGATTACCCCGAACAGGCTCCGTATGCGGTTTCGATGGCTTACAGGCTTCGGTACACCATGCAATTCAACGCTCGCGAGGCCATTCATATGCTCGAATTGCGCTCTGCTCCTCAGGGGCACCCCGCATACCGTCGCGTTGTGCTCGAGATGCACCGTCTCATTGCCCAGCAGGCCGGACACTCAGCCATTGCCGCCGCAATGTCCCACATGACCATGGTTGCCCCAGACCTCGAAAGGCTTGATTCTGAGCGTAAATCCGAGTCGAGGAGACAAAAGACCTAATTCGTTGATTTTGATGTGAATTGGGCTATTGTTCGCGCGACAAGTGAAAGGGATAGTGAATGTCTGACGACGAAATCATTGATGCAGAAGACCTAGATCCGGCGATGCTGATCGAGGTAGACCCAGATGCCGAAGTGCTTGATGCCGACTCGATCGGCTTAGAAGGCGACGACGAGTCATTTGAGCTCACTGACGATCTGGTTGACGACGTTTCCCTCGAAGATGGCGAAGATCCCGATGCAATCGCGGTCGCTACCGATGCGGTAACAAAAAAAGCTGGCGACGACGATGACGATGACGACGACTTACGCACCGAAGACGATGTTGAAGCCGACCTTGACTCGATCCTTAAAGAAAAGTTGACTGCTGCCGACGATACGCCACTTGATGACGAAGAAGAAGATGGTGTTGTCGTAGATGACAAGACCGATGGAATGGAGCGTCTACAGCCGCGTCGACCAGACGAAAAACAATGCACACAGTGCTTCTTGCTAGTTCGCAACAGTGCTCCCGGTTGTCCAGTAGAGGATGATGCATGTCCGTTGTTCAAATAGCAAAACGCATCGCGAGCCTTGGTCGCGATATCGCACGGGACGCAGTAGAGCACAATGCCGAATTCATTGAACAAGTTGCCCAACGAGTTGAAGATGCAAAGCAGCGTGAGTTGCCAAAGATCAGTCAAGAGATTCGTAATGCGCGAGTGATTGGTGAGATGGCGGTCAAAATTGGCACTCAGCGGGTGCAAAAATTTGTAGAAGAATTCAACAACGACACTGCGACCGACAAACCAAACGAGCACTAGTTTTTGTGACGCTTAGTTCGCCGTTATTCACTGTTCGCGGTGCAAGCGAAGCTGACGTGATAGCGATTGTGGATCTGGCGAAAGAAGCACGGACAGAGATTGCCCAATTTAGGGGACATGAACATCTGTTAGAAGCTTCGACTATTACCGAGCAACAGTGGGCAACGACAATCACTTCTAGCAACAACATCGTGCTAGTTGCATCGAGCTCTCTGTCGATTATTGGTTACGCCAAGGGCGACATCGATGCCAAGGGCACGATTTGCACGGTAAGTCATGTGTTTGTCGATCCACAGGCACGACAACTGGGGATTGGTGCGAGTTTGGTTGGGGAGATTGCACGTGCCGCAAAGGACAAGGGTTGTCACACGCTCGATGCAGTTGCACTACCTGGCGACAGGAAAATGAAAAACCTATATGAGCGCATCGGAATGCCGGCGCGTTTGCTTATTGCTTCAAAAAATCTTTAAAGACCCTGCCACACAGGTGGGCGCTTTTCGATAAATGCCGCCAAACCTTCTTTGGTGTCTTGTGACAACAGAACTTTGGCAAATTCGGCGTCGGTCATCGCGATAAGCGTTTCATCGCTTTCGTAAGCAGAAGCAAGAACAATCTTGCGTGAAGCCCACACCGCAAGCGGTGCAGCAAGGCACACGCGTGCTGCCAATTCAAAAGCGGATTCTTCAGCCTTACCTGGCTCGACCAACCGATTGATAAGTCCGAGTGCATAGGCGCGCTCGGCTGATAGCGGTTGACCGGTCAAAATCACTTCCATTGCATTCGCTTGCCCAATAGCGCGAGGGAGTCGAAACAGGCCACCTGCACCTGCAATGAGGTTGCGCATCACTTCAGCAAGACCAAATGATGACCGAGTTGTTGCAACCACCATGTCCGCAGCAAGCACAATTTCGCAACCACCGGCTGTTGCAAGTCCATCGACTGCAGCAATGACTGGCTTATTACGTTGACGATAAACAAAACCAGCAAAACCACCACGCTCTGTACTCAGCGATTCTGCTTGCCCAGAATTAATTGCTTTGAGGTCGGCACCCGCACAAAACACAGGGCGTTCTTGACCCGTCGTGTTTGCACGCAATATTCCAACCCAGACATTTGGATCTTTTTCCATCTTGTCTATGGCGGCCTCAAGACCCTGCGCCACATCGCCGTTTATTGCGTTGCGAGCCTCGGGACGATTAAGCGTGATGAGTGCGACTTTTCCTTGAACTTCATAGCTGACGACGTCTGACATAGTCAACAGACTATAAGACCGGGCCTACTCGGCGGAAGTCGGTGCTGCTGGCTCAGTTGCCACAGGCTCAGTTGCCACAGGCTCAGTTGCCACAGGCT
>JBIHZV010000013.1:0-20774 GCA_044240275.1 Ilumatobacteraceae bacterium | reverse complement strand
GGCTCAGTTGCCACAGGCTCAGTTGCCACAGGCTCAGTTGCCACAGGCTTAGTTTGGGCCGAATTTGGCTTTACGCGAACAGGTCGAGTTGGTCGCAACGGGCGTGGAGCGCTCAAACCAGGGGCGACTTCAATTCCGAACAGTGCGGCAATCTGGGGGAGCAACGGAGAAAGCCTCTTGACGGTGGCCAACAACGCATCTGTTGGCTGTTGCGGCATCGTTGCAAGCTTCACTTGACCACGAATTGGCGAGAAGGCAAGTGCCTCGAGCAACGCAATCCAGCGATCTGGTGCGGTCTCTGTTGTGAGACCAGCAACAGCTGCAGCTGCAAGTTTGGCTCCGAGTTCCGAAGGGAAAGGTTGGCCAGCTTTTGGCGGCTCACTTGTCATCTTCAATGCACGAACTGTACGTCCAACCTTGAGCGCGTCAACGATGTCTGAAAGCCACAACGTTTGAGCTGCATCCTGACGCTCCTTAAGAGCAACCTTCAACTCACTGGCAAGTGCTCGGGTAGTTTCGTCGCGCACGACCATTGGATCTTCTGATGCAACGACAACAGAGCGCAGGTCGCGAAGGTCGAGAGTTGCAAGATCAGACTTTGCAGCCTCAGCCTTGTCGAGCCAGTCAGCAACACGAAGCTTTGGCAACAGATTTTGCGCCATCGAAATCAAACCGTCAGAAGGAACCTCTGGTTTGCCGTCTTTTCGCAGTTGATCGTTCTGAAGTTTTACTGCATCACGTACAGCCTTGATGCCTCCCTCAAGTGCACGCTCAGCCACACCACGTTGTTCCACCGGCAAAGTCTCGAGCACTGCTGTGCGATGAACATGCTTTGGCTTCAAACGTTTTGCTGTTGGACGCTTCGGCATCTCGGGAGGAGCGGTGAAGTGTGGTCGCGCAGGTCGTGTTGGTCGACCAGTCGTCCCATCTGGGCGAGTGGATGCAGGTCGTTTTGGAGCGTTGGGATCGCGGGGTGGGCGACCTGGACGATTGTCGCCATCACGCTTGCCCTTTGTATCGCGTCCACCTTTGCGATCTGATTTTGGCTTTTCTGCAAGCTTCTGAGTGACAGGGGTAAACGACTTTTCACTGGCGAGCATTTCGAGCATGTTGCCACGCTGGCCCTTTTCACGCATCTGCACAACAGACAAAACTGAGATTCCATCAATATCAAAATCAGCTTCGACCTTCAGTACATCGCCGGTCTTGGCGGATGACGAAAGCAACGAACCATCGACGACACCCTTAGGGGATTTTGCCCCAGCGGCGCGCCAGGTCCAGGTTCCATCTTGTCGATTGCTGGTCAGTTCTATGTCGAGGCGGCGAGACATGAGGCTCTACAGTACAGCCACGAGACCTAGTTCTCCAATGAGATCGCCATGGAAGTACCGTATAAATCATGACAATTTATGCATACGGCGATCGCGTACCTGTAATCCACGAAACTGCTTTTGTACATCCTGATGCTGTGATCATCGGCTCTGTCACAATCGGTGCAGAGTCATCCATTTGGCCTGGCGTAGTTTTACGCGGCGATGATGGAGAAATCATCATTGGAGCACGCACGAGCATTCAGGACAACACAGTGATCCACACCATGCCCAATCAACCAACAATCGTGGGAGACGATTGCATAATCGGACATATTGTCCATCTTGAATCGTGCACTATTGCCAACTCAGCTCAAGTCTCGTCTGGAGCAATTGTTTTGCATCGAGCAACTGTCGGAACTGGTGCAATTGTCGGCGCAAACTCGGTAGTCCTCAATGACACCGTCGTTCCGCCTGGTGCACTAGCAGTGGGAAGTCCGGTGACGATCAAGGAAGGTCGTGCTCGATCTATCGAGATCGAAATAGGAGTACTCACGTATGTTGAGCGCGGCAAGAAATTCCGCAAAGAATTGCGCAAAATTTCCGACTGACAATTAGCTAATAATTTTCAGCAGCGGAGCAATGTCCAATGATTCGAGGCTTGGAAGATAGAGCCTTACGGCATCCTTGCGAAATCGCGTGCTGAGATCTGAGCGAAAAAACTTTGCTCCCTCTCGAATGACGTAATTGAGGATAAAGAACTGATAGGCACTTGGCAAAAATTCAATCTCAATGCGCGACAATGGGTAGACCGAGTGATACGCCTGCAAAAATTCCACGAAGCGCGGCTCGACCAACGTGTGAGGAGAGTAGGAAAAATGAGTTTTATCGCCTGTGTGCGATGCAGCGCGGGAGAGAAAATAGAAATCAAGCATTCGTGTATCAATCCGAAACCAGTCGTAATCCCAACGAGTAAACAATCGTTTCACAGCATTTGCGTCTTGAGTAACAGAGAAATTTCCAAGATTCCAATCAACCAAAATCGGAATCTTTGTCCATTCATCAAAATGAATATCCTCGAGGTGCTGCAAAAAATTGTGAGTTGATGTTCGAAGGTATTCAATATCAGTTGCGCGCAAATCGAAATTGCGTGGTGCAAATTCACTTGAAAGCTGCTCCAACAGATGAATCGCATCACCTTTAACCGAGTTGGATGTTGGCGGCAGATCCGAAGCTGCATTTGCGCAGGCCTTGTGAAATTCAGCGATCTCACGAGCGAGGAAGGTGATGTCATCGGAAGTGATGATGCGTGGCAACTGTGTACCACGCTCTACATCGTTATAAAAGGCCGCCCAACACGAACCGTCGTACCACGTGTAGGCACGACCGTCACGAGGCAAGACTTGAGCGAGAAAACCTGCCCATCGTGAATTGCCGAGGGACTGCACCAGCTTGAACAATCGGTCGTGGTCTTCAGCAAACAAGAAATACGATCCATACGACGAAACTTTGCCAACCACATGGGAGCCGTCGTTTAGGTGAAGTCGGAATACATGATTGGTTGAGACGTGTGCACTGACTTCAACTATTTCAATTATCGAGCGCTTGTCTCCGTAATCGACCCAAGCAAGGCGAACAACGCGTTCAGCATCAATCATGGCAACATGGCCATGCAAAATTTAGTGGCGGGAGAGTGATCGCACGCCGATTGGCGCAATAAGCCGATATCCCGCAGCGTGCCGTTCTTCTTCGGACTCTCCACCCCAGAAACCATACTCATGGTTCTCACGTGCAAATGTTCTACAAGTATCAAGCACCGAACAATCCATGCACACTGAGCGAGCCATTTCCTCACGACGTTCGCGTGTTTGAGGGCGTTCCGCGATGGCCGGAAAAAATATATTGGTAAGTCCTAAACAGGACGCATTCTCCATCCACTCGTCATCGCCTTGAATCCGTTGTCCAAATTCGACCGCAGCCATACAGCCCCCTTGGAATGACTGTAGTTGAGAACTAACCAACTGGTCAATTAGGTTGATGTGACTTTTAGCCGAGCAGCGACTTCAGACCGGCGACGAACTGAGCAATATCACTCTGATCGACATCCCAGGCCGTCATCCAGCGCACCTGGTGGGTTGCCGCATCCCAGTCCCAAAAGAACGACCATTCCTGCAAAGCCTTGCTTACTTGAGGATCGAGGACGGGGTACATGCTGTTGACAGGCGGGGGGGTCGAGAGCTGCAACGTTTCAATGCCACACACCTGATCAAAAAGTGATTGAGCTGCAGCGTTGCTTGCAACACCAAGTTCGATGAACAGATCGTTTTTAAGAAGCGCCGAGTACTGCGCAGAAATAAATCTCATTTTAGAAAACAACTGGGTTGACTGCTTACGAATATAGAGCGAGCGGGAAGCAAGAGCGGTATTAAAGAAAATCACGGCCTCACCAAACATCACACCTGTTTTGGTTCCGCCAAATGTCAACACGTCAACACCAGCGTCAATCGTGAAAGAACGCAACGCTTCTCGTGTTGCACCAAGTGCTGCCGTTGCATTACAAATTCGAGCACCGTCCATATGAACAAGCATGTTCATTTCATGTGCTGCGGTGCACAAGTCTTTGACTTCCTTTGCCGTATAGAGAGTTCCAAGTTCCGTTGCTTGCGTGATGGACACAACACGAGGTTGCACGTGGTGTTCGCTACCAAAAAGATGTGACAGAGAATGCAAGTCGCTTGGACGAAGTTTGGCATCTAGCGAGGGGAGATCGATAAGTTTTGCACCAAGGAACCGCTCGGGTGCTCCGGCTTCGTCAACTGATATGTGCGACCACGAGGTGCACACAACTGCTTCTGCAGGTTGCAACATATTTGCTAACGCCATCACATTGGCGCCAGTACCACCGAACGCAAAACGAGTGATCACGTCTTTTCCAAAGAGTTCGCAAAAGGCGGTCTCGGCGTCATGAGTAAAGCGATCATTGCCATAGGCAAGCGCATGACCGATATTCGCCTGTTGCATTGCTTCCATCACAAGGGGATGAGTGCCCGATGCGTTATCGCTTGAGAGCAAGCGACTTGGGGCCTCGAGATGCGACGGGACAACGCGAAATGTCATTCGTTCAGTATGCGTTGCAATACTCGCAATTTGCCGCTTCATGACCTACCTTTTCGTCATGACGAAATCCAGTCAGCCCGACGAGGGCAGCAAACAAGTAGGCAAGCTTCAACATACGCAGTCACCAGGAGTGGCATCTGACGCCCACAAATGCAGATGGTGCAGAAACCCATTGCCAGCAACTTCGGGTGCTGGACGGCGTCGAGAATTCTGTTCTCAGGGCTGTCGGCAATGGGACTGGGTTTCTCGCCAACGTGCATCGGAACTCGCGCTGAGCGAAGACGAGTTGGTGATTACTCGTACAGAGCGTGACAAATTGCGTGATCAGATTTTTGTCTTGAGATGTGCGGTACAAGACGTAGAACAAGATTTGGATCCATCAATTGATCCGACAACACGCGACTACAAGGCCGCATTGTCGTGGCTGTTAGATGCGGCGAGGCCGTTAGTTCAAGATCCGAGCCAGCCATAAGCGGTATGGTCGGATGGTTACCGAGGTATTTGTTCGACCAAAATTAAGACCGTAATGCGCCCATAATCATAGTTATGTAAAGTAAGGACAAGCAATGAAACAAGGCAAATCGGAGTCTCATGTCATCCCCGCTAACGGCTTGAGCCCACAGCAGATCTCTCAAGCATTCGACGAGGTCTCAAGAAACGACGTACGTTGGCAGGACGGCAAAGCATTCTCGCTGGCTTACAACGCCGGTCCAGATGTGCTGCGCGTTGCCGAAGACGCCTACAAACGTTTTGCAGGGGCCAATGCGCTGAACACGGGGGCATTCCCAAGTTTGCGCCAAATGCAAAGCGAAGTATTGGACATGGTGGGAGTCTGGCTGGGCTCGCCCACAACCGCCGCTGGTTACTTCACAAGCGGCGGTACAGAGAGCATTTTGATGGCCGTAAAGGCCGCCCGAGATCAATACCGAGCTGAAAGCTCTGTCACCCACCCAAACATCGTTCTGCCTACTTCAGCTCATGCGGCCTTCGATAAGGCTGCAGCGTATTTCGGCGTTGAATTGCGCCGTGTTGCAGTGCGCACGGATTGGCGAGCCGATGTAGAGGCAATGGCTCGGCAGATTGATTCGAACACCATTCTGATCGTTGGGTCATCCCCGCAGTACCCACAGGGTGTAATCGATGACATTCCAGCGCTCGCCAACATAGCGTTGCAGCACAATGTCAACTTCCATGTCGATGCGTGCATGGGCGGTGTATCACTCGCCTATCTCAGCAGACTGAATCATCAAATCCCACCATGGAACTTGGCAGTCAATGGAGTCACATCAATTTCAGTTGATCTTCACAAATTTGGATATACCTCCAAGGGTGCCTCGGTGATTATGTACGCAAATAAGCGGCTCCGTTCGTTTCAGGGTTTCTTCACTGATCAATGGCTCGGTGGTGTGTATGCATCAAGTGGCATGCTCGGCACCAAATCAGGTGGACCAATTGCCGCTGCATGGGCCGTCATGCATTACCTCGGAGACGACGGGTACTTGCGACTCACTCGCAGTGCACGTATAGCTACCGAAACGCTCACACAACACATCAATGCCCACCCTCACCTGTCACTGCTCGCCCAGCCAGATGCTTTGCTGTTGTCATTCGTTGCGACGAATCCAAAGCGACTCAACATCTATGCCGTTGCAGACGAGATGTGGAAACGTGGCTGGTACATCGATCGTCAAGAGCCTCCCCAATCGCTTCACTGCACCATCAACGCGATTCATGAATCGGTGATTGAAGCAATGATTGTCGATCTCGATGAATGCATCGCGATTGTTCTCGACACAGGTCAAACTGGCGATGTAGGCGCATATGCAACTTTGTAGAGCTTTTGACGACACTAGAGTTTCGTCATGACGAAAAGCGATGAATCACAGTCATTCACAATTCCAACAATGGATGAATTGCTCAAACTCATCAATGCACTCAATCCCTCCGAGAATGGCGCCAAAGTCGTCGATCAAGCAAAGCGATCAATCGAGTCAGTAATGGCGAGCCTTCATCTGATTCTGCAATCATTGGAAAACTTCAACCGTGTTGCAAATCGTGTCGACAAACTTCTTGATGATGTTGAGGACCCAATTCGCAAAATTGCGGACTCCAGCACTCTCCTAGCCGATCTCGTAAACAATTTGGCACCACTGATGGCTTTTCTGCCGCAGCAAAATGACCCTGATCGGCCTAGCGAAAACTCTTAGTTACAGAGCAACAGCAATTGCTGGCAATGCAACAGATTCTGATCTTGTGAGCGCAACGATCTGCGAGTCAACTTGATCTTTCACTCCGGCAAGAGGAAGCACGTTAAGCACACCCTGTCCGTTTCGCAAGACGTCAACAAGTTGATCACCCTGGCACAGCACAACAGACTGACCGCTAATCACGATGTGTGCGGCAGCAATCTCTGACTCAACATGATTGCGCAAATACTTAAAAACATCGCGCACTGACTCAAGTTTGATTCCTGCGTCCAACAGAGTCTTAATCACGCGCAATTCAAGTAAGTCGCGGTAGCTATATACGCGTCTCGAACCACTTCCTGCTGCGTCACAACTTGACGGACGAATCAAATCGGTTCTTGCCCAGTAGTCGATCTGGCGATACGTAATGCCAACAATCTCCGCTGCTTTTTTGCCGCTGAACCCTTGACCCATAGTTCAAGGTTATGTGCCTAAATCGTCTTTGACTATCCCTGAAAATCCTCTGGCCTAATGCTGTCGATGAAGTCTCGAAATTCGTCCAAAATCTCTTCTTCGGTGTCTACATGGGTCTCAGACGTTTCCTTACCGACCTCATCCATAATCGCTTCAGTAGCAAACATAGGGACACCAGCCCTCAATGCAATTGCCACCGCATCCGACGGACGGCACGAGATAACCCGCTCCCCACCACTCCCCCTCAAATGAAGCTCTGCAAAATAGGTATTACTGACCACTTCAGTGATGACGATGCTTTCAAGTTCAACAGCTGCCGAAACAAAGAGTGAGACGAACAAATCATGAGTCAACGGGCGTTCCGGAGTAATTCCCTCTAAAGCAAAATGAATCGATGACGCTTCGGGTCCGCCAATATAAATCGGCAACATTCGTCGACGCCCACCCGATTCGCGCAACATCAAAATTGGAGTATTGGTTGGCATCTCTAGACGCACGCCCTCAAGATCAAGTTCGATCAGCACTACAGCGAACGCCCTTCGTTGTAGGCGCGTGCGGCCACAGTGACAAAAGCTGTTCTCAGCTGGTCTGCAAGGTCGGTCAATTCGTTCAGCAGCTCCATTGCTTCTTGACGCGCAGCAGGATTGCGTTGTCGTAGAAATGGCATGATGCGCTGCTCGAACAAACCAAATTCTCGTTCTGCTGAGTGCTTCCAGGTTTTAAGGTGACGAACATCAATTCCTTTGTCAATGAACTGCGACGCAATCGAGACGATCTCTTTATCGAGGGGGCTATACATTTCAATGTCGCCAACCATGCGTGGTTTAACAAGTCCATTCGAAACGAGTGACTTCAGGACAACGTCGTTTGCGTCGAGCTCTTGCAGCAGCTCTGACCGACTAATGGATGACGTATCATCAGCTTTTTTTGAAGAACGCGAGGGTGCACTAGGAGCTTTAGCAAGATTGAGTCGCGCAGCTGGATGACCGCCACTAGATGACTGACTTCTTTCGATGTGAGGAGAAGTGTCGTCATAAGGACGGATCATTCCGTCGCTCGTATCGCCTTCCAATTTTGTGCGAATCACTTTTAGTGGCAGGTAATTCTCGCGTTGCTCACGCAGAATGAATCGCAATCTCTCTACTTCAGATCTACTGAATTTACGGTAACCAGATGCAGTGCGCTCAGGCTCAATCAATCCCTGACTTTCAAGAAACCGAATCTTTGAAATAGTGACGTCAGGAAACTCTTCGAGCAGCAAGCCCAAAACTTCGCCAATTGAAAGGTAGTTCTTGTCAGTCATCACAGGTCGTACATTCTGTCACTCTTCTCACGAAAACAAAAACGCAGTAATCTAAAGGTTGCTTGCGCCGTCGAAAAACACCATTCGATACTTACCAACCTGTAATTCGTCTCCGTTCTGTAACAACATCTCCTCAACACGCTCTTGATTGACGTACGTCCCGTTAAGAGAACCCATGTCTGTCATTACATAACCATCACTTCCAAGCCGCAATTCGGCGTGCCGGCGCGAAACCGTCACATCGTCAAGACACACCGTGCATTCAGGGTTTCGACCAATTTCGACACGATCAAGAGCCAACGAAAACCGTTCACCTGAACGCTCGCCCGAACGCATCACCAACAGCGCGTGAGAATTTGGTATCCCGCGGATCTCACTCAAAAGCACCTGCACGTTGTCTTGATCACCCGGTGCATCTTGCAGCTGATCAACTTTTGCCAGCACTATTGTGTGCTCGCCTAAATGATCAAGAACCGTGCCACACGCGGAGCAAAACGTAGATCCTGGAGGATTTCGATGACCACATGAGTTGCAAAATGTATAGGCCATACCCCTACCGTAGCCTTCAGCCAAGACGCCCTGCACGCAAGTTTGCCCGAATCACGGGCACATACATAACAGCGGTGTAGTAACTCAAGGCAAGGCCAGGAACTGCGAGCACCCAACCCGCTATGGCCATTTCATTGGCGAACCCAAAATTACTAGAACCCAATAGCAGCGAAGGTACCGACGTCATCAAAAACAGCGTGTACCACTTGCCCCAATAACTGACCGCAAATCGCTGCATACCGAACAAGGTTGCTACCACCATGGCTCCGCCAACTGTGATTTCGCGCACCAGAATTGCGATGCAGAACCAACTTGGCACTCCTCCATCGATCATCACACCCAAAGTTGCAACTATGAACAGAACGCGATCTACAAATGGATCAAACACCGATCCGAAGACTGAAGTCTGATTTAGTTTTCGTGCCACCCAACCATCGATCCAATCGGTGTACGAGATTGCGCCCAATAACCATGCAGCACCTTGGCGATTATCTCTCGCAAATAACACATACAGAAAAACCGGCAACATAAACAGACGAGCCAAGGTAATTGCATTCGGAACAGACAAGATTCCGGAGGTCAGACTTGGCTTTTCAGTGCTCACGATCACCGACACTACAATCTCCACTATGCCAACATTGTTTACCCGCATTATTCGCGGCGAGATACCTGGCCATTTCGTGCATAAGGATGAGATCTGCGTAGCGTTCTTGACGATAAACCCCATCTCCACTGGACATACGTTGGTGGTTCCAATCGAGGAAATCGATCAATGGACGGATCTTCCCACGACCACATCGGATCATCTCATGCAAGTGGCAAAAAACATCGGCAAGGCGCAAAAGCAGCTCTACAAGTGCGAACGTGTCGGGCTTATCATTGCCGGTTTTGAAGTTCCTCACTGCCATCTTCACGTCATTCCAGCCGACACCATGTCCGATCTCTCGTTCGATCAAGCCGCAGCACATGTTGAACCGACAGAGCTCGCCACAGAGGCACAAAAGATTGCCGCAATTCTTAAAACAATCTGAGCTCGCCCGCTGCTTCTGTTTGCGCCAAATCAATTGGCTCAATAAGTTCACTACCGTTATTGCGCGAACTATTAACTTTTGTACTTACCGCACACACAACAAGAGCATCGTTATCAACAATTCGTATCTGATCTAGCGGGTTGACATTATGTATGTCCAGCCATTGAGACACTCCAATAGGGTCCAACAACACTGGCATTCGATGGTGAACTTGGCCCACCATGTCATTTGCATCGGTTGTTAATGCCACGGCCGAGTACAAGACTTGACCGTTGGACTGATTTGGATCTTTCCATGCAGTCCACAATCCCGCCACAGCAAGTACCCCACTGTGCGAATAACGCGACTGGCTGTGTGCGGAGAAATAATACGGTTGCTTGATCGGTTTTATTGCGTCATGACGTAATTGCTCTTTCCACTCAAAATAACCGTCCATCGGAAGAATGCAGCGATGCTGCGCAACCAAATCACGAAACGATGGCTTCTCAGCAACAGTTTCTATGCGCGCATTTATCAGACTCGCCGCACGCGATGCATCGGGTGCCCAGCGAGGAATCAGTCCCCACGAAAAATTGACAATCGATTGCCCACCTGTCTGAGGAACAATTCCCAAAACACGACTGGTTGGCGCGACATTAAAACTGATCGGTAATTCGGCTGTTTCTAGAGAACCAGAAAAGATTTCAGAAATCTCCAATGCAGTTGTCTTACGCACAAATCTTCCGCACATGGATTAAAAATTAGTCCAACTTGTGGCCGGAGCCCACCCTAGGTTGCAAATATCCGGACCAACAAAGGCGTGATTATCAAACCTGGCAACAACGAGCCGAGTCTGATCTTCTTGATCTCCAGCAAATTCAGTCCAATGGCCATCACTGCCAATCCACCCGCTGCAAAAAGCTCTGTACGCATCCGCTCGTCCAATAACAGATCAAGACGCGTGCCAAAAAGAGTCAAAGTTCCTTGCACCACAAACACGCTGACGGCACTAAAGATGGCGCCGACACCATAAAGCGCGGCGAAGATTACGGTCATAAAACCGTCAAGGCTTCCTTTAATGATGTATAGCTGTGGTGTTTTTCCACTCGCATCCTCAATCGCTCCCAAGATGGTCAATGGGCCAACGCAAAATAGCAGTGAAGCAGTAACGAACCCAGTCACGAATCGATTATCGGCGTTGTCGGACGCGAACCGTTTTTTCAACACTTCCCCAACTTGAACGAGGCGATCTTCCACGCGGATCAACTCGCCGATTATGCCGCCCAACACCATGCCGAGCAGAGGAAAAACCATGTTGTGTGTTTTGATGACGTCACTCAGTCCAAGAGCAAGCGTCACCAACCCAATCACCTGCACTACCAACACTCGAATTCGCTCGGGAATTCGATGCCCGATAACTAGCCCAAGTCCACCGCCAACAAGAACCGTCAGTGTGTTGATCAATGTCCCTAAACCGCGCACACCACACCCCTTTGTTCATCGTGAACATACTTTTACTAATGCCCTTGCTTATGCGTCACTTAACGACTGAAGGCTACGTCGTAACCGCCATACTGATGTGCATGGTTCTTGTATGGGCGTGTGGTGCAGCATTGTTGTACGGAGTTGCCGATTATTGCGGTGGACGCGCTTCCAAGGTATCGAAGGCAGCAGCAGTCACTTTTCTTGGTCAATTCGTTGCACTCATCCTGCTCGCAATTGTTATTGCTTTTGGTAACACGCCAATGATGAGTGCCCATGATTGGTGGTGGAGTGGTTTCGCTGGAGCCGGTGGCGCAATCGCCTTAGTTGCTTTTTACCAAGCCATGTCGCTCGGATCGATGACAGTGGTAGCACCAATCACCGCCATTGTCGGAATGTGCAGTCCGGTTGTAGCTGGTCTGCTTCAAGGTGAGCGACCCGCCCGCATTGCATACATCGGCATGGCATTGGCCGTCATTGCTGTTGCTCTGGTTGGCGACATGCTTGATCATCACGATCTACCAACTCCGATTCGGGCCATCTTCTTTGCATTCATTTCCGGACTCGGCTTTGGTGTGATCTTTGTATGCCTCGCACAAACTTCGAGCGATGCTGGGCTATGGCCACTACTTGGGCAGCGGATGATCAGCGTGCCAACAGTTGCCCTGGTTGCGTTATGGGGATCAGGACGCATTCACGTTGCGCGAAGAGTTCTTCCATTGGCTGCCCTTTCCGGTCTGCTTGACACAACTGCAAACGGTTTGTATTTGTTAGCAGTACACGGCGGAATGCTCTCGCTTGTTGGCGTCATCACCGCCCTCTACCCCGTTTCTACGGTTGGGCTTGCGATCACGCTGGACAAAGAAAAGCTCCACAACAGCCAGATTGTTGGTCTAGTAGTGGCTGCTCTTTCACTTGCAATGGTCGGCTTCGCAGCAAATAGTTGATCGCCACTCGTTGTAGCTGAAACGATTTCCAGTCGGGCTGGCGGGATTTGAACCCGCGACCTCTTGTCCCCCAGACAAGCACGCTAACCAAGCTGCGCTACAGCCCGCATCTCGGCATTTACCCTAGCGAAATAGATCAACAACTCTCCACGACAAATACAAAATCAGAGCTCCAACGAGCAGCTTGAAGTGCCACGGTACTGAAACATCTTCATCGTCAGAACTTTGTGCGAGTTTTTTAATGTTCATCGTTTTGGCGGTGAGCCCGCCATTGATGTTGATGTCAGCAATCGGTTTCAGACATTTTGGACAACAACCATCTGCCGACATTGCGCTGGGCGCCAAATACTTCGAACACTCTTCACACCAAGGCATGGGTTTACTCTGAGCGTTTGCGAACACGCATCTTGATTGGCGTGGAACCAAATTCAAATTTCTCGCGGATGCAACGCTCGAGATAACGCAAATAAGGAGCAGGTAATTCGCGATTCACAAATAGCGTGAATGTTGGAGGGTCAGTCGCACCCTGTAGTGCGTACAGCACTCGAGCACCACTACCTGCTGGTTGTTTTTGTTGGGCCTCGGCCATCACTTTGTTGACATCACGGGTAGGAACCCGCTTGTGATAGTGCACAATGCACTCTTGCAAGATTGGCAGCAAACGATGCACGCCTTTACCAGTCAGTGCGGAAACCTTGAGGACCGGGGCATCACCAATGAAATACAATTTGCGAGTCATTTCATTGTCGATATGTTCGCGACCCTCGGCGTCGAGTGTCTCCCACTTGTTGAGGATCACAATGACCGGACAACCTGCAGCATCAATACGTTCGGCCAAACGTTGGTCCTGGCTGGTAATGCCATCATGTGCGTCAATCACGAGCAAAGCAACGTCTGATTCGTCAACTGCGCGAAGCGCGCGAACGAACGAGTAATACTCCGCCGATTCATCAACCTTGCTTTTTCGCCGCATTCCTGCTGTGTCGACGAAAACCATTGGCCCATCTTCGGTATCTACTTGCGTGTCTATCGCGTCGCGTGTGGTCCCTGGCATGTCATGAGTGATCGAGCGATCCTCACCCACCAAGCGATTGAACAGTGTGCTCTTGCCAACGTTTGGACGACCAACAATTGACACACGAGGGATACCAGGAGCACGGATGGCATCACCAAGCTCTGGTTCTGGTTCCATATCGAGCGCCTCAACACGCTCAAGGATCGCATCCAACAAATCACCCGATTTGCGACCGTGCAAAGCAGACACTGCGACTGGTTCGCCAAAACCGAGGGAGAGAAAATCCCAGCGATCCATCTCACGACGTTCAGAGTCAATCTTGTTTGACACGACCAGAACGGGTCGATCAATTTTTCGCAACCAAAGGGCTATCAGTTCATCGTCATGAGTGACTCCAACCCATGTATCAACCACGAACAGCACGAGATCGGCAGCCCGAGCAGCCTCCTCTACTTGGCGGCTTACTTTGGTGTCGAGTTCGGTTCCCCCAGGCATCCATCCACCCGTGTCAACCACACTGAATTTCTTGCCAATCCACTCAACGTCGCGCTCAAAGCGGTCGCGGGTGATACCCGGTTGATCCTCGACAATTGCAACCTGGGCGCCCAAAAACCTATTGAAGAGAGTGCTCTTGCCCACATTGGGTCGTCCGACGATCACTACGGTTGGCAATCGCTCAGTCACGTATGCATTGTACAAGCGGTTTACGCGAGAACGATGAGCACTAAAGTGAATCTGTGAGCGTGACGAGTACATCGCAAGTCGAACGAGTGCTTCTCGCTGCTCCCCGCGGCTTTTGTGCTGGTGTGGAGATGGCTATCAAAGCTCTTTCATGGATGGTACGCACGTTCCCTGCTCCTGTGTATTGCTTTCATGAGATCGTGCACAATAAGTCAGTTGTCGATCGATTCATCGCACAAGGCGTCATCTTCGTCGACCATATCGAGGACATTCCCGTAGGCAGCCCAATCATGTTGTCGGCCCACGGCTCGGCACCCGAGGTTGTGGCCAACGCTATTGATCGTGGTGGCTATGTAGTCGACTCGGTTTGCCCTCTTGTCACCAAAGTGCACCACGAGTTACGTGTTCGCTCAAACAAGGGATACAAGATCATTTACATCGGACACGAAGGCCACGAAGAGGCCGTTGGCACCATGGCTGTCGCCCCACATGCCACGACACGCGTTGAGAAGATAGAAGACGTTGCGGCGTTACTCGACTCACAAGAGCCAATCGCTCTACTGGCTCAGACCACTTTGTCTCATCGGGATTGGCAAGAAGTTGCACAAGCCGTCAAAGTGCGTTTCCCTCAAGTGTGGCAACCAGGGAAAAGCGATTTATGTTTTGCTACGACTAATCGCCAAACAGCACTGATGCAGATTGTTGAAGATTGTGACGCAGTAATAATTATTGGCTCATCGAACTCGTCAAACACACTTGCGCTGGAAAAACTCGCGCGATCCATGAATTGTATAACTGTTCTGCGCATTAACTCAGCCGATGAAATTCCTGACGGCCTTGTAGGAACCGTTGGCGTCACTGCCGGGGCATCTGCACCAGAAGAACTTGTACTCGCTGTAGTTAACCGACTCGCTCCCCGTCTAGGAGTTGAAGAAGTCAGGCTCACAACAGAAGATGAATACTTTCCGCCACCACGAAATATTCGTCAACTGCAACATGCAATCGAGCAGGCATCTACCGTCATGATCGGTGGAAACTTCTTAAGTGGACAACACTTGGACGATCGCTCAGTAAGTGCCAGCACCGTTTTGCAAAAACTTACTTCGTAATTTCCCCACGCACCGTGCGTTAATTACGAGGTACTTTGCTCCACGCAATTTCACGATCAACCCGCACGTCGCCTGGTAGTCCGAGCATTCGCTCACCAAGAATATTTTTCATTACTTCGCTGGTTCCGCCCTCAATGCTGTTTGCCCGAGAACGCAAGAATGCTTTATGAACGGAATCAAAACCCATCGCCCTTTCCGGTCTCACCATTGCATAAGAGCCGTACAACATGCCGTGCGCACCCATTAGTTCAATGCAGAACTCATAAGTCTGTTTGTTGAGATCAGCACTGGCCATCTTGCCAATTGAACCCTCCGGACCAGGAACACCGAGTTTTCGATTTTGTCCAGCGCGAATATTTGTCAGTCGAAGTACTTCGGCACGAATCCACAATTGCGTGAGTTTGTCGCGGGTTGCGGCATCTCGTTGATCATCAGGCATTTGTTCCCAAATTTTTATAGCTTCACGAATCGGACCAGAGGCCTTAGGGGGAATAGCACCACCAATTGCGACACGCTCATTCATCAGTGTCGTCAAACTCACACGCCATCCATCGCCCGGTCCACCAAGTGTCTCCGAGACCGGCACGCGCACGTCGGTGAAATAGACCTCGTTGAATTCGGCTTCGCCAGTCATTTGGCGCAATGGTCTCACCTCAACACCAGGTGCGTGCATATCCACTACTACTGCAGTCATGCCTGCGTGCTTGACGGCTTCTGGATCTGTTCTCACAACCAGCAAGCCCCACTTTGACAGATGGGCCAATGTTGTCCAAACCTTTTGTCCGTTGACCAACCATTCGTCACCATCACGAATCGCCTTAGCCGAGAGTCCTGCGAAATCTGACCCTGAACCCGGCTCTGAAAACAACTGACACCAAATTTCTTCGCCTGTAAACAATGGTCTCAGATATTTTGTGCATTGTTCTGGTGTTCCCCACTCAACTACGGTCGGTCCACACATGCCATATCCGATCGGATTTCGAGCATAGGCATTCGGACCCCCAGCTGCCGACAACCTCTCAATCACCCTTTTCTGGTGTTTAGGTGACAATCCAAGTCCACCTGAGCCAACAGGAAAATGCACCCACGCCAGGCCACGGTCGAACTGTTCACCCAAAAAGACTGCGGGTTTGGTTTCGCGTGGAGGAAATGCGGCAAGGAGAGCCGAAACCGCATCATCTATCTGTTGCTCATCAACCATTGTCTGTGATTGTGCTGAAGACATGTATTCCCCTTTTACTCAAAACAAATCTAGTAACCCCAAGGTTTAGTTGCTTCATTGGTCACAACGTCTAAGGCGAGATCACGATTTTTCTCAGTGCATAATTTGGACTAACTTTTGGCTGTGTTCCCGGGTCAAATCGCAGCCATCACGCCCAATAAGCCAGCACTAATCATGGCTGCGACATCGCAAGTCATTACATATAAAGAACTCGACGAGGCCGCCAATCGTCTCAGCCAGTTACTTTTTCAATATGGTCTGCGTCCTGGTGACCACATCGCAATTTGCCTCGAGAATCACCCTCGTTTTTTCGAAGTGATTTGGGGCTGTCACTATGCAGGACTCATCTACACCGCATGTTCGAGTCGTCTCACCTCGGACGAACTGTTGTACATCATCAATGATTGCGATGCCAAGGCCTTCATCACAAGCAAATACAAAGCAGACCAGGCCGCCGAAATCGTAGATGCAATACCCAATGCAGCACTTCGTTTGATGCTCGATGGCACGATTGACAAATTTGATAGCTACGAAGACATTGTTGCCCAGCAATCCCCACTTCCGCTCAACGATCGAGTGGACGGTTCTGACATGTTGTATTCAAGTGGCACGACCGGTCGCCCAAAAGGCGTCGCTCTCAATCTTGGTAAGAACCCTCTCGGTTCACCAAATAGCGTTACATCACTTGGCCAATTTCTATTTGGTATGAACGAGAGCACCATCTACTTGTCGCCTGCGCCGCTCTACCACGCTGCTCCACTTCGTTGGAACCTCGCAGTGCATCGCGTGGGTGGCACAACCATCATCATGGAGCATTTTGACGCCGAGGAATATTTGCAGCTGATCGAGCAGTACGACGTGACTCACTCACAGACTGTGCCAACGATGTTTGTTCGGCTGCTCAAATTGCCAATCGACGTGCGCACAAAGTACGAAACCAAATCTTTGACGCACATTTTTCATGCCGCTGCACCCTGCCCAATTGACATAAAGCAGCAGACCATTGCATGGCTTGGTCCCATTGTCCACGAATATTACGCAGGTAGCGAAGGCAATGGTTTTGTGTATTGCAACTCCGAACAATGGCTATCGCACCCTGGCACTGTTGGACAATCACTCCAGGGTGTCATTCATATCTTGGACGACGACGGCAACGAACTTGCATCAGGTCAAACTGGCACTATCTATTTTGAAAGTGCCGCCAAATTCGAATACCACAATGATCCCGAGAAGACTGAAGCATCCAAGGATTCGCTTGGTCGAGGTTGGTCAACACTTGGCGACATCGGCTATATGGATGATGAAAAATTTCTTTACCTGACCGATCGCAAGGCTTTCATGATCATCGCTGGGGGCGTCAATATCTACCCCCAAGAAGCAGAAAACGTCTTGGTATCTCATCCCGACGTGATCGATGTTGCCGTATTTGGAATCCCGAATGACGAGTTTGGCGAGGAAGTCAAGGCCGTAGTGCAACCAACGGTGATGCCCGCAACACTCGATGACGCCAAAACACTTGAACGCATTCTGATTGAACATTGCAAGGCATCTCTTGCATCATTCAAATGTCCGAAGTCGGTTGACTTTCGCACCGAGCTACCACGTCACCCCACAGGCAAACTTTATAAACGTCTCTTAAAAGATGAATACTGGGCCGCCGCGGGCAGAAGTATCTAAAGTACTTTCGTGTCGCATCCATTTCTAGAAACTCAACTCCCGATTGCTTTTGCTCATCGCGGAGGTGCGAGTGATGCACCTGAAAACACCATGCCCGCTTTTGCCAAGGCAATTGAGCTTGGCTACACATACCTCGAGACCGACGTACACGCCACTCGTGACGGTGTACTCCTCGCTTTCCATGACGACGATCTCTTACGCACATGTGGTGTTGCAGGAAAGATTAGTGAGCTCGATTATTCAGACGTTCGCAATGCACGGGTCAATGGCACTGAGCCAATCCCACTATTGCAAGATATTTTTGATGCATGGCCATTGGCCCGCATCAACATTGACTGCAAATCAGATGCAGCTCTCTCACCATTGATTGAGGCCCTACGACCACCCCATGTGCTCGACAAAGTCTGCGTTGGATCATTTAGCGATAAGCGCTTATCGGTGCTTCGTGAGACCTTTGGCCCTTCGCTGTGTTCTTCACTTGGCCCGAAGCAGGTTGCATTGCTCCGTGTTCGAAGCTGGATTGGCGTGGTGAAACCATTCGCAGGTGCACTTGCCGCTCAAATTCCACTCAAGCAAGGACCGATAACGCTGACTGACAAACGACTAGTTGACGATGCACACAGCGCTGGACTGCAGGTTCATGTGTGGACAATCGATGAACCAGACGAAATGGAACATCTCTTGGACCTTGGTGTAGATGGGATTATGACCGATAAGCCTCTTGTGCTCAAGCAGATTCTGCAGAATAAAGGGCTCTGGCATTCACCGATCGGATGATCGGCACTATTAGATTATTTATGTGACCCCTACGAGGATGCGGCTCAGCCGACGCTTCGGTGAACTCCACCACGCCTAACCCAACCGTTCATCACTCGGGGTCTTTCCTGATCTCTGCTGATGACATCTGTTTGTCGTTCCCCGACTCGACCGAAGCTTTGCGAGGCATCACGCTGCAGATTGCCCCTCATGAATTTGTTGCGCTTGTCGGCCCGAGTGGCTGCGGTAAATCAACACTGCTTCGCGTACTCAGTGGCCTTCAACAACCAACTAGTGGCACTCTTACATCCACCACCAGTGACATCGGCTTCGTCTTTCAAGACCCAACGCTGCTGCCATGGAGATCAACACTAAAAAACATTGAGACTTTGCTCGAGTTGCAAGGAGTCGATTCATCTGATCGCAAAACAAAGGCCCAACTTGCCCTTGAGTTAGTTGGATTACAAGACAGCGCACACAAATATCCGCGACAACTTTCCGGCGGCATGAAAATGCGAGCATCCCTTGCCCGCACTCTTGTAACCGATCCAAGTCTGCTTTTGCTCGACGAACCATTTGCTGCAGTAGATGAATTTACTCGTGAGTCACTAAACGATGATCTGCTCGCCATGTTCGCTTCTGCAAAATTTTCTGCAGTTTTTGTGACTCACTCCATTACCGAAGCCGTGTATCTTTCCCAGCGCGTGATCATCATGTCGCCACAACCCGCCTCAATAGCCCACGAGATACAGATCCCTTTTGAGTATCCACGCACTCCGGCGCTTCGTTACAGCGCAGAATTCGCCAAGTGTTGTGGCGAGATCGCAGCACTGATGCGAGAAATGCATACCGTATGAGTTTCGAAAATCGACTTCAGAAATTCATTGCTCGGTACTTCGGCCCAACCGTCGTATTTGCAATATTTATTTTTGCTTGGTACGCACTCGCCTACGGCTTGGAGAATAATTTCTCGCCTGCTTCCAATACACCAATGATCATTCCGCCACCCCATCGGCTCTTTGAAGATTTCCATGGCATTGTGCGCACCAAGATCGTCATTGCATTCTGGATAACACTGAAAACATCGCTCGTTGGGTTAGCAATCTCGACAGTTTTTGGCCTCACGCTTGGAGTTTTGATGGCTCAAGCAAGATGGCTTGAGCGTTCACTCTGGCCTTACCTCATCGCCCTGCAAGTCACGCCGATCATCGCAATTGTTCCCCTGATGATCAAACTGGTGGGTTCAAATTTCGCAGCAAGAGTTCTCGTCACCGTGATCATTTCGCTTTTCCCCATCGTTTCAAACACACTGTTTGGAATTCAATCAACTCCAAAAAATATGCACGATCTGTTTACGCTTCATAAATCCAGTCGTGCCACTCGCCTACTCAAACTTCAGTTACCGGCGGCTAGTCCTGCGATATTTAACGGATTGCGCATTTCGGCAGGTCTCGCCGTAATTGGCGCCATAGTTGGCGACTTCTTCTTTGCCAAAGGTGACCCCGGTCTCGGCAAACTCATCACGCAATTCTTTCTAAACAGCCAAGCAGGTCCGATGTTTGTCACAGCGTTGGCTGCAACTCTTTTGGGACTTATGCTTTTTATCGCATTCGGTCGTCTCAACAGCTGGGTTGTTGGCAGATGGTACGAAGATTCAATTTCACAATAACAATGGAGATTAAGACATTATGAGCAAGCGAAATACAACGATCGTTAGTGCCCTCGTACTAGGCGTTTCGCTATCACTTCTTGGTGCATGCGCAAGCAGCGACACATCAACTACAGATGCAACAGCTGCTGCAGCGCCTTCCACAGGTGTGTCGCTTGTCGATGTTTGTCCTACAACGGTTGTTGTTCAGACCGACTGGTTTCCCGAGTCCGAGCATGGCGGTATCTATCAACTCATGGGTGATGGCGCCATTGCATCAAAAGATAC
>JBIHZV010000029.1:0-13407 GCA_044240275.1 Ilumatobacteraceae bacterium | reverse complement strand
AGACACAACCCCAGCCGAACCAGCAGGTCTTGCCTGTGAAGTCACCGATGTCGGTGGCGTTGATGACAAGGGATTCAACCAGAATGCCTATGACGGTCTCAAGCTTGCAGAAGCAGAGCTCGGTGTAAGCATTGATTTGCTCGAGTCAGCATCAGATGCCGACTACCAGCCAAACCTTCAGTCATTCGTTGACAAGGGTTGCAACGTCATCGTCACCGTGGGCTTCTTGCTCGCAGACGCAACGAAAGCAGCAGCTGAGGCAAACCCAACCGTTCAGTTCGCAATTGTTGACTCCAACACTTCGGCAGCAAACGTTCAGGGCCTCACCTTCGCAACTGATCAGCCATCGTTCTTGGCTGGTTACATGGCAGCTGCAACAACCAAGACTGGCATCGTTGGAACGTTCGGTGGAATCAACATTCCGCCAGTGTCCATCTTCATGCAAGGTTTTGCTATGGGCGTTGAGTATCACAACGCACAAAAGGGAACCACAGTCAAGGTTCTTGGTTGGGACATTGCTAAGCAAGACGGAACCTTCTCTGGTGACTTCAGTGACCAGACCAAGGGCGCCAGCATTGCAAAGAGCATGGCCGACGAAGGTGCCGACATTATCTTCCCAGTTGCAGGTCCAGTAGGCCTCGGCTCAGCGCAGTTCGCAATGGACTCAGCAGGTGCAGTGAAGATCATCGGTGTTGACGTAGACATGTCAATCTCGAACCCAACTCAGGCAGAAGTTTATGTAGCATCAGTTTTGAAGAAGATTGACGCTGCAGTACTTCAGGCTGTGAAGGATGCTCTTGCAGCAACAGGCGGCGGCACTGACTACCTCGGCACATTGGAGAACGGTGGAGTAGGCGTAGCACTTACGTCAACCATCACTCCTGAGTTGCAGGCAGAACTTGATGCTGTAACAGCAGGCATCATTGACGGTTCAATCGTCAGCAAGTAATTTCTCGCTCGAAAGAGCGTTATAAGTAGTTACGAACGGGGGTCGCGAAAGCGGCCCCCGTTTTGTTTTGTATTAGTGTTTGCTAAATGGGGATGGGTGCCAGATGCAACTAGAACTTCGCGGAATCACAAAGCGTTTTCCAGGCGTCATTGCCAATGACAATGTCAACCTCACGCTCAAGACTGGCGAAGTTCTTTGTCTCATTGGTGAAAATGGTGCCGGCAAATCAACGCTGATGAACGTGTTGTATGGCATGTACAAGGCCGATGAGGGCCAAATCGTTCTCGATGAAAAATCTGTGGTGTTTACATCGCCGGCTGATGCAATAGCGGCTGGTATTGGCATGGTGCATCAGCACTTCATGCTTGTACCGGTTTTTACTGTCGCCGAAAATGTGGTGCTGGGTGTTGAGCCAACAGGTCGGTTTGGCAGTTTGGATATCGACAAGGCCCGCGAGATGGTGCGCGAAGTGTCAGATCGCTACAACCTCAACCTTGATCCTGACGCGATCATTGAAGACTTGCCCGTTGGCGTGCAACAGCGTGTCGAGATTGTCAAGGTGTTGTTGCGCGACGCCAAAGTTGTGGTGTTTGACGAACCGACCGCGGTGCTGACGCCTAAAGAGATCATCGAGTTCTTCGAGATTGTCAAGACGCTGATTGCTGCTGGTCGCGGTGTTGTATTCATCACTCACAAGCTCAAAGAAGCGCTCAACGTTGCCGATCGAATTGCCGTCTTGCGGCGAGGACGAGTTGTGGGTGAAGTAGATCCCAAGAATGCCACCGAGTCACAAATTGCCGAAATGATGGTGGGTCGTCCAGTGCAACTGATTGTTGACAAGAAACCTCACGCACCCGGTGAAGTTGTTCTTGAAGTGAAGGATCTTTCGGTTGTTGACGCTGATGGTCGAACAATGGTGGACAATGTGTCGTTTAACGTGCGTGCGGGCGAGGTCGTTGGCATTGCCGGGGTGCAAGGCAATGGACAGACCGAATTGGTGGATGCACTCACTGGATTGCGTCACTCCGCCAGAGGCCGGGTTGAGTTGGACGGAGTCGACATCACATCGTCATCGCCGCGTGATCGACACGCCAAGGGTATTGCGCACATTCCAGAAGATAGACAGCGTCAGGGTTTAGTCGGTGGTTTGAGCGTCGCAGAGAACTTGGTGTTGACGAGGTATCACGACGAAGAGTTCAGCCATGGAATCGTGATGGATTGGCCTGCAGCACACCAAGTGGCAGCGAGCCTTATTGCAGAGTACGACATTAGAACTCCTAGTGCAGACATCGAAGCAAGCACCTTGTCGGGTGGTAATCAACAAAAAGTAATTGTTGCACGAGAACTCAGTCGTCCTCTGCGGTTATCAATTGCTGCGCAACCCACACGTGGTGTCGACGTTGGTTCGATCGAATACATTCACTCACGCATTATCAAAGAGCGTGACACGGGTACGGCAGTGTTGATTGTGAGCACCGAGCTTGACGAAGTGATGGCGCTTTCTGACAGACTGCTGGTGATGTATCGAGGAAAAATTGTTGCCGATCTCGACCCCAAAGTGACATCAGCTATGGACGTCGGTTTGTACATGGCCGGTTCACGACCTGCAAATGCGGTGAATGCATGAAAATTGTTGCGATGCTGCGCAAACTTGCAGACCGTATTGCGCGAACGAGTTCATTTCGCATCACGCTGCTAGCCGTGTTGTCGGCGATGGTTGTTGGTGCTTTCATTATCATTTTGTCCGACATCAATAGGCTGCAAAACGGTGACATTTTCGGTGCTATAAAAACTGTTGGAAGTGCGTATTGGGCGCTTGTTTTCGGCTCATTCGGGTCACTGCGCGCAATTTCGGGCACGATCAATAGCGCTACGCCACTGATCTTGTGTGGGGTTTCTGTAGCAGTTGCTTTTAAGGCTGGTCTCTTTAACATAGGTGCAACAGGGCAGATGCTTGCCGGTGGAATGGCGGCGCTGTGGGTTGGGTTTTCTATGGACGGACCAGGTTTTGTCCAGGTGCCACTTGCAGTGTTGGCTGGCGCATTGGGTGGGGCAGCGTATGGCGCAATACCTGGAATTTTGAAGGCCCGCACTGGTGCGCACGAGGTCATCACCACCATCATGCTCAACAACATGGCGGGTTTCTTGGTGTTGTGGCTGCTCAAGACCAATATGTTTCAACGCGCTGATCGCACAGACCCAATTTCCAAACTCGTTACAGCACCTGGTCGCTTGCCACGTTTGTTTGGTTTTGTGGAGAACCGACCTGATTTGGTTGCTCATGCCGGATTCGTTGTTGCAATATTGGCTGTCATTGTCTATTGGTGGTTTCTCAATCGAAGCACCTCGGGTTTTGAGTTTCGAGCATTTGGGATGAATGCTGATGCTGCTCAATATGCAGGCATGCACACCAAGCGACTTACGGTCATGGCGATGATGTTTGCTGGTGGTTTCGCAGGTCTTGCTGGATCGGCAGAAGTGTTGGGCACATACGGCTATGGGTCACAAAACTTTGCAGGCAACATTGGGTTCGATGCAATCGCAATTGCGTTGCTTGGCCGTTCAACACCGCTTGGCACATTGTTGGCAGCGTTGCTGTTTGGTGCATTGCAGGCTGGAGGCCGACAGATGCAGGCCAACACTGATGTACCGATCGACCTGATCGTTGTGCTTCGGGCACTTATCGTCATGTTTATTGCTGCACCGCTGCTTATCAAGGCAATTTGGCGAATCAAAGTTGCGCCAGCATCGCTTGGTCAAACATTTAGAGGATGGGGTTCATGAGCGCTGTTGATCCGGTTGTCCTTCCTCTCGTTTCTGCTGAACAACGCAAGCAAGCGCGCAGCGTTGGTTTCACGCTCGTAGTGCTCGGAATTGTTGCTGCGTTTGTGCTCGGCAACCGACCAGGTGATGCGGGCTTCAAGCTTGTTGATTCATACATTTTTGTTATTCCAGCTCAGCCCTTTGCGCGCATACTTGCATTGGTGCTCATTGCACTTGGTGCAGCTCAGTTGCTCAAGGGGTTTGGCAAGTGGACAAATGTTGTTTTGAGTATTGCTGCAGCAACTTTTGTCATTTCTTTTTTGGCTTGGGCTGCATCAGGCGGATCTTTCAGCTTGACAGGAATGTTGCAAGACACGGTTTCGCGAAGCGTGCCAATTATTCTCGGTGCGATTGCAGGTATTTTGTGCGAACGAAGCGGCATCATCAACATTGCTATTGAAGGCCAACTTCTTGGCTCTGCATTCGCTGGGGCGGTTGTGGGGTCTTTGTTCGGCCCGTGGATAGGAATTCTTGGCGCCATTGCAATGGGGGTTGGTCTTTCGGCAATTTTGGCTGTTTTTTCAATTCGCTACCGTGTTGATCAAGTGATCGTCGGGTTTGCGATCAACTTCTTTGCACTTGGGCTCACCAGTTTTCTTGCGGCACGCGTGTTAACTGAGAATCCCGAATACAACATTTTGGCTCCACTCCGTCCGTTGGCGCTACCGCTGCTCAGCGATATACCAGTGATTGGTGTGGTGCTCTTTACGCAAACATTGTTTGTCTACTTCGCCTACTTGGCAGTAGCGGTTGCAACATGGAGCCTGTATCACACCAGGTGGGGTCTACGCACTCGTGCGATCGGCGAGTATCCCAAAGCAGCGGGAACTCTTGGCGTTGACGTCATCAAATTGCGTTATCGCAACGTACTCATTGCTGGTGCAGTTGCCGGAGTAGGTGGAGCATGGTGGCCTATTGGCACGGTTGGCAGATTCGACCAAAACATTACAAACGGTCGTGGTTTCATTGCGCTCGCTGCCGTCATCTTTGGTCGCTGGCATCCGGTGGGTGCATTGAGTGCAGCGCTTGTGTTTGGCCTTGCCGAGGCAATCCAATTAAAGATGTCAAATCTCGATACAGGCATTCCATCTGAGTTTTTGCTGATGGCACCGTATTTGGTGACGCTCATTGTTGTGGCTGGCTTCGTTGGTCGAAGCCGCGGGCCAAAAGCTGCTGGTCAGGCTTACGACGCTCAATAAGTAAGTTTTTCTTATTTTTGTTTTGGTCTAAAGGCTGCAAGACCGCCACCGACTTCTAAATGCGCCCCACCAATCAAGTCGACGCAATAGGGAACTGCTGGCAATACTGCAACTAAGCATTCAGCAATTGAGCTCGGTTTTCCGGGCAGATTAACAATCAGCGACGAGCCTCGGATGCCTGCGGTCTGCCGCGACAAAATTGCAGTTGGAACCACTTGCAAACTCACCTGACGCATCAGTTCGCCAAAACCAGGCATCATTTTTGTGCACACAGCTTCGGTCGCTTCTGGTGTGATATCGCGCAGTGCCGGGCCAGTGCCACCAGTAGTGACAATGAGACAACAGTTCTCGATGTCGGCAAGCTCGATCAGTGCGCCTGACACTGCAGCTACTTCGTCGGGCACCACACGGCTCACTGCGACCCATTCGTTGATCAGGTGTGTGGTGAGGAAATCTTTGATTGCTGGGCCGCCCAGATCCTCATAAACACCGGCAGATGCACGATCCGAAACCGTGACAATGCCAATTTTGGCTATTGGGTTATTCATTACGGGTGAACCTACCACTGCAACAAACGAGTGTCGCCTTTGCCTTTTGGATTCGTGATGCGTATCCACAGCGACTTGCGCATTTGCGAGAGTCCGTAACGGAAACCGACGCGGTGAAAGGCAGCGCGAGAAACGATGGTCAGTCGCTCGGTGGTCTCACGCAGGTTATTGAGTAAAGCTTGTTGAATTGGGTTAAGCACCAATGAGGTTGATGGCGCTGTGAAGTTGTGGCGCTCGAACCCAAACCATTCGTAGTCTTCGTGATACGTGTCGGCTATCAGGTCCGCAGTTTCTTTGTCGAAAATCTGGTCGGCTTTAATACCGAGTCCACTATTGAGGCGTTGCAACTTGATGCTGGTACCTGCGCGCTCATTGATCACGTCGGCAAGTTTCTGCATTTCTCCTGGTCTGTCAATGTAAATGCGGTGGTGATACTCGAGCTGATTGGCGTACAACGTATTGAATTGTGGCCGAAAGTGATCATCGATTGCGAAAGCGACACGGTCGTTGTGAATAGCGCGAGCAAACTTCTTAAATGTTGCGGCTACGTCAACATGTCCGTCGACCATCACGTCGCTGCACATATCGAGGATTGATTGGGGGGTGCCAGGCGCACGCAAGAATGCCCGGTTTTCCCACGACGAATATGCGCGCTTAATTGGATCACGAAGTGCGGCAACTCGTAGCCACTCTGAGGATTCAATGACCTCCCATTGCTTCTTGCGCGGCAAGTCAAAAAGGCGGGTCAGACCATGCACGCGGTAGTTGTGGATGGTTTGTTCTTGGGAGATATTTGGCGTAATGATCTCTTGAGCAGCCTGTGCGTTATACGAACCTTCGGCTTGCGAGATAAGTAATTTGAGTGTGCTGCAGGCCACCTTGGTGGTAGGCACGTACAAAACTTTGATTCGTGGTGCAACCAACGAGTAATTAATCAAATCGGGAAGATTTGGCTGCGCTAAAAAATCCATTGAGTAATTTTACTCGTTTTCTACTCGTTTGTCTGTGCCTCTAGGCGTTTAGTGTGCGCTATTGATTCGGTCAATCACCAGTCGATGTACAGCATTGACGGCGTCATCAATTGACTCGCCAGTAATGCCAACAGTCAGATCGGGAGACTGTGGTGCTTCGTATGGCGCATCTACGCCAGTAAGGCCGCTCATTTCGCCCGCGCGCACCTTGGCATACAAGCCTTTTGGGTCACGGCGCTCGCATTCTTCAACTGCAGTAGATACATACACCTCGACAAATGTGAGGTGATCTACTTCATGAATTCGGCGGGCTCTTGAGCGACTGTCGCGAAACGGACTGATGATCGGAACAAGTGTGACCGCACCAGCATCGGCAAACAGACGGGCAACTTCGGCAATACGGCGCACGTTTTCCCAACGCTCATGATCACTAAAACCCAAATCGCTATTGAGCCCATGGCGCACGTTGTCGGCATCGAGCACATAGTTATACACGCCGCCACTGGTAAGCCTGTCGGCAAGTGCGTGAGCAATGGTTGACTTGCCCGAACCGGATAGTCCTGTGAGCCATACGGTCATGCCGTGCAGATGGTGTGCTGCCCATCTTTCGTTACGTCCGACTGTTGGTTCGTGCCAAATTGCCTGGTTCATAACGACCCCTATCTAGTGATTCGTATTATTGACCTTGACCCGTGCAACCCTATGTTCGCGGCGACAGCAACATGCCCGCGCCCGCTGTTTGTCCTGTCGCTTCGTCAACAATGATAAAACATCCTGTCGAGCGGTTTTGGTGGTAGTCGTCAAACATGAGCGGCGCAGTGGTGTGCAACGTAACTCGACCTATTTCGTTCATTTGCAGCTCAGAGATGCCAGTCTCGCGATGCAGTGTCGAAATATTGAGGCGATACAGCACATTGGTGATCTTGGCGCGTGCGGTATTGGTGGTGTGTTTGATTGAGTAAATCTTGTTCTGTTGCATAGGCGATGCATCGTCCATCCAGCAGAGCATTGCTTCGAGTTCTTGCGACACGCGTGGACGGTTGTTTGGCCTGCAAATCATGTCGCCGCGGGTGATTGACAAATCATCAGCTAGTAGCAGTGTCACGGCGTCGCCGGGCTCTGCTTTTTCTACTGGGCCGAGAGGCGAGTCAATACCTGTAATCGTTGAGGTGAGACCAGACGGCAAAACCATCACGTCGTCTCCTACGCGCAACACGCCACCTGCAACTCGGCCTGCAAAACCGCGATAGTCGGGGAAGTCGCTGCGTTGTGGGCGAATCACAAACTGAACGGGGAAGCGGGTGTCAATGCGGTTGTCGTCGCTCGCTGTGTACACGTTCTCAAGGTGATGCAACAGTGTCGAGCCTTCAAACCACGGCATGTTGGTAGAGCGAGTCACGCAGTTGTCTCCGGCCAGTGCGCTAATTGGCAAAAATGTGACGTCTTGCAAATCCAGGCGCGATGCGAACTCTTCGAACTCTTCGCGAATGCGGTCAAACACTGCCTGGTCGTAGTTGACGAGATCCATCTTGTTGACACAGATCACCAAGTGCGGCACACCAAGGAGCGACACAAGCAAGCTGTGGCGTCGTGTCTGTTCGATCACTCCTGTGCGAGCATCAATCAACACAATTGCAAGGTCAACATTGGATGCACCAGTGATCATGTTGCGTGTGTACTGAATGTGGCCTGGGCAGTCGGCGATAATAAACGAGCGCTTTGGTGTCGCAAAGTATCGATATGCGACATCGATAGTGATGCCTTGCTCGCGCTCGGCACGTAGACCATCAGTGAGCAATGACAAGTCGACATAATCATCGCCTCGACGCTTGCTCACTGCCTCAATGTGTTCGAGTTGATCTTCAAAGATGCTCTTCGAGTCGTACAACAAACGACCAATCAATGTTGACTTGCCGTCGTCTACGGACCCGACAGTTGCAAAGCGCAGACGCTCCATCATTTGATTACCGCGCTTAGTAGTGAGCGAGGCATCAGAAGTAGCCCGTTCGCTTGCGGTCTTCCATGCCGGCTTCCGACATGCGGTCATCTGCTCGCGTTGCACCGCGCTCGGTGACTCGAGCAACAGATGTTTCGGCGATGATGTCTTCAACAGTGGTGGCAACTGATTCGATGGCGGCAGTGCACGTGGCGTCGCCAACAGTGCGAAAGCGCACCATTTCTTCGACCACGGTTTCGTTTGCTTCTGCTTGTAAAAACGGAGTGACCGCCATCCACATGTTGTCGCGGCGAAAGACTGGGCGACGATGTGCGTAATAGATGCTCGGCAAATCGATGTCGTACTCGGCAATGAACGACCAAATGTCGAGCTCTGTCCAGTTGGAGATTGGAAAGATGCGAAAGTGTTCGCCTTGGCGATGGCGACCGTTGTAAATGCCCCACAACTCTGGACGCTGATTTTTTGGATCCCATTGACCAAAAGAATCGCGGTGCGAATACACACGCTCTTTTGCGCGTGCGCGCTCTTCGTCGCGGCGAGCACCCCCAAACACTGCATCAAATTTGTGCTCGGCAATAGAGTCGAGCAGCGTCACCGTCTGCAAAGGGTTGCGACTTGCGCGTGGACCGGTTACATCGGCAATGCGACCGGAGTCAATAGAAGCCTGCACCGAACCGACGATGAGCTGCACGCCCATGTCGGCAACGCAGCGATCGCGAAACTCGATCACTTCTGCAAAGTTGTGACCGGTATCAATATGCATGACAGGGAAAGGAATGCGGGCGGGGGCAAAGGCGCGCACGGCTAAGTGCAGCATCACGACCGAATCTTTGCCACCCGAAAACAGCAGTACTGGCCGCTCAAACTCTGCAGCCACTTCGCGGATGATGGTGACTGACTCATCGATCAGGCCATTGAGGGATGATTTCATCAGTTTTCACACTAGTTGAACACCCCATGTTGCAGAGTGGTAAACCCGTGTAAACCATGGTGAAATACCAGATTTGGCTTTACGTACTGTCAAGCAGCGCGTACCGGGCGTGTTATTGTCTCATTCGTGCCATTTGGCGCGGAGCAACAAAACTGACATATGCATCATGCATAAGGGGAGAGCACAACAGATGAGGAAAAATCACATTAAGGGTTTTGCCCTCGCTACGGCAGCAGTCTTCGGACTTCTTGCTTGTGGTGGGAGCGATGCGGTCACCGAAGACACAGCAGAAACAGTTACTACTGAAGCAGGAGCTGACTACAGCATGCTCAAAGTTGCTGTTGTCTACATCGGTGTTCCAGACGACAAAGGCTGGACATACCAGCACGAACAAGGCATCCTTGCACTCGAAGCCGAACTCGGCATTGAAGTCAAGCGAGTAGAGAACGTTCCTGAAGGCGACGAAGCCGAAGCAATCATGGAAGGCCTCGCAGCCGAAGGTTACAACTTGATGTTCGCAACCTCATTTGGTTACGGAACTCCAATGGCTCGCGTTGCCGCAAAGCACGCAGAGGGTTGCTTCCAGTGGGCAACAGGCGCAAAGTTCCTCCTCACCGCAGAGATGGGTGGAGAGTACGCAACATTTGATGAGATTCCTGCAAACTTGGGCACGTACTTCGGTGCTGCTGAAGAAGCTCGTTACCTCAGTGGAATCGCAGCTGGCAAAGCAAGCCCAACCGGCAAGCTCGGTTATGTTGCAGCATTCCCAATCCCAGAAGTTATTCGCGGAATCAACGCATTTATACTTGGCGCGCAATCTGTTAATCCAGATGCAACCGTTCAAGTTTCTTGGACAAAGACATGGTTCGGACCAGATACTGAAAAAGAATCTGCTGAATCACTTCTTGCAGCAGGCGCTGACGTGCTTGCAATGCACCAAGACACCACAGCAACCGGCCTTGCAGCCGATGCAGTAGGTGCGAAGTGGGTTGGTTACAACAGCGATGTTGCTGAAGCAGCACCAAACGCATGGCTCACCGCTCCAACATGGAACTGGGGTCCTTACTATGTTCAGACCGCAAAGGCCGTTGCTGGTGGCACATGTCCATCAGACGAGTACTACGGTTCGATGGCTGACGGAATGGTCACGCTTGGTTCGTTCGGTTCGTCAGTAGACGCCGACACACAAGCATTGATCGCCGAGAAGGCTGCAGCAATTATCGATGGTTCATTTGCACCGTTCCAAGGCCCAGTGATGGACCAAGACGGTAAAGAAGTTGTTGCTGCTGGCGCAAAGCCAGAGTTGCTCGACTTGCTCGGAATGAGCTACTTCGTTAAGGGAGTAATCGGTTCTCCAAAGGGCTGATCAATAAATGAGTAATACCTCTCACGAGGTTGCACAGGGGCCGCACCACAACAGTGGTGCGGCCTCTACTGCACTCTCAGCACATTCAATTGACAAGAAGTTTCCTGGCGTACTTGCCAATGACTCGGTCGACTTTGATGTGCGTGCAGGTGAAGTGCACACACTGTTGGGTGAAAACGGCGCTGGCAAAAGCACGCTTGCCGCAGTGCTGTGTGGTCTATATCAACCCGATGCCGGTTATCTCATGCGCAACGGCAAGCGCATCAATTTGTCGTCACCGCGCGCAGGTTTGCAGCACGGAATTGCGATGGTGCATCAGCACTTTCGCTTGGTTGAAAGATTTACTGTTTCAGAAAATGTGATTTTGGGTAGTCGCGATTTGCCGTTTGTGTTGAACCGTCGCGAACTAAACGAAAAGGTTGCAGCAGTTGCGGAATCGTTTGGGCTGCCAATTGATCCAAATGCAACGGTTGGCGACTTGTCGGTTGGACAACGCCAAAGAGTTGAGATCGTAAAAGCGCTCTATCAGGGTGCAGAGATTTTGTTGTTGGACGAGCCCACTGCAGTGTTGGTGCCATCTGAAGTTGAAAAGTTGTTTGAAAACGTGCATGCAATGACTGCTGCCGGAAAATCGATTGTGTTTATTAGCCACAAACTTGGTGAAGTCGTCGAGATCTCTGATCGCGTGACCGTGTTGCGCAATGGGCGAGTGACCGGCCACGTTTCGGGTAAGGGCACGACGGACACGAAAGAGCTTGCACGTTTGATGGTTGGGCGCGATATTGAGCTCAATGCCCAGCGCGCAACGCATGCGACAGGACACGAGGTTTTGCAGATTCGCAATTTGTCGCTCAGCATCAATGATGTTGCCGTGCTTACTGACATCTCGTTTAATGTGCATGCTGGAGAGATGGTGGGCATTGCTGGTGTTGCTGGTAATGGTCAGCGCGAACTTGCTGACACCATCGCCGGGCTTATTTCGCCGACGAGTGGTTCGGTCAGTATTTCGGGTGCGATGACAACAGATTGTGGACCTATCCAGGCCCGCGAAGTTGGCTTGGCGTATGTGCCAGAGGATCGTCTCGGTATGGGTCTTGTGCCATCAATGTCGATTCTCGACAACTTGTTGCTCACTCGCGACCGAAAGGTTGTTGTTGATCGTGTATCGGTGCGTCCTGAGGCGACCAGACTGATCGAGCAATTCGAAATAAAGGCAAATGGTCCTGACCATGTGGCTCGCAAACTTTCCGGTGGTAACGCACAGAAGGTGTTGCTTGCGCGCGAGCTTTCGGGTGGCCGAAGCGCAACCAAATTGCTTGTTGTGTGTTCGCCAACTCGCGGTCTCGACGTAGGAGCTATCGAGACCGTGCGCCGACTCCTCAATGACGCTCGTAGTGCGGGTCAAGCAATCTTGTTGATCTCCGAAGACCTTGATGAAGTGTTGTCGCTGTCCGATCGCGTGCTTGTGCTGTATCGCGGGGCAGTGGTGCATGAAACTCCGGGCGAAACGGCGCAACTGTCACAGGTTGGCGCAGCGATGGCAGGACTTGCTAGCGAAGGACGCTCCTGATGCGTATTCCAATGAGGGTCGTCTTTGAGCAACGAGGCGAGACGCGGCGTCAATTGTCATTACTTGTTCCGCTCGCATCGGTTTTTGCTGCCCTGTTTTTTGGCGCACTCTTCTTGCTCGCCACGGGCCATTCACCAATTGACACATACTCGAATATGTTTCAAGATGGTTTTGCCTCGTTCAACGGCATCACCGACACGTTGGCTTTGTCGACGGTGCTCATTTGCACCGGAATCTCCGCAGCCTTTGCATTTCAAATGAACCTCTACAACATTGGTGGAGAGGGTCAGTTGTATCTCGGTCTCATCGGTGGCGCTTGGGCAGGCATTGCGCTCGGCGACCATTTGCCAACGCTGATCATGGTGCCAGTTGTGTTGTTGTGCGGCGCACTTGCTGGTGCAGCTTGGATCTTTATTCCGGCTTTCGTGCGATCGCGACTCGGTACAAGTGAAATCGTTTCCACATTGCTGCTTACGTATATCGGTGCGAGTCTCATCAAGCATGTGATTTACACACCGGGCAGTTTCTTTCGCAACCCCAATACTTCGTTTCCGCAGGGTCGATTGGTGGCAGATTCTGCATCACTAGACAGTTTTGGCAGCTCGCGCCTTTATCCAACATTTTTCGTTGCGCTGATTATCGCTGGCGCACTGTATTGGGTTGTCAAGCGCACCGAGTTTGGTTACCGCATCAACGTGATTTCCGATTCGCCACGAGCTGCGCATTATGCGGGCATCAATGCGCGTCGCACAACCATGTGGGTGATGCTGATTTCTGGCGCATTGTCGGGTCTTGCTGGCGCGATGCTCATCGTTGGGCCATACGGCAAGATCGAGCCGAGCATCATTACTCTCGGTTATGGATATGCGGGAATCGTGGTTGCAGCTCTCGCGCGCAACAATCTCGGGGTCATTATTGTGAGCGGAATTTTGTTCTCTGGCCTCAGAGTGGGTGGCAACAATCTGCAAGTGACAACAGATACTCCAATTCATATCGGCGTGATGCTCCAGGGCGCGATTCTGTTGTTTGCACTTGGAGGCGAAGCCTTCCGTCGCTATCACATCCATGTCGTTCGAGTGCATGATGCAACGAC
>JBIHZV010000091.1:0-3951 GCA_044240275.1 Ilumatobacteraceae bacterium | reverse complement strand
GCGTGTCACGCGTTATGGGATCACTTGTAAAACGCCGCCGCAAGCGGATGCGCAAAAAGAAGCACAAGAAGATGCTTCGTCGTACCCGCCACCAGCGCCGCAAGTAATTTCGTCATCGCTGGCCTGGACCGATGGTCCGCCTAGCGAGTCTGTGTTACTAAAACAGTTGCTTTTGGCAGGTCTTTTGCCAATTCTAAAAACGCTCCGTCGAGCCACCAAGTAGCTCCGCTGCCCGCCAAGACTGGGGCTTGACCGCATGCTTGGGCAATTTTGTCTTGCCACTCGAGCAGTCTTGGCTCGACTACAAGTGCCGCTTGTTGCAGATCGTTGGGACTATTTGTGGTGGTGTTGCCTGCCTTTGTTAGGTCGTCCCATGCCTTATAAACAGCAGGCGTCGAGACCCCAAATGGGGGAATGACCAACGTGATTTCGCGATGAACTGGTGGAAGCACGTCGATCACTTCGCCAATGCCACGCACGCGAGCGCGGCCACCGATCATGCAAAATGGAATATCGGCTCCGAGTCGTGATGCGGCCTCGAGATCGGTGAAGCCAGCCCAATTCAGAATGGCCGCGGCATCTGCAGAGCCACCACCAAGCCCACCACCGCTCGGAATATTTTTTTCTACATCTACGCGCGCACGACGACCTGCAAGCGCGAGAGCGCGGCTCACCAGGTTGTCTGAATTGGTTGAAATTCCACTGCTGAAAGGGCCATCAAAGTTGAGTCCTTCTTCGTTGGGCGTGATGCGCACCTTGTCGACCAAGTCGAGCGTGACCATCTCGGCGTCGATGAGGTGAAATCCATCTTCGCGCACGCCAGTAACGCGCAAACTCAACGTCAGTTTTGCTGGAGCATCAATCAATATTGATTTCGTACCAGATTTGTTGCTGGCCGTGTTCATTTGCCCGCCAATTTTTCTTGCTGGGCCACACACAATCGACCCCATGCATGAACATCGAGTTCTTCTGCTCGCGCTTCGGGTGAAACGTCGGCGCGTGTAAACGTTTCGGGCGCGATGATGCCTGCCAATACTCGGCGAAGCATTTTACGTCGTTGGCCAAAGCCAGTGCGCACGAGAGTAAAGAACTGTGTTGGGTCAACATCGGGCACTGCAGGTGAAGTGCGGCGTTTGATATCGACGAGAGCTGATGCGACATTTGGTTTTGGAAAAAACACAGACGCCGGTACATCGCCAACGATTGAAGAGGTTGCCCAATACGCAATCTTTACGCTGACTGCGCCGTAAGCGGGGGTGCGCACTGGTGCGACAAATCGTTCGGCAACTTCTTTTTGCACCATCACCAACATGTGGTCAACGGCCGGGGCGCCATCAAGCAAGTCGGCAACGAGCGGTGTGGCCACGTTGTAGGGCAAGTTTGCAACGACGTGCCAGCGTTGGCTGCGCGCTTGCAATGGTGCCCAATCCAACAGCAGGGCATCACCGTGAATGACCTCGACATTTGGAAGGTCTTTTACAACGCTGCGCAAAACTTCGACAACTCCGTTATCTATTTCGATCGCAACGATAGTCGCACCTGTTTCGGCGAGCGCAAGAGTGAGCGAACCAAGACCTGCACCAATCTCGAGTACAAAGTCGCCCGGGCCTACGCCGGCGAGTCGTGCGATGCGCCGTACGGTGTTGGCGTCGACTACAAAGTTTTGACCAAACGCGCGACGCGGCGACAAACCGTGAGCGCTCAGCAATTCAGAAATATCGTTGCGGGTGTGAGTCACCAGGAAATCTTTACAGGAATTGGCGAGTTGATGAGGTCGGCGAGTTTGATGAAGACAGTCGTGTGCAAAATAACTGTGACACCGTTTGGCACCAGCAGGCTGAAAACATTTGTGCAGGTAATACTGCGGCCATTATTGATGTTGGTGACGGTGACAACTCGACCAATAGGCGCCTCGATGCTGTAGCAAACCGCAGTTTCTGTGTAACCCAAATTGCTGTATGCGGCAGTGCCAGTAATGACATCGGTCTGCGCTGCAGGATACGCAATTGCAGCCGACCCTGTTGGCGCGAGGGGTGCTGGACCACCGAGAATGACTGGTGCAGGAATCTCGGTCTCATCGATTGGTGGAACAGTCGTGGCAATTGCGACTGTGGTTGCAACTGCATCACTCGAGTTGCTATTGAAACCTCGCACCCCAAACATGATGACCAGTGTGATCGCAGTGAGTACGGCGATGCGTCTCCGCTCAAAAACTGACAGAACCACCTAAAACACGCTACGGAGCAATGCCGGGAAACGCAAGGCGAGCGTTGCGAGTCGTTGTTTGCGCAAGTTGGGCAACGGGCTCACCTCGCAAGTCGGCAATAAAGGTTCCTACGGTTGGTACGAGCGAAGGTTGATTCGGTCTGCCGCGATGTGGCACTGGCGCGAGAAATGGAGCGTCGGTTTCGAGCAACATATTTGCTGGTGGACACCACAACGCAGCTTCCCGCACATCGTCTGCGGTTTTAAACGTGACGATTCCAGAAAAAGATAAATACGCACCGCGCTTCACACACTCGCGGGCTTCGTTCTCTCCACCAGTGAAGCAATGAAAGATCGTGCGCTCGGGTACGCCAACGCTGTCGAGTACATCAAACGTGTCTGCCCATGCTTCGCGAGTGTGGATAACAAGTGGCAAGGCGTGTTTGTTGGCTAGTTCTATTTGCGCAGCAAACACATCGCGTTGTACATCGCGATCTGAATGATCGTAAAAAAAGTCGAGACCACATTCACCGATTCCAACAACTCGTGGTGAGTCGACAAAAGGCAACACGGTGTCGAGACCGAGCTTGGCATCGTGAGGGTGAAGTCCAACAGTTGCCCACACATCGTCATGGGCCGCTGCGATCGCGATCGCTTGCTGCGTCGTGGTGGCATCGGTGCCAATGACGATCATTGTTGTTACGCCAGCATCACGCGCGGCCTGCAATGCGCCATCAGCGCCACCCGGAATAGTTTCTTCATACACATGGCAATGTGTGTCGACCCACTCGATTGGTTGCATCGTCTGACTTGTCATGCAGTTTTGCGTGGGAAAAGCGGATCGCCCTTCACAACTGTGACGCCACCTGGGTACTGACCCCACTTGGTGTCGGCATCGATACGCAAATCGGTGATCGAGCCCGTGAGACCAATGCGACTCCAGATTTCCTGCGTACTCGTAGGCAAAGCGGGGTTAGCCAAGATCGTGACAATACGCAGTGCCTCAAGAGCATCACCCATTACGCGATCAACCGCGTCGCCAACTTCCATTTTCCACGGCTCGTTGTTTTCGAGATGCGAGTTTGTTGCACGAATCAAATTCCATGTTGCTTCAAGTGCTTTGCTCGGCTGCACTTGTGCCCATGCATCTTTGGTTTCGCTTACTGCTGTTGCGGCAATTTGTGCGAGTGGGCTATCGATAGTTGGCTTTGGGCCAAGGCCGCCACATTTCTTTTCAACAACCGTTGCAATGCGGGCAGCCAAATTGCCGAGGTTGTTGGCAAGGTCAGAGTTGTATCGACTGATCAGACCTTCATACGTGAAGTCTCCGTCGTTGCCATATGCGGTGTCTGCAAGAACGTAGTAACGAAAACCGTCAACGCCGATGTCGTCAATAAGGTCGAGCGGATTGACAACGTTTCCAGTTGTCTTGCTCATCTTTTCGCCACCAACAAGCAGCCAACCGCCAACTGCCCAGCCTTTTGGAGGCTCGATGCCTGCAGACATGAGCATTGCTGGCCAGTACACGCAATGAAAGCGAATGATGTCTTTGCCAATGAAGTGGTAATCGACAGGCCATCTTTCGGTAAACGCTTTTTCGTCTGTGCCATAACCGAGTGCAGTGATGTAGTTGGCGAGAGCATCAAACCACACGTACGCCACATGCGATTTGTCCCATGGAAGTGGAATACCCCAAGTAAGAGTTTTGCGACTGATCGAAAAATCGTTGAGTCCACCTTTGATGAA
>JBIHZV010000090.1:0-3953 GCA_044240275.1 Ilumatobacteraceae bacterium | reverse complement strand
GTGAAAAGATCACCGGCGCCGAAGCACTGATTCGCGGCCTCGAGATGGAGAACGTAGATGTGATGTTTGGTCTGCCAGGTGGTTGCATCTTGCCTGCATACGACCCGTTGCTCAAGTCGTCTATTCGGCACATCCTGGTGCGTCACGAGCAAGGCGCTGGCCACATGGCTGAGGGTTATGCGCACGTCACAGGTCGTCCAGGTGTTGCCATGGTCACGAGCGGTCCTGCTGCAACCAACATGGTTACGCCGTTGTGTGACGCATTTATGGACTCGATACCGATGGTTGCAATCACCGGTCAAGTTTCTACATCAGCAATCGGTACTGATGCGTTTCAAGAATGCGACACAGTTGGTATCACGCGCAGCATCACAAAGCACAACGAGCTTGTCATGAGTGCACAAGATTTGCCAATGGCGATTCGTCAGGCATTTCATATCGCAACTACGGGTCGTCCAGGCCCAGTGTTGATCGACGTTCCAAAAGACGTTTTGCAAAATGAAATGAGCTGGAACTGGCCAACCGATGATGAAGTTGCCGACAGCCTTCCTGGTTACAAGCCAAACACAAAGGGTCACACGCGCATGATCAAAGAAGCTGCGCAATTAATCTTGCGTAGCGAGCGACCAGTGCTCTATGTCGGTGGAGGTGTTCTCAAAGCACGCGCTGCTGATGCATTGCGTGCACTTGCCGAGCTCACGCAGATTCCTGTTGTCACCACATTGATGGCACGCGGCGCATTTCCGGATGATCATCCGTTGTGTTTGGGCATGCCGGGCATGCACGGCACTGCTACTGCGGTTACTGCAATGCAAAAGAGCGACTTGTTGATCGCACTCGGCGCACGCTTCGACGACCGTGTCACCGGAAAAGTCAGTGGTTTTGCACCAGATGCAAAGATCATTCACGTCGACATTGACCCAGCAGAGCAGGGCAAAGTTCGCAAGCCAGACGTCCCAATCGTGGGCGACTGTCGCTTGGTCATCGAAGAGATGATCAAAGCAATTCAAGAATTGCTACAGGGCGGCACATCACAAGCCGATATCGATCCTTGGCGCAGTCGTGTCAGCGGTTGGCAAGAGCAGTTTCCTTTGACATACGAACCAAGCGAGCCTGGCAATGCACTCAAGCCACAGTTTTGTTTAGAAAAATTGCGCGATGCAGCTCCGGAAGGCACGATCCTTGTGTCGGGTGTTGGTCAGCACCAAATGTGGTCGAGTCAATACTGGCGCTTCAATGAGCCGTATACATGGGTCAACTCGGGTGGCTTGGGCACGATGGGTTTCTCGGTACCTGCAGCGATCGGTGCAAAAGTTGGTCGTCCAGACAAAACCGTTTGGGCAATCGACGGTGACGGTTGTTTCCAGATGACAGCACAAGAGTTGGTCACTGCATCAATCGAAAAAATTCCGGTCAAGATCGGCATTCTCAACAACTCATATCTCGGCATGGTTCGCCAATGGCAAGAGATGTTCTACGAGGAGCGTTACTCGGAAGTGTATTTGTCGCCAGATACACCAAACTTTGTCAAGTGGGCAGAGGCAATGGGTTGTGTTGGTATTCGTGTTGACGATCCATCCGAAGTCGAATCAGCAATCGACAAAGCAAACTCGATCAACGATCGACCAGTTGTGGTTGACTTTCGCGTTGATGCGAGAGAAATTGTGTATCCGATGATTGCGCCGGGCACCAACAACGATGCGATCATGTTGCCACCATCACAAAGCAGCCGAAAGGAGTTCCTCAAATGAGCGGCTCAAATCCATATGGCAGTGCACCGACACATCACATGTTGTCAGTGCTTGTGCAAAACCGACCAGGCGTGCTTGCGCGCGTTGCGTCGTTGTTTGCGCGTCGCGGCTACAACATTTTTTCGCTGGCCGTTGCACCAACCGAGCAAGACGAGTACAGCCGCATTACCATCGTGGTCGACGTCGAGTCGGCTCCTCTCGAGCAGATCGTCAAGCAGTTGTTCAAACTGATCGACGTCGTTCGCATCTCTGAGCTCGATCCACGCAACTCAGTTGAGCGCGAACTCATGGTCGCCACCATCAAGGCCAGTGTGTCAGAGCGCGCTGAAATAGCGGAATTGGCCAATAGGTTTGAGGGCCGTATCCTCTCGGTGGGGGAAGTCGCCGTAACCGTTTCCCTGGATGGAAGTCCTGAAAAGTTGGACGATTTCACAGAATTGCTGCGACAATATGGGATTACGGAATCGCAGCGCACAGGACGCGTTGCGCTGCCAAAACTCGATACAGCAAGTAATGCAACTCAAGTACTAGACACCCAAGGAAAGGCAAACTAATGGCCGCAAATATTTATTACGAGAAAGATGCCGATCCGGCAATTATCCGTGCAAAGAAAGTGGCCATCGTTGGTTACGGCTCACAAGGCCATGCACATGCACTCAACCTCAAAGAGTCGGGTGTCGATGTAGTTGTTGGTTTGCGCGACGGCTCGTCGTCAAAGGCCAAAGCAGAAGGTGCTGGCTTGCGTGTGATGTCGATTGCTGACGCCACAAAATATGCCGACGTGATCATGATCCTTGCTCCAGACACCGAGCAAAAGAAGATTTACGAAGAGAGCATCCAGCCGCACCTCACCGAAGGTAAGGCAATTGCATTCGCTCACGGTTTCAACATTCGTTTCAATCGCATCCAAGCACCAAAGGGTGTCGACGTGATCATGATTGCTCCAAAGGGCCCAGGTCACTTGGTGCGTCGCACTTACACCGAAGGTGGTGGAGTTCCAGCACTTATCGCTGTTGAGCAAGATGCATCGGGCAAGGCAAAAGCAATTGCGTTGTCATACGCAGAAGCAATTGGTGGCGCACGTGCAGGCGTTCTTGAGACCACATTTACTGAAGAGACCGAGACCGATTTGTTTGGTGAGCAAGTAGTGCTCTGTGGTGGTTTGACTTCACTTGTTCAAGCTGGCTTCGAAACACTCGTCGATGCTGGTTACCAGCCAGAGATGGCGTACTTCGAGTGCTTGCACGAAGTGAAATTGATTGTTGACTTGATGTACGAAGAGGGAATCGCAGGAATGCGTTACTCCATCTCCGACACTGCCGAGTACGGTGACGTCTCGCGCGGACCACGCATCATCAACGCCGACACCAAAGCAGAGATGAAAAAGATTCTTGGCGAAATTCAGTCGGGCAAGTTTGCCGAAGAGTGGATCGCCGAGAGCGACGGTGGCCGCAAGCGTTTTGCTGAGTTGCAAAATGCCGGTCGCAATCACCCAATCGAAAAGGTTGGTGCTCAGTTGCGCTCAATGATGCCGTGGATTTCAAAGGGCAAGAAGAAAGTCTCCGAAATTTCCGGAGGCTAAAAAAGCCTTATTAAGCGCTAAAAAGCCTAAATTTGTTGGCTTTTAGATTCCCGAGTTGTTTGGTCAACAATTGCCCTCTAGGGTATTTGGCATGACAAACAACTGGGGTTTCGAAACACGTCAAATTCACGCCGGCCAAGTTGCCGACCCAACCACTGGTGCGCGCGCCGTACCTGTGTATCGCACAACGAGTTACGTGTTTCGCGATGCACAGCACGCACAAAACTTGTTTGCGCTTGCCGAGATCGGCAACATCTACACGCGCATCATGAACCCAACGCAAGGTGTGCTTGAAGCACGCTTGTCGTCGCTCGAAGGCGGCACTGCAACTGCAGTTGGTTTGCCAGGCGCACTTGCAGTGAGCTCCGGTCAGTCTGCAGAGTTGCTTGCGATTCTTACAATCGCAGAAACTGGCTCACACATCGTTGCATCACCAAGTTTGTACGGCGGCACATACAACTTGTTCCACTACACGTTGCCAAAGTTGGGCATTAATGTCACGTTCGTTGAAGACCCAGACAATCTCGATCAGTGGAAGGCAGCAGTACAGCCAAACACCAAGTTGTTCTACGGCGAAGTATTGGCCAACCCACGCAACAACATTCTTGACATTGAGGGCA
>JBIHZV010000028.1:0-13479 GCA_044240275.1 Ilumatobacteraceae bacterium | reverse complement strand
CCCAGTCGTCGTCGGTTAAACCAACTGCGCGCAACATTGCGCGGGCTGCAGCTTTTTGATTGCCGTCGGTGACATCACGACTGCGGGGCTTTATATCGACTGGAGTTTCTGAAGGCCTTGTCATATCAATCAAGGCTACTTGCGCAAGCTACGCGGCTGACTTCACCGGCTTACGTAGGTAGAAATAGAGGGTTGGGGCGAGGAATGCGAAGTATGTGATGACGCGGATATTCTCGGCAGCTTTGTGCCAACCAAAGAAGCCTTTCATGAAGTCGTAGAAGGTACCCGACGACCACATGCCAGAGTCAACGGTCCAAGCCGATTGCATCAACCAGCCGTTTTCCCAACCGAAGAATAAGCGAAACTCATGCACCGACTTGCCTGCAAGACCCGCAGCGAACAGGATCAACAACACTGCAGTCACCGTAAAGAACAATTTCAAATCAATTTTGCGACCACCAGCAAAAATTGCAACACCCAAAACGACTGATGCGACAAGACCGATCAAGCCGCCGATGACGACCGAACTTCCGGAAGTAGAAGTGGTTTCGGCGCTGAGCAAGAACAGCACCGTTTCCAAACCCTCACGCACGACTGCAACAAAGGCGATCGTAAACAACGCGGTCTTTGCTGAAGCATCAACTTTGGCTCGTAGTTCAGCGCTGAGATTTTGCGAATTCTTGCGCATCCAAAAAATCATTTGTGTCAGAACCGCAGCGGCAACAAGTGCAATCGCGCCCTCTGTTGCATATTCAACCTTGCCGTTCAGTCCGTCTAATGCAAGATAGACAATGGTGCCTATGACAAGACAGGTCAAAGTTGCAACCGCAGTGCCCCACCAGACATACCGTGCGTCGGCCTTGCGATCGGTTTTAGAAAGGTACGTAAGCAAGATGGCAACAATGAGTGACGCCTCAAGGCCTTCGCGAAGCGTGATCAGGAATGAGGTGGTCATAAGATGATGTTAGGCGAGCCTAACGACTCCTGTCAATACCTTGTCATTTATTGAGTTATTCATTGAGTTATCCACGCTTTTTCTGCAACAACGCGGTCACTACCTTGCCATCAGCCTTGCCTTGCGACGACTTCATGATTGCGCCGACCAATGCGCCCATCGCCTTTTCTTCGCCACCGCAATACTTGGCCCACGCATCTGGCTGGGCTGCAATTGCTGCATCAACCATCGCTTCGACTGCAGATGTGTCGAGAGCTTCAAAACCTTTTGCTGCTGCAATCCCAACTGCATCGCCGCCGCTATTGGCAACAATCTCGGCCAGAATTGTTTTTGCTTGAGTCGCAGTGACTTTCGCATCGCGTTCGAGCAACGTGAGAGCAGCCAAATCTTTGGCTGGCACCACAGGGTTTGCACCTGCTTCTGAAAATGCTTGTTGCACATAGACAAGTGCACGTGCTGGTTCGCCACCGGCATCGGCTACTAGTTGCACATAGTCGTCTTGACCGCGTTCGACAATCACGTACACGGCTTCGCTTTCTTTGTCGGCACCAGTGAGTTGCGACAGTCGCGCACGACGCGCGGCAGGCAACATTGGTAGTGACGCGCGAATTGATTCGACCCACTCGGCACCCGGATCGAGCAGCACTAGATCGGGTTCAAGAAAATATCTGTAATCATCGGCGTCTTCTTTGACGCGCAGTGTGTGCGTGCGCCCCTCAGAGTCATCCCAGTGACGGGTCTCTTGACGAATGGTGCCGCCGGATTCGAGCACATCTACTTGGCGACGAGCTTCGTAATCGATGGCTTTACCAACTGCGCGAATGGAATTGACGTTCTTGATTTCGCAACGAGTACCAAATGGCTCGCCTGCTTTGCGCACCGAGACGTTGACGTCACAGCGCATCGAACCCTCTTCCATTTTTGCATCGCTCGCACCAACCGCGAGCAAGATGCTGCGCAGCTCTGAGACATATTGGCGTGCCTGATCGGCATTGCGAATGTCTGGACGCGAAACAATCTCGACAAGCGGAACACCAGCGCGGTTGAAGTCGACAAGCGAGTAGTCGCTGCCATGAATACGGCCGCTTGTGCCACCAAAGTGTGTTGACTTGCCGGTGTCTTCTTCGAGATGCGCGCGCTCGATCCCAATGCGCACATCGCCCGGCAGCATCATGAATCCATCGATATTGATTGGTTGGTCGTACTGCGTGATTTGGTAAGCCTTTGCGAGGTCTTGGTAAAAGTAGTTTTTGCGGTGGAATGTGCTTGCTTGCACGGTGCAATTGAGTGCGAGACCAAGGCGAATTGCGAGCTCGACTGCGCGACGGTTGATTACAGGAAGCGCACCAGGCAAACCGAGTGTCACGGGATCAATATTGGTATTGGGCTCATCGCCGAAATGGTTTGGACTTGCAGAGAACAGTTTGGTCTTGGTGTCTAACTCGACGTGAACCTCGAGACCAATCACCATTTCCCAGCCGTTTGGCAAAACAGTTGCGTGCGATGGAGCTGACGATGCGTTACTCATGATGCGCGCTCCAACTCGGCAGCAACCCTAAACATGGTTGGTTCTCCAAGCGCTGGAGCAAGTATCTGCACGCCAACCGGCATCGAATGTGCGCCAGTACCGAAAGGCACGCTCATTGCGGCGTGGCCTGCAAGGTTTGTGGGAATCGTAAAGATGTCGCAGAGATACATGGTTAGTGGGTCGCTCGTTTTTTCACCGATTGGAAATGCGACCGTTGGAGACGTTGGCGTCAAGATCACATCGCACGATTGGTATGCAGCAGCAAAGTCATTGGCAATGAGCCTGCGAACTTTGAGCGCCTTGCCGTAATAAGCGTCGTAATAACCAGCCGACAACGCATATGTGCCCAGCATGATGCGGCGTTTTACTTCTGCGCCAAAACCTGCAGCCCGAGTTGCGCCATACATGCTGATGAGGTCTGCTGATTCGACACGCAAGCCGTAACGCACGCCGTCGTAACGAGCAAGATTGCTTGACGCCTCTGCTGGAGCAACCAAGTAATACGCGGTGAGACAATACGAAAGCGATGGCAATGCAATGTCAACGATGGTTGCGCCTGCCGCCTTGAGCGCAGCATATGCAGCATCGAGTCGAGCGAGCACCTCTGGTTCGCAGCCATCTGGCATGTCGGCAAGTCTGCCGATGCGCATTCCCTTTACACCTTGACCAAGCACTGCTGTGAGTGAAGGAACTGGTTGATCGAGCGAAGTTGAGTCGAGTGGATCGTGTCCGCCAATAACTTCCATCAGCAATGCGGCGTCTGCAACCGTGTGCGTAAACGGACCGATTTGATCGAGGCTGCTGGCAAACGCAACGAGGCCCTGCCGGCTCACCATTCCGTATGTTGGCTTGACACCAACTACACCGCACAGTGCGGCTGGTTGACGAATGCTTCCACCCGTGTCGCTACCCAAGCTTGCTGCTGCAAAACCTGCAGCAACTGCAGCGGCACTGCCTCCGCTTGAGCCACCAGGAACACGAGAAGTGTCCAGTGGATTTCGTGTTGGACCAAACGCAGAGTTTTCGGTGGATGAACCCATTGCGAATTCGTCCAAGTTGGTTTTGCCAACAATGACAGCACCCGCCTGCTGCAAACGCGTCACGACTGTTGCATCGTACGGCGGCTTCCAGCCTTCCAAAATTTTGGAAGAACATGTCGTTGGAACACCACGCGTACACATGTTGTCTTTGAGCGCGATCGGCACACCAGCGAGCGGACCACGATCAATGCCGGCCTTCACGTCGGCGTCGATACTTGTGGCATTGGCACGAGCAGACTCGGCCATGACGTGGTTGAACGCGTGAATTTCGGTTTCACGCTTGTCGATACGCGCGAGATGTTGTTCGAGCACATCGGATGCAGTTGTTTTGCCTGCACGAATTGAGCCGACGATGTCGACTACAGAAACAAATTCACTCGTCATGATTCTGAACCGTTCGATGGTGGAACGCGAAAACGGCCGTCCTGTGGTGCAGGCGCGTTGTCGAGAACTTCTTGACGGTCGAGACCAGGCACAACCACATCTTCGCGATACACATTTTTGATTGGAAAAGGTTGCGCCATTGGAGTCACTGCAGACAAATCAAGTTTGTCGATGTCACCGAAGTGGTCGAGCATCCCTGTCAACTGCGTGGTCATCAGGGCCAGTTCTGCTTCGGTCAGGTCGAGCCTGGCCAAATGCGCCACCTTTGCCACCACTTGGGCAGTGATTTTTGGTGTTGTTTTTGCGTCGGAAGAAGGGCTCACAGGCCTTCAGCCTATTGGCTCTTCAAGTAGATAAGAACTGCGGATTCAGGGAACAGCATTGGTGGTTGGATGCCAACGCGTCCAAGTTGAGCGCCAGTCATCGTGAGCGATGCGTGTTCTTTGGAATCGCCGAGAGGTAGATATGTAACGGTGTACTCAACATCACTCAGTAGCCCATGGATTTTCCACGGCGAAGGTACAAGGCTTTGTGCGGTGGTGAGTTGCGCGTAACTCAACAAGGCCTTGCGCTTGTCTGTCGAAATTACTCCGTGAGCAACCGCGCTGTTGTCGGAAGTTACGTCGTAACGCACAAAGTCACCACTGTGCAACAACTCTCGATGCTGTTTATACAAGTCAATGATGTGACGCAGTTGTATTTGTTGGTCGTCGCGCAGTGTGAGCAAATTCCACTCAACACCCATGTGACCAAACATGGCCGTTACGCCCCTGAACGACAGCGATTGTCGACGACCAGTGGTGTGTGCTGTGGGTGGGCCAATGTGCGCGCCCAATACTTCGAGCGGCACCAACATTGATGTGCCGCGCGCAATTATCTGTCGCTCAAGAGCATCATTGCAGTCGCTTGTCCACACGCGTTCAGTTCGGCGCAAAATCTCGTGATCAATGCGTCCGCCACCCGATGCACAACTTTCAATTTCCACATCTGGGTGCGCTAAACGCAGTTGGTCAATTAGCCGATACACAGCTCGAGTTTGATTATGAGTACCTGCTGCTCCATCGCTTCCGGTTGCGTGCACATGCGCTCGGTTCATGTCCCACTTCACATACGCAATATCGTTTTCCAAAAGCAGCGCATCTAACTGCCTATATAAATGTGCGTACGCATCTGGGTGTGCAAGATTAAGCACCAATTGGTTGCGTGCCAATACAGGTTCGTAACCCGATGCCGTCAGCACCCACTCTGGATGCGAGCGAAAGAGGTCGGAGTCAGGATTGACCATTTCGGGTTCTACCCAAATTCCAAAATCCATGCCGAGTTTTTGCACATGTGAAATCAATGGAGCAAGTCCGTTCGGATAAACGTCCGGTGATACAAACCAATCACCAAGACCAGACTTGTCGTTGCGGCGTGAACCAAACCACCCATCGTCTAAAACAAAACGCTCGACACCAACATTCGCTGCAACGTCCGCAAGTGCGCTTAAGCGCGTGAGATCATGGTCGAAGTACACGGCTTCCCAAGTGTTGAGCATCACTTTTCGAGGACGCAAAACTGTTGGATGATGCGAACGCGAACGAACATTGCGATGCAACGCTTGAGTTGCAGCATTAAGACCATCGCCCGACCACACGCCAAGCACCTCGGGGGTTGCATAAGACTCGCCTGGCTCAAGGCATAACTCGCCTGCATGCAACAGTTCGCCCAGTTGCAGATATTTCCTGCCATCTGGCAATACTTCGGCGAGCAATACCGAGTTGCCGCTCCACGCAAGATGTGCTCCCCACACCTGACCATTCCATTCATCCGCAGAACGTTCGGTTGCAAAGATCAACGGCAAGTGCTCATGAGATGTGCGTCCTGCGCGATTTTCCGCAGTCCATGCACCGTCCACAAAATCGCGACGATGCAACTGTGCTTCGCGCGCCCATCGACCACTAAACGTGAGCAGCTGCGTTGCACTCTCAACGACAGGCAACGTAATAGTCAAATTTGTCAGCAAGTATCGCGATTCTCCAATATTGCGCAGCATTGCGCTGGCGTGAAGAGTGCCCCAAGCACTGCATACAAGTTTGGTTTCAAGTTCGAGTTTCGCGACATCATCTCGCGCAATCGAAATAAGTTGTTGATCGACAACCTCGCAACTCACAAAAGAAAACCTTGGCGCCCAATGACGACCGCCCGGACGATGTCCTGCGATACCTGGTCGCATCGTGGCACCATCGCCGTGACACGGCACTAATGAAACCGCATTGATTGCATCGGTAACGCCAGGCATATTTGGCCGCGCAGTTGCTGTCGCGATTGCATCAAGGTTTGCTAGCGAAGCCGCGTTCATCGCTGCACCCCAATAAATGATTGTTGGCACTCCACCCGAGACATCGCACACTACCGACTGGCGAGAATCACCGATGTGCTTCAGGATTGGACTCTTTGGTTGAGTAGACACCACTGCGCACGGTACCGTCAGTTGCAGATCCATGACTACTCAACACAACCTCACGCATGGTGGCTCGGGCAATGAACGCATTGATCCAAGCACGGGCACTGTCGTACATGTAGTTGGCTCGCGACAAAATCGCCCAAATTTGCCAACCACCGATTGCCCATTTTGCGTGGGTGGATTAGAGGCGCCGCAACCTTACGAAACACATCACTTTGCAAATCGTTGGCCTCCAATGCCAAATGATCGGTGCGAGATCGTGTTGTACTCGCCTGATCATGATCAATCTTTTGCTGGCCTCGGAGTAACAGGAGTGCGACGTGTGATCGATTTGTGGGCGCAACGAACCACCGAGCTCGGTGCGCGTGCAGATGTTGATGACATCTTGATCTTTGAAAATCGCGGGCGCGAAGTTGGCGCGACGATCGATCACCCTCATGGACAGATTTATGCGTTTGACCACATTCCCGCGCGCACGAGTGCGCGACTCAGCAATGGTTGGAGACCAGACCAATCCCAAGAACGACTTGTGCACGAGCGCGATGGTTGGCGGACTTCGGTTCCCTATGCATCTGTGTACCCAGTGGCGCTCGAGGTTGCCCCTTCAATACAAGTTGGAAGCTTGAGCGAACTCAGCTCTCAACAGCGCGATGCATGTGCTGCAATGTTGGTGGATGCGCTCACTCGAATTGATTTGCTATTCGGTGAACGCGTGCCGTACATGTTGTGGCTCAATCAGAGGCCAACAACAAACGAAATGAAACATGCCGATGCATGGCTCAATTTTGAAATCGTTTCTCCGTGGCGCGGCAATGGAGTAATGCGTTATATCGCAGCAGCCGAAGTATCGACTGGGGAATATTTCAATCCGATAATTCCTGAAGATCTTGCTGCGTCTCTTCGTGCGCTGCAATAACTTCTGGCTTTGCTGTCGCGCCGCGCATTGCGATAATCAACAACGCTGACACGCCAAATACCACGAGCGACACCCACTGATTAAGTCGTAAGCCACCGACAAGATGTGCCTCATCGATGCGGATGCCCTCAATGAAAAAACGAAACACCGTGTAGCCGGCTGTATAAAAACAAAACAATCTGCCAGGGCGCATCGGCACTTTTTTGTCGAGAACAATCAGCGCAAAACATAACGCAATACAAACTAATGATTCATATAAAAATGTTGGATGAAAAGTGGTGCCTGCTGCATAGCCCGCAGCCTTCGCTGTTGATGCAGAGACTTCAAGCGCCCAAGGCAAAGTGGTTGGGCGACCAAACAACTCTTGGTTGAACCAATTGCCCCACCGTCCAATTGATTGTGCAAGTGGCAGAGCCGGCGCAACACAGGTGAGCAAAATTCCCACCGAAAGACCTTTGCGCTTTGCAAACCACACACCTGCAACAGTGCCGAGTGCAATGCCACCCCAAATACCGAGGCCACCTTTCCAAACCTGCACAATCGCGCCGAGATTGTTTTCAAACCGTTGCCAATCGGTGACAACGTGATACAGCCGTGCACCAATGATTCCAACGGGTACGGCGATCATTGCAATTGAGCTCATGTCATCACGCGTGCCAACGCCACGCTTTTCCATGCGACGACCAGCGAGCCAAACCGATGCCATTACACCGAGCGCGATCATTGCCCCATACGCATTGAGTTGCAGCGGACCGAGATGCAATGTCCCACTACCTGGGCTTGGAATACTGGCTAGATAATTCACGCGCTCAAGATCTGCTTTGCGAACGCAACGGAACGAGACATCACAGTTTCTTTTTCAACATCTTGAGTTGCAACGTGGAAACTCTTTTCCAGCATGACACGCTCAACTTTGCCTGCATAATGCGCAACCAAGAAGTCACTTTGCGTCGGTTCGACAACGTGATCTTGTACCGAGTTAATCAACAACATCGGCATCACCATGTTTGGGTAGTGCTCGGCAAGAGGTGCAGCGCCATCTACATACATTGAATACGCCGCACGAAGCGGTGTGCCGGCGTAAGCATTTTCGATAACTGCCGTGTCAGCAATATCACTGCCGATACCAGGCAGTGACTCTTCGCCAGACTCAATGATTACTTCAAAGAATGCGATCTCTTCGGCGGTTCGTCCCTGCGCAACCGGATTAATACAGACAATTCCAGCAATTTCAGGATGTCGAGCCGCCAACCACAATGTCAATGCCCCGCCCATCGATTGCCCAGCGACAACCACTTGCTTGCAACGCGATGCAAGCACTTTGTATGCAGCCTCTACGTCTGCGCTCCAGTCAGACCAACGCGTAGGCATCATGTCCTCAATGACTGTTCCATGTCCAGTCAATCGCGGCACTTCTACATGAAAGCCCTCAGCTGCAAACCGTTCGGCGAGTTCGCGCACAGATGAAGGGTTGCCAGTAAAGCCATGGATCACCAATACGCCGCTCGTCAGTGTTCCATTGTGGGACCACGCCTCAGCCCCTGGTTGTACTTGTCCACCCATCGCATCTACTCCAGATTCCTGTAGCTCCAACAACTTCAAGCCATGTTGCATATACATCCTACATATGCGACTAAAACTCGTTAACCGTTGCATAAGCCAATTTCTGCTTGACTGAATTGGTGATTCAATCGCGCCGACGTCTCGACACATCGGCATTAGCCGCAACTGCACCACTTGTAGCCCTCCTACCAGCGTGGCTCATTGCAATTGGATTGATTTGGTTGCCACTGAAATTGGCATCCGATGTTTCGTATTTCTTTTTTGCCAGCATGGCGATGCTGTTTGGAGTAGTTCTCTTTTCGCGACCAGTGCAGCGACTTGTCTTTGCCAGAATGCTCGGCGCAAGACCACCAACATCGCGCGAACTACTTGCATTGCAGCCTGCATGGAACATCGTTTCGCAAGCAAACCATTTTTCTCCAAATCGATTTGTGCTGTCTGTCGTTGACAGCGATGAGACCAATGCGTTTGCATGCGGTGGACATTTACTCGTCGTTTCCTCTTACGCAATTGATCACTTACAACAGGATCAACTCACTGGAGTTCTCGCCCACGAACTCAGTCACCACATGGGCGGGCACACCGTAGCGCTCACCATTTCGCAGTGGATGAGTCTTCCTATTGTTGGTCTTGCCAAACTCGGTATTTGGATTCGTAATTATGCTCAACGAGTGACGTCGAAATTCACCGAGCGATACATAGTTGCTCGCTTGTTTATGCATGCACTCACAACATTGCTCACCGCTATTTCATACCTTCTGCTTTCTGGCTTTAGTGCAGCGCAGGTGCTGAATAACCGCATCGGTCGAGCATCCGAATATCGCGCTGATGCTCGTGCCGCACAAATGGGTTTTGGACATGAACTTGTGAGTGCCCTGCGCAATGTAGACAAACATGAAAATCGAAAAGGCATGCGACTCCGACCGATGCTTTCAACTTCAACTCATCCGCCAGCTGGCACCAGAGTGGCAAAACTTGAGGCATTGCTAAAGCGTGACGTTGCACACAAACGGCGCTCAATTCGTCGACACCAATAACGCTGGCGATAGCGTTTCTTGGCATGAGCCCTGCAGCGCAAGACACGGCACTCAGTCCATTTCTTGCAGCGGCTTCGGGAAAGCGAACCACACATACGCCTGTTTGGTTCATGCGTCAAGCAGGCAGAAGTTTGCCCGAGTATCGCGCAATTCGCGGCGAAGGCAGCATCTTGGATGCAATCAAACAACCCCGACTTGCAGCAGACATCACGTTGCAGCCCGTAACGCGATATGGAGTCGACGCGGCAGTGTTGTACAGCGACATCGTTGTGCCGGCACACGCAGTTGGTTTTGGAATTGACGTTGCACCCGGCACCGGACCAGTTGCCGAGCAACCATTTCGAGTTCATGCGGACTTGCAGCGACTTCGCGAATTTGAACCAGAAACCGACACACCGTACGTACTTGAAACTGTTCGCATGTTGGCAAGTGAACTCAAGGTTCCGCTACTCGCATTTGCCGGTGCACCATTTACTGTTGGCAGTTACTTGGTTGAAGGCAAACCAAGCCGTGATCATCTGATAACCAAACAGATGATGACAACCGATCCACAGTTGTGGCACGACTTGATGCAACGACTCGCGCAGCATGCTGTTGCTTCACTACGCAGCCAGCTCGACGCCGGTGCAAGTGCATACCAACTCTTTGATTCGTGGGCAGGAAACTTGACGCAGGATCAATATCGCGATGCTGTCTTGCCACACTCTGCTCACGTGATCAGTGAATTGAAAAGTTCTCACCCCAATGCGCCTTCGATTCACTTTGGTGTTGGTTGCAATCACCTACTCGAGTTGATCCACTCAGCAGGGGCGACAGTGATCGGCCTTGATTGGCGCACATCAATTGCCGATGCTCGCATACGCCTTGGCAAAGACACCATTGTCCAAGGAAACTTGGATCCGTCACTTGTGCAAGGCGATGTTAAAACCGCACTTACAGGCGCAGATGCAGTGCTCGCCGACAATGCCAATCATCCTGGACATATTTTTAATCTCGGTCATGGTGTAACTCCTGGTGTAAACCCAGATGTGTTAGCGGCAGTAGTACAACATGTCCACGAAAGGACTCAAGTGTGAGCAAAACATTGTCAAACTCCCGCACCGCTGTTTTGTTGATGGCCTATGGCACTCCGCGAAGCACGCAAGAGATACTTCCTTATTACACCGACATTCGACGCGGTCGCGCACCAACCGAAGAACAACTTGCTGACTTGGTGGCTCGCTACGACGCAATTGGTGGCATCTCTCCACTGGCCGCGCGCACCGAAGCGCAACGAGATGCACTTCAACATGCATTGGACGCTCTCAAGCCTGGCCAATTTCATGTGCAGTTGGGTCTCAAACATGCTGCACCAATGATTGAGACAGCAGTAGACGATTTAGCACAACAGGGTTTCACCAAAATCGTTGCGCTCGTGCTTGCACCGCACTTTTCTTCATATTCAATTGGACAATATGTTGGTCGTGCCACTGAGGCAGCAAAGCCTCACGGAGTGGAAGTAATCGGTATCAATTCGTGGGCAATTGAGCCCGCCTTTGTCGACTTTATTGCCGCCGACATGCAACAAAAGTTGGCTGCAATGCCAGCCCGCACTCGCGTGTTGTTTACAGCGCACTCCCTGCCACAGCGAATTATCGATGGTGGCGACCCGTATCCAACGGAGTTGCACGCAACAGCAACCGCTGTATCAAAACAACTTGGACTTGTTGAACATTCGGACTGGGATATTGCTTGGCAATCTGCTGGAAGAACTCCAGAACCATGGATTGGTCCAGACATTTTGCTTGCCATTGACGACATTGCTGCACAACGAAGCGCAGACGGCGTATTAGTGAGTGCCGTTGGATTTGTGGCCGATCACTTAGAGGTGTTGTACGACCTCGACATTGAAGCGGCACGACACGCAGACAAGCTTGGGCTGAGCTTTAGCCGTACTGCTTGTGTAAATGATGATTCAACAGTGATGAGCGCACTTGCGCAACGTGTATTGAGCGCTTCGTAAAGCCGATTGAGATGCCAATCGACAACACGACCGTTGCTAAAAACTTCAGCGATCGGCACGTCGTTATCGTTGGCGCTGGCATAACTGGTCTTGCTGCTGCACATCAATTACTGCAGCAACCTCATCCACCGCGAGTCACCATCGTTGATGCCGCCGACCGCATTGGTGGCATTATTCAAGCATCACCATTTGCCGGGCTCGACTCGGTCGACGAATCGGCCGATGCATTTTTGACGCGCACTCCATCAGCAATGAAACTTTGTGCGGCAGTCGGTCTCGATCATCATCTCACTTCACCTGCCGCCAATCATGCCTACATCTGGAACCAAAACATGCACGCAATTCCTGCGGGCACCATGCTCGGTGTGCCTGGTTCGCACAAGGCAATCTGGAACACGGAGTTACTCACGACGTCTGGCAAATTGCGTGCATCCCTTGAACCGTTTCTTCCCCGTGCGATAGGTCGATCAACCGATTCTTTGGGCAAAGCAATTCGTAGTCGTTGCGGCAACGAAGTACTTGAGCGTCTTGTCGACCCACTTGTCGGAAGCATCTATGCAGCCGACACCGACAATTTCAGTGTGCAAGGCATGCCCCAAGTGGCCGAGCTCTTGGCACAACCGAAAAGCCTCATGCGCGCGGCCCGCAGTGCAATGCAAAAGCGCACGAGTGGCGGCCCAGTATTCGCAACACCGGTTACTGGCATGAGCGCACTTACTCGAGCAGTGTGCGACCGAATTGTTGAAGATGGTGCGCGCGTTATTCTTTCTTCTCCGGTGCGCAGTATTGAACCCCAAGGTCGGTCGTATGTAGTGCATCTTGGAACCGAATCGTTGCAAGCAGACGCAGTTATTTTGGCAAGTCCCGCCCGTCACACTGCAGCACTCATTCAGCAACTCAACAGCGAAGCTTCAGCGCAACTTGAGCAGTTCGAGCATGCATCTGTGATCATGATTGCACTGACCATTTCGCGCTCTCAGTGGCCACAACACCTCACTGGAACTGGCTATCTTGTGCCTAAACCAGTACAAACTGGTGTTACTGCTGTTTCGTTTGGCTCCAACAAATGGGCCCATTGGAAAACTGCCAGCGACGAGATGATTTTGCGTGTTTCGCTGGGACGTGACGGTGCGCCAATGCATCACCTTGACGACAAGGCTTTGATGGAGATTGCACTGCGCGATTTACGTTTGCATCTTGGTTTCGATGCAGCACCTACCAACATGCGATTCACGAGATGGATCGAATCGTTTCCTCAATATCGACCAGGACATGCAGGCAGGGTCGAAACACTCGACAAACAATTGCACGTATCGGCACCTGGTGTTGTGTTGGCAGGCGCAAGTTACCGAGGCATTGGAATTCCCGCTTGCATCAATGATGGCCAACGTGCAGCGTCTCGCGCAATCAATGAACTGAACTGATTTCATCTCATGAAAAAACAAGCCCTTGTCGCAATCGTTGCGGGGTTGCTTGTTGCATTCAGCCTTCCACCGTGGGGTTGGTGGCCGCTCGCTTTTGCAGGCATCGCACTCTTCGCGACATGTAAGCCAACTAGCAATCGCGCTCGATTCATGTTTGGTGCAATATTTGCATTCGCATGGCTGG
>JBIHZV010000027.1:0-13491 GCA_044240275.1 Ilumatobacteraceae bacterium | reverse complement strand
CGATGGCCCTGACGAAGTGCACTGGCACGTTGTTGGTCGGGCCGAAATTGCGCGCTACGAAGGTGAAGTGAGCCCGCCTATGAAGGGCGATCGAAGCGGTTTGTTTACTGGCCCTTGAGCCGGAGCTATCTAAAAAACTGCAAGATTAGAAGCGAGTTTTTGGTGACACGGTCAGCCGTGGATCACTGACGATAATTCCCTCAAGCGCCTTGTCGATTGCTGTCAAGATTGCAGGCTCAAGCACAATGTTTGCGGCCTTCACGTTGTCGTCGAGTTGCTCTGGGCGAGTGGCACCAACAATCGCTGATGCAATGTTTTTGTTTTGTAACACCCAAGCGATGGCCATTTGCGCCATCGTGATACCTGCTTGTGCAGCAATTGGTTTGAGCTCTTGCACTTTTGTCAGCGTGGCGTCAGTGAGCCAACGCGAGATGAAGTTTTTTCCACTCAGTTCGTCGGTTGCCCGTGATCCTTCTGGTGGTGGTTGACCAGGAAGGTACTTGCCCGTAAGCACACCTTGAGCCATTGGTGACCACACGATTTGCGAAAGTCCTTCGCGCTCGCTTGCTGGAACAACTTCTTGGTCAATTACGCGCCACAACATCGAATACTGCGGTTGGTTAGAAATAAACGGCACGTGCAGTTCGCGCGCAAGTTCCGCGCCACGCGTGATTTGATCGGCATCCCACTCGGACACACCTATATACAGGGCTTTGCCTTGGCGCACGATGTCGGCGAATGCGAGCATCGTTTCTTCAAGCGGAGTTTCGAAGTCGTAACGATGTGCTTGATACAAATCGACGTGATCCATATTGAGTCGCTTGAGTGATGCATCGATGGAATGCATGATGTGTTTGCGTGACAATCCACGATTGTTGACACCCCCACCAGTAGGGAAATAGACCTTGGTAAACACTTCGACGCTTTCACGTGGTACGCCAGCAAGTGCACGACCAAGCACGCCTTCGGCGCGAGTGCCCGCGTAAGCATCGGCTGTATCAAATGTGGTGATGCCAAGTTCGAGTGCACGCTTGACGCATGCGTTGGCCGCATCTTCTTCTACCTGACTGCCGTGCGTAATCCAGTTGCCGTAACTGATTGCTGAGACTTTGAAGCCGCTTCGGCCGAGGTATCTAAATTCCATGCTGTGAATCTATCTAGATTTATGGTGCGGATTTATGGTGCGATAGCCACTTCACTCGTACTGGCTGGTCGTCGAAGATATTTTGGTCCAACCAGCAAGCATCCAAGGCACACAAGTGTGAACATAGTGATGCCAGTTGCAACAAATGCAGTCTGGCGCCCATAGTGCTCATACACACTGCCTGCGGTCAATGCGGCAATGCCTCCAGTGAGTGTTTGTATTCCACCGAGTAGCCCCGATGCTCCAGCTTGACGTTCTGGCGGCGCAACTTGTGCAACGGCAATGCCCGTACCAGTGACGGTGAGTGCGTCGAGCGCCGATTGACTGACGCCAATAGCGAGCATCCAATATGGGCTACCGATAAAACCATATGAAGTCATATAGAAAGCACCAAGCGCAAGGCCAAATGCACTGACGCGAAATGGACCATATTTTTGTGCGATGGTGCCGCCAACAGTTGCAAACAAAATCCATGGCATACCAAAAATAGAAATGCCGGCATTACCAACCCAATTAGGCGCACCCATGTCGTCCATCATCACGACCCATAGTGGATCAAACACGCCAATCATCACGTAGAGCGCAACACCTATGAGTATTGCGCCAGTGAGTGGTCTGATGCGCAATAAGTCGACAGCAAAGCGTTCGGTTGTGCGATCTTCGGCAGGAGTTTCTTCGATGTCTTCGCGCGCAATTAACGCCACCATCACGACAAGAATTGCTGCGATGATCAAGAAAGGCGCAGCCAAACCAAATGTGCCAACGGTGAGCGCCGAAATGATTGGTCCGAGTGCAAAGCCACCGACTTCGATTGCCACTCCGCGGCCCAAATTGGTTCCCATGTGTTCTCGGTCGCTGACAATAACGATGCGCTTGATTGCAGGGATTGCGATTCCGGCTCCGATGCCCATCAACACCCGTCCGCATATAAAGCCGGTCATTGACGAGCCGTATGCCATCACGACGGCACCCACCACATTTGCTGCCACGCCCCAGGTCATTAAGCGACGAGCATGACCCTTATCTGCGTATGGCGCAATAGTCAACTGCGCTACGAATGAGGTAAAAAATCCGACAGCAATGATGATGCCGAGCCCAGTTTCTTGAATGCCAAATTGATCACGCCAGTCGTCGAGCATCGTGAACATGACGCCATATCCAGCTGCAAGAAAACCCATTGCAATCTGCAAAATGTTGATCAATCGCTTATGGGCCACCGAGCCACACTAGACGAACACCGATTGTCCGTAGGATGTTGTTATGGATGTCGCAGTTGTCGATTACCAATCATCAGATGCACCAAAACGTTTTACCGAGTCGTTGCGCGACACAGGTTTTGCGGTCCTTACCAATCACCCAATTCAGTACGACATGGTGCAACGATTACAAAACGAGTGGCTCAACTTTTTTCGCACGGGTAACAAGTGGGATTATTTGCCGGGCGAAGGTGGACAAGACGGATATCGGCCACTCGAAGAAGCCGAGCAAGCAGTTGGTGCTTCGCTTCCAGATATCAAAGAGTATTTTCACTGGTATCCGTGGGGACGTCAGCCAACAGCCGAGTCGGTAAGTGCTGCGGCCATGTATCAGGCAGGTTGGTCGCTTGCTGCAGAGTTGTTGACTTGGGTGGAAGCAAATACACCGAGCAGCATTTCCAAATCTTTTTCGATGCCGCTTTCCGAAATGATCGTTGGTACGAAGCGAACACTTTTGCGGATTTTGCATTATCCACCGCTCAAGGGAAATGAGCCAGTTGGTTCAGTGCGCGCGGCAGCTCACGAAGACATCAACATGATCACAGTGTTGCCGGCGGCAAATGAGCCAGGTTTACAAGTGCGCGATCTCGATGGCAAGTGGCACGACGTGCCATGTGACCCAGGCAGCGTTGCAATTAACGCAGGCGACATGCTCAATTACGTGACTGGCGGTTATTACCCAAGCACCACGCATCAAGTGATTAACCCAGTTGGCGAATCTGCAACGAGGTCGCGTGTTTCGACACCATTGTTTTTACACCCCGCAGACGATGTATTGATTGCTGAAAATAAAACTGCTTTTGACTTCTTACGCGACCGTATCAAAGAAATCGCCGGCGTCGAACTCACAAAGGACTAGTTGACAAGTAATGAATGCTGACAATATAAATAATTTGCGAACACAGTCATTTATTAATGGCGAGTGGGTGGGTTCTGCAAACCAGATCGACGTACTCAACCCAGCAACTGGCAAGTCGCTTGCAAGTGTTGCCAATGCATCGATATCCGATTGCTTGCGCGCGGTCGATGCTGCAGATGGGGCCTTTATTTCGTGGCGCACAACTGCGCCTCGCGCGCGCGCCGAAATCTTGCGCAAAGCTTTCGAGATCATGATGGCCGAACAAGAGCAGCTGGCCCGCCTCATCACTCTCGAAATGGGCAAAATACTTGCCGACTCACGAGCAGAAGTGGCCTATGCGGCAGAGTTTTTTAGGTGGTTTAGCGAAGAAGCAGTGCGGATCGACGGCGATTACCGACGCGCGCCAGGCGGTGCCAATTGGCTGATGGTCTCCAGGCAACCAGTTGGTGTGGCACTACTAGCAACACCATGGAATTTTCCTGCTGCGATGGCGACGCGCAAGATTGGGCCTGCTCTTGCAGCAGGCTGCACGGTGGTGCTTAAGCCAGCGCAAGACACACCGCTCACCGCACTTGCAATCGCCGATGTTTTGCAGCGCGCAGGTGTGCCAGCCGGTGTGGTCAACGTTGTTGTCACCAACCCATCGGGGCCAGCTGTTGCGGCGATGATGGATTCTGGAAAAGTGCGCAAGTTGAGTTTCACCGGATCGACCAAAGTCGGTTCGATCTTGCTGGCACAAGCAGCACCGCGAGTAATCAACTGCAGCATGGAACTCGGCGGTAACGCACCATTTCTCGTTTTTGGCGACGCCGATATTGATGCTGCAGTCGACGGCGCAATGCTTGCAAAGATGCGAAATGGCGGTGCAGCATGCACTGCAGCAAATCGCTTTTATGTACACGATTCGGTGCTCGCCGAATTTACCGACAAGTTGACTGCGCGAATGTCGGCACTTGTGTTGGGCGATGGACTTGATGCGACCACAACTCTTGGCCCGCTCGTGTCTCGTGCAGAACAAGAGTCGGTGGCAAAAATGGTGGATGGCGCAGTGAGCAGGGGAGCAAAGGTTTTGTGTGGCGGCAAGTCGGTGACGACGCCAGCATTTGGATATCAGGCCACGGTGTTGGCCAATGTTTCACCTGACGATGAGATATTGAAAGACGAAATATTTGGACCAGTTGCACCAATTGTCTCGTGCAGTAACGATGACGAGATGATTCGTCTTGCCAACGATGTCGAATATGGATTAGTGAGTTATGTGTTTACGCGCGATGCCGCAAAGGGCATGCGCGTTGCAGAATCGTTAGAGGCTGGAATGGTTGGCTTCAATCGAGGAATTGTTTCCGACCCTGCCGCACCATTTGGTGGAGTCAAGGCTTCAGGCATTGGACGCGAAGGCGGCCACGACGGGCTACTCGCGTTCTTGGAAACTAAGTACGTCGCCGGCAACTGGTAGAGCATTTGCTCGGGCAATCGAGAGCGCCCACCAAAACATTCCGAACTGCAACGGCAAACGAAAATAGGCAACAAGTTGGTCGCTGAGCGTGTGGTCGCGCCAGTCCCATGCCATATAGAGGTTGGCGGGATACACAGCAACGAATAATCCGAATGCGGCGAGAGCAGCGCGACGACGAGTCGACCTCACGAGTAGACCTAGTCCGATACAGAGTTCGCCAACGCCACTGATATTTGTCCAGAAGCGTTCGCTTGGAGGCAACCATGGTGGAACGATGTTGTCAAAAAAGGTTGGGTTAGCAAAATGCATTACTCCTGCCGTCAACAAGAATGCGGCCATGATTCTGGCGCTTTTTGCAGGTGGTTGTTGGTCTGACACGCACATAGTTTGCCAGATGCAGTAAGGATTTGCTGGGTGTTACCTGGGGGATCTGGAAAGAGTCTTGAAAACGGATGAAGAGTTGAGGCAAAATACAATTTATGTCAAAACTTTCTCACGAGTTAGCGACTCGACTGCTCAATCAATGTGGGGTAACGATTAGTGGTAGTGAACCATTCAGCATCCATGTAAAAGATGAACGACTCTGGGACCGAGTCATTGCCCAGCGCCAACTCGGATTTGGTGAGGCTTACATGGATGGTTGGTGGGATTGCGAACAGATGGACGAGATGCTTACTCGAGTGATTGCTGCTGATGTACTGCGCGAAATTACCCCAACTCTCAAAAACGCGTTCATCGGTGCAAGTGCTTGGATGGTGAATCACCAGACGAAAACTAGAGCTGCGAAGAATGCTCAGCATCACTACGACATTGGCAATGATTTATATCAGCGAATGCTTGACAAACGAATGGTGTATTCATGTGGGTATTGGGCAGAGGCAGACAATTTGGATGCTGCGCAGGAGGCAAAACTCGATTTAATTTGTCGCAAACTCGGACTTGCACCAGGCATGCGTTTGCTGGACATTGGGTGTGGTTGGGGCGGACTATTGCACTTTGCCGCGACCAATTATGGAGTGAGTGGTGTCGGTATTTCACCCGCGGCGAATCAAGTGTCGTTTGCGAAAGAGCGATGTAAAGACCTTCCAATTGAGATCCAGCAGAGGGACTACAGGGATGTGACAGGGGAGTTTGATCGGATTGTGTCCGTTGGAATGATGGAGCATGTTGGTCCAAAAAATCTGAAAGAGTTTTTTGCGACGTGTGATCGATTATTGAGTTCACATGGGATGATGCTTCATCACACGATCGGCGGACTCGTGTCAAAAAACCACTCTGATCCATTTTTTGATCGTTACATTTTTCCTGGTGGGGTACTTCCGTCATTGGCACAGTTCAATCGTGCGGCAGAACCAAATTGGGTGATTGAAGATGTGCACAATTTTGGGCCAGATTATGACCGAACCTTGATGGCTTGGTATTCCAATATTGAGGCACGGTGGAACGAGATACCTCAATACGACGAAAGGTTTAGGAGGATGTGGCGCTTTTATATCTTGGGATCAGCAGCAGGGTTTAGATCAAGATCCCTGCAGTTGTGGCAAGTAGTCATGCGTCGCAAGGGTGTGGCGCCCCGTTATTTTCCAGTGCGATAGACGAAGGGTATTCCAGTACTAGTCGTGCTCATCTGTGACAATAGAAATGGTGAGTGATCAAATCGATATCAAAACCAACTGGCTCGACCCGAACGCCCTGGATCAGGTGCGCGGTCAAGTGCCCCTTGTATACGTGGACGCTGTTCCAGTGCGGGTTGACGACATGGGCCAAGTCACATCGGTTGGCATGTTGCTGCGCCAAGCTCCCGATGGCAGTATCAGCCGTACGGTGGTGTCAGGTCGGGTCCTTCTGGGTGAACGCATCAGAGAAGCACTGTTACGACACCTTGAAAAAGATCTTGGGCCGCTTGCACTGCCCAACATTCCGCCAGAGCCAGCGCCATTTACGGTTGTTGAGTATTTTCCAGATCCAAGCATCAGCGGTTTTCATGATCCGCGTCATCACGCGGTGAGTCTTGCCTTTGTCGTGCCGGTTTCGGGCGACTGTCAACCAAGCCAGCAAGCACTCGATCTCGGATGGTTCTCACCCGAGCAAGCAGTGAGTGCCCAGATGCGTAAAGAAATGACGAGCGGTCACGACCGCTTGATCAGACTTGCATTGGCCTCAGTGGGGCAACTGCCCTAAGGGCTACAAACCCTTATTGGGGTTGGGTTTTCGTCGCTTTCGCACAATTCTCGGACCGGTGTTGGCGTCGTGTCGACGGAGGTGTGGCGGGGGTGAAACGATGGTCATGTTGTCATCGAAAACAAGCGTGATGCCGTTGTCATCGATATTTCCCGGCTCGCTTGCGGCCTCGATAACAACCGCTGCTTCTTCTTTTGGTTTTCGGCCGAGCAGTTTGTCGAATACCAGCATTCCGCCGGCCAACATTGCACCGACTGTGCCATACCGCTGAGCCGCACGTCGAACCATGGCGTCATCTTGGTCAAAAACGAACTCATCATCGCCGAGTTTTTCATTCACATAGTTCAAACTAACGGTATATCCCTCACTCGGGTGAGCGGTGTGAATAATCTTTACTCGTGCTCATCGGTCACAAAGTCCAACACAACGCAGCGGCGCTACGCACTGCGTTATTGGGCAAGAAGATGGTCCGGTTTGAAGCACCGCATATGGACAGCATCTTGCCCCAGGTGGGGCGAACCATCGAAGAAGTGCGCAACCTTGATAAGAGCATTGAGATTATTTGGGATAACGGCATCGTGCTCAATACCCGAATGAAAATTTCAAGTTCGTGGGATGTATATCGCAATGGCGACAGATGGCGAAAAAATGCTTCGCAAGCAGACGTATTGATAGATGTTCAAGACTGGGTTGCTGTGTGTTTCAATACGCCAGAGATTGACGTGTATCACGACTTTGATCCTCGGCGTCACCCTATCCTCGGCAAACTTGGACCAGACCTCACACATATTGATGCCGACATTGAAGAAGCTGTCGATCGCATGATGGAATTTGAAGAGCGCGATGAAACTGTTGCAGAAGTTCTCCTTGATCAGCGAGTAGTTCGCGGAGTGAGCAATGTGTTTCGTTGCGAGATTTTGTGGGCGTGCGAGATGCACCCATATGCCAATATCGGAACTCTCAAACGTGCCGAGTGTCGAGAATTGCTGACGCTTGCTCATGAGATGCTGCAAAATGCTGATGCATCATCGGACAACTTGGCAATTTACGGTCGGCAAGGCAAATCATGTGCGCGATGTGGCGACGTGGTGAAGGTCAATCACCACGGAGAAGCAAACCGAGTTCTGTATTGGTGCACTGGCTGTCAAACAGCACACGAGCCGCTCGTGCGACCAAACTTCACACCGTTATATATCGAACGCGATGCGAGTATGGGTGACAGTCATCCTGCTGCAAAGCAATTTATGAACGAAATTATTTCGCTACGCGATGTTGGCTAGTTAAAAAACTAGGCCCGGCCCATAATGCGGTCGACATCAATGATCACGGCCACACGGTTGTCGCGCTCTTTTGGGTCCTGATAACGCTTCGCATATCCAGCAACTGCTCGGCGCACTTCTTCCGGATCATTGCCCATCGTCGCGAGTCGCACTGTTCCTTCAAGTGTCAGCCAACGTCCGCCGTCAACTTGTGAAACTGCTGCTCGACCGCCACGCAAAGCATTGAGTGCTTTTTGCGCAGTTGAAAAAGTGATTACTCGTGCTCGGCATGTTGAGGCGTCGTAGCTAAAACCGACTGCAACGACATGGGGTGAACCATCTTGTCTGAGTGTTGTGAGCGTTGCCAGATGTCGATCTTGCAAAAACTGCAACATTTCAGGAGTGATCTCTGATGGTTTCATAATTATGTCGTGGCGATTGATTGCATGATGTCGACTTTGGTGGCGCGACGAGCCGGATAGACCGCAGCCAGTACACCAACAATGAACGACAGCATCAAAATCCAGAGAGTTCCAGCAATCGGCAAACTGAACGCCGAGGCACCAGAGTCGGCCAAAATCAGAATCAGGACAAAGCCCATGGCGACACCGAGCACGACGCCGACGATGGCGCCAAACATGCTTGTAATCACGCTTTCCCAGCGCACAGTTGTGCGCACTTGTGAGCGTGTCATTCCGATTGCTCGCAGCAACCCGATTTCGCGTCGACGCTCAAACACCGACAACAGCAGAGTGATCACGATGCCGACGATTGCGATGATGATCGAAAGTCCGAGTAGTCCATAAATCAAGCCAAGAATTTGATTGATCTGGCCAGACTCTGCGTCAATGAATTCGTCGCGGCTCTGCAACGTGCCAAGCCCTTTGTCGGTTGTGGCTGTAGCGAGAGCAGTTTTGACTTGGGCGCTATTTACTCCATCGGCGAGACGAACATAAATGTTGGCGTCAAACAAGGTATTGAGTGTTCCTTCAAACAACGCTCGGTTGACAACATACGAGCCACCAAAGCTGCTGGATGCAAATGTTCCCTCTACCGCGACAGTTTTCTTGGTGCCATCAACCATTGCAAGATCAATGGTTGAGCCAATTGTCCACCCTTTAGAAGCTGCTCGCGAGTCGTCAACGAGAATTCCATTTGCCGAGAGCTTTGACTGATCTCCCCGCACCATGTCGAATGTGATGAGACCGCTTGCAGTTGCTGGGTCGATGATTAAAACAAATTTGCCCGAGCCATCGAGGTTTACCGAAGTAAAACCAAGACCGGTTGCTTGTGCAACTCCAGGAATCTGTGCAAGTTCTGGAGCGAGTGAAGGTGCGAGGCCGCCAAACTGGCGATTGGCTGAACTCACGATGTAGTCGCCCTGAAATTGATCGCCAATCGCAGTGCGTACTTCACTGCGCACACTTGCAGCGAAAACGGTCATTGCAGTTACTAGCGCTACACCGATGAGCACAGGTGCAGCCGTACGAGCAGTTCGCTTTGGATTGCGTGCAGCGTTTTGACGTGCCATCGCGCCGGTGACACCGCGAAGTTTTTCGATTGGGCGGCCAAGACCAAGTGCAACAGGTTTTGCAATTCCTGGTCCGATGATCAGCACGCCAGTAAACACCAAGAGCACACCAATACCCAGCAAAACATTTGTTGCACCGGAGGCGGTGGCAGTGATTGCGCCAGCACCAAGCAACATTGCAACTACGCCGATTGTTACGCGGCGCTTAACACTGCCAACATTCTCAAGTGCTGTGTCGCGCAATGCGGCAAGAGGGGGCACGCGACCTGCACGTAGCGCGGGAAGTATTGCTGAGAGAACAGTGACGATTGTTCCCACGATGATGGTTGTGACAATCCGATTTGGGTTAATTGTGAGACCCTTGGTTGGAATCTCAATTCCGAATGCGTTGAGCAGTGAACTCAACCCGCGTGACAGCCCAATACCTGACAAAAAACCGAGTGCCGATCCAAGTAAACCAATGACCAATGCTTCAATCATCATTGCGATGACCACTTGTCGCTTGTTGGCGCCAATGGCGCGTAGTAACGCGTTTTCTTTTAGACGCTGTGCCGTGGTGATTGAAAATACGTTATAGATCACGAAGCAACCAATACCTAAAGCAATGAATGAAAATGCGGTGAGAAATAATGTGAGGAAACTGAGCACAACACCAATTTGGTCCTGGGTTTCTTTGGTGATCTGTGCACCAGTGATTGTCTCAAGTTTGTCAGCAGGCGACAGTGCTGCGTTGATCGCAGAAGCAAGTTGATCATCGCTAATGGTTCCGTCGCCTTGCACCAAGAATGCGTCAACAAAACCAGGCTTGAGCAAAAACTCTGATGCGGTTGGTTGATCGAACAAAGCAAATGTTGCACCACCAGGTGAGCTCACATCGCCGTAATTGGCAATGCCAACCATCGTGAATTCGCGACTGCCTGTCTGGGCGTTGATGCGAACGGTATCGCCAAGCGCAAACTTGCCGACTTTTGCGGTTGCCTTATCCATGACCATTTCGGTCGGGCCGACTGGCAGACGTCCGTCCTCAATATTCCACAAACCAGCAACACTTGCTGATGCGATACCGCCAAATGTTGGTGGGCCATTGTCGACACCAAGAGGCGTGCCGTCTTTGCCGATGATGCGGGCAAAACCCTGCACGTCTGGGGCTGCAGCTTTTACGCCTGGCACAGCGAGCACTGTTTCAAGTGCGGCGATGGGAGCAGATCCACGTTGTTCGCCGCCAAATTCGGCTTCAACAAAACTGGACGATCGAACGTATGCGTCAACGTCTGTAAATACGTCAGAAAAGAGTTTGTCAAATGTGGAATTGAGTGTGTCGGAAAAAATATACGTTCCGGCCAGGAATCCTGTGCCGAGAATGATTGCAAGCGAAGTGAGAAACAGTCGGCCCTTGCGCGCAAGGGTCATTTTGAATGACAGTCGGAGCACGGCGCTTATTCTCCGAGGTGCTTGAGATAATCGAGTACACGATCTGGCGTTGGCTCAAACATCTCGCCAGCGATCTTTCCGTCCTTCAAAAACACAATGCGATCTGCGTAACTGGCATTGACTGCATCGTGGGTGACCATCACAATTGTTTGATTGAGATCACTTACTGCTTTGCGCATGAAATTCAACACTTCGTGACCAGTCTTGGAGTCGAGGTTGCCGGTTGGTTCGTCGGCAAAAATAATTGCGGGTTTACTGGCGAGTGCGCGAGCAACTGCAACGCGTTGTTGTTGGCCGCCCGAGAGTTCGCTTGGTCGATGTGTGAGTCGATCGCGAAGACCGATGGTGTCGATGATTTGGTCGATCCATTTGTCATCACCCTTTTGTCCGCCGAGCGAAAGTGGCAAGATCATGTTTTCTTTGGCGTTAAGTGTCGGAATCAGGTTGAACGCCTGAAACACAAAGCCGATTTGGTCGCGGCGAAGTTTGGTCAGTGCTTTATCGCTCAGCCCACCCAAGTCGATGCCATTGATAGACACTGAACCTTTGGTGAGCGAGTCGAGGCCAGCCATGCAATGCATCAATGTTGACTTGCCCGAGCCACTTGGGCCCATGATTGCGGTGAAGTGACCCTTTTCGAATTGAATCGTGACGTCGTCGAGCGCACGCACTTCGCTGTCATCATGTCCGTAAATCTTGCTCACGTTTATGGCGCGTGCAGCTGCTGAGTCTGAGGGGCTGTTCATACCCCTCAGTCTATTTCTTACCTAAATCACTTCTTTGATAAAGAGCCTGTGTTAGGTAAGAAATTACTAAATTTGTCTTACGTTTACTTTGGTTGCGCCAAGGTTCGTAGGTACGGCTTAATGGTCTTCCAACCACCTGGGAAAAGTGTCTTGGCCTCTTCGTCGGTGACTGCGGCGCCAATGATGACGTCTTTGCCATCTGTCCAGTTGGCCGGCGTTGCAACCTTGAACTTAGCGGTGAGTTGCAACGAGTCAATGACGCGAAGCACTTCGTCGAAGTTACGACCTGTTGAGGCTGGGTAAGTGATGGTGAGTTTCACTTTTTTGTCTGGACCTACGACAAACACGCTGCGCACGGTCATCGTGTCATTGGCGTTTGGGTGAATCATGTCGTACAAGTTGCTGACGGTGCGGTCTGAGTCACCGATCATCGGGAAATTAACTGGCGTACCTTGAGTCTCGCCAATGTCACTTTCCCACTTTTCGTGCGACTCGACGCTGTCGACCGAAAGGCCAATCACTTTGACGTTGCGCTTGTCAAACTCTGGTTTGATCTTGGCGACATAGCCAAGCTCGGTGGTGCAAACAGGTGTGAAGTCTTTTGGATGACTGAACAACACGCCCCACGAGTCGCCGAGCCAGTCGTGAAACTTGATCTCACCTTGGGTGGTTTGGGCGGTGAAGTCTGGGGCAATATCTCCGAGACGAACTGACATGAGTTGCTCCTTTATATGGGTTTCTAATTGGCCGTCTAATTGGACGTCGAACTAGCGCCTGTCAGCATACCCAGAACCCGACCAGGCTTATCAACTTTGAGAGATGTCGATTCCAAAGGCATCTTTGAACGCAACCTCATAGTCGGCGTCGTTCTGAACCGCACCGAGCGCAATCCAGTCGGCATCGCTCATCTTCGCGCGACCTTCGATGAACTCAATGCCACCCCACGAACACGGGTATCGCAATTGAGGTGCGGCGGTCGTAATTGCGTGATGTATGAGTGCGCCAACTTCGGTCGGGTCGGTCGCGTGCGGAATACCTGCGGCATAAAACTGCAACATACGTCGGTAGTGCGAGTCGTATGCGCCGCTTGCATTTGGTGCGTCAAGATTTTTCATAAAGATCGACGACTTGGTGATGCCTGGTTCGATCATGACAACGCGAATTCCAAACGGTGCGACTTCGTGAGCAAGACCTTCGGTGAGCCCTTCGAGGGCCCACTTGGAAGTGACGTAAGGCGATTGCGCAACAGCGGCGATGCGACCAACAATTGATGAAATGTTGACGATGGCGCCACTCTTGGTCTCGCGCATTTTCGGGAGCACTTGTTGTGTGCAACGCACAACACCAACGACATTGACGTTGAACGAATCAAAATATTGCTCAGGAGTTGTTTCTTCGGTAACACCATTGCCGCCGATGCCTGCGTTATTGACAAGCACATCGACGCGCGGTGTCGCTCGAAAAATATCGGCGAAACCTTGGCGCACAGATGCGTCGTCAGCGACATCCATCTCGACAAGTTCGATCGCGACGCTAAGTTTCTCTGCAAGTGCCACGAGTTTGGCTGCTTTGTCGAGACTGCGCACAGTGCCAAACACCCTGTAACCCTGCTGGGCTAGGTAAATAGC
>JBIHZV010000089.1:0-4015 GCA_044240275.1 Ilumatobacteraceae bacterium | reverse complement strand
ATAAAGCGTGTGCCGATCCACACCCCGTCGGCGCCTAGGGCCAATGATGCAGCGAGACCCCGACCGTCGTACAAACCACCTGCAGCAACTACTGCAACTTTTTTGCCGACAGCGTCGACCACTTGGGGAACAAGCGCCATTGTTGCAACAGTGCCTGTGTGGCCACCAGCTTCGGTGCCTTGAGCAACCACAAAGTCACAACCACTTTCAACTGCGGCAATTGCGTGTCGCACCTTTCCGCACATTGAGCCAACAATTACGCCGTGGCTGTGCAGTTGCTCGATGATGTCGCGTGGCACTCCGAGTCCTGCAACAAAAACCCGTGCACCACTCTTGATGATGATGTCAACGTCGCGTTGAAGTGTGTGTGGAAGTGCGGTGAGCAAATCAACACCAAATGGTTTTTGGGTCAGACTTTTTACGCCATCAATTTCACGAGCCAATTCGCCATCTTGCATGGTCGATGCACCCAATGTTCCTAGACCACCAGCTTCGGAAACTGCTGCAACGAGGTGGTGGTAACTCACACCGCCCATGCCTGCAAGCATGATAGGGAATTCGATGTCGAGAAGTTCGGTGAGGCGTGTGCGCATGCGTTCCAACTTACTCGGCTTGATCTTGAGTTACGTAGGCGCCGTCACGACGCAAGAAATTTCGATGCCACCGCGAAGGAGTGAACACGGCAGCTCGAGGCTCGTCTTCAAACATCCAGCGCACAAAGTTCGCTCTCGTCCATGGAGTGAGATTGGCAACACGTAGTGCTACTCGAGCGCCCAATGACGATTTCAAAATTGTTCCAAGTGTCATTGACATGCGGTGATCTGCAAAGAAGTTTTGCTTGACAAGTTGCTCGTACTTGTTTCGAGTGACCGAGGCTTCGCGGCTGATGCCTGCGACGATTGCCTGCGCGCCAAGTTGCCCAGAGAGCAAAGCCTGACCAATGCCTTCACCAGTGAGTGAGTCGGTGACACATGCGGCGTCACCGATAAACAGCACGCGACCACTTGAAAGCGGTGCAGATGTGACGCGTGCCGGAATAGGCCACGCGGTGTGTCGATCTTCCATGACGACGCCTGAGCCAAGTGCGTGGGCAATATGTTCGCGAGCCAACAAATTTGGCCAGAGGTCTTTCATTTGTTGCACCGAGTACTTGCCACCACGCAAGATTCCGAATCCGATGTTGACGCGGCCATCTTGCAGTGGAAACGACCACGCATAACCAGGCAACAAATCTTTTTCAAACCACACATGCAAGCGGTCCTTTGCAGAACCTGTCACGTTGTTTGCGTATTGACGAAATGCGTGCCACTCGCCGAGGTATCCCGGTGTTGACATGCCCAGTGATTTGCGCACTGGTGACCACATGCCATCTGATGCAATCACAAACTTTGATCGGATAGTTTCGCTTTTATTACTATTGCTGCTGCTGTTGATATCAATCGTGATGTGATCTGAGGTCTGTTCGCGAACGGAGACAAATTCGTGGCCCTCAAGCACACGAATATTTCTTGATCGAGCCAACTGCACCAGGGCATTGTCAAGTTCGATTCGTGGTGCGATAGCGGCAAACTGGCCGCGAGTGGGAAGTGAAAACTGCATCTCGCTTCCACTCGGTGAGCGAAGCCATACGTCGCTGCACACTGTCCAATTGGGGACAGATTGGGGGTCAAAGCCAAGTTCGTCCAAAATGCGAAGGGCACCAGTGGTCAAACCGTCACCACAGCATTTGTCGCGCGGAAAAAATGCCTTATCAATGACGACAACATCATGCCCAGCGGATCGCAATGTGAGCGCCGCAGCAATACCGCTCGGCCCTGCTCCAACAACAAGAACATCGCACGCCAAATCGGCAGCACTGTTGTTTGACTTGCTTGGACGCATGGTATTCAGACTAGAGTCGTTGCCCATGAGCCGCTTATGTGAAGGTCGAGTAGTTGTTGTCACTGGTTCGGGACGCGGTATTGGTCGCGAACATGCTTTAAGTCTTGCCAAGCACGGCGCACTGGTCGTTGTCAACGACCTGGGCGGCGGTGTTGATGGCTCGGCAGGCGATATTTCGCCAGCACAAAGTGTTGTTAATGAGATTGAGGCGATGGGTGGTCGTGCTGTTGCTAATGGCGACGACATTTCTTCTTGGGCAGGCGCCGAGCGCCTCATTCAGACCGCAGTCGACACATTTGGCGACTTGCATGCAGTTGTTAATAACGCTGGAATCTTGCGCGACCGCATGATGGCCAACATGTTGGAAGAAGAATGGGATGCAGTCATTAAAGTGCACCTCAAAGGCACGTTCGCACCTTCGCGTTTTGCCGCTGCATATTGGCGCGATCAAAGCAAGGCTGGAAAACCAGTTGATGGTCGCATCATCAACACTTCATCGGTGTCTGGGCTTTATGGCAACGTTGGCCAAACAAACTACGGAGCCGCAAAAGCCGGCATTGCTGCGTTTACAACCATCGCATCACTCGAATTGGCTCGTTATGGTGTCACGGTGAACGCAGTTGCACCGGTTGCACTCACGCGCATGACCGAAAATCTTTCGCCAACTCCTCCGACCGACGAAGAACGCGAACTTGGTTCGCCTCGTTGGATTGCACCAATTGTGACGTGGCTCGCTTCAGAGGAATCGAAGGCAATCACCGGTCGTGTGTTTGAAGCGACAGGTCGAGTATTGGCAATTGCTGAAGGTTGGCATCGTGGGCCAACTCATGAACCTGTCGACGATGCAACAAAGCTTGGCCCAATTGTTGAAGAGTTGATGTCTAAGGCTCGTCTGAATGCCGGCATGGACGGCGAAGACGGCTCGTGGCCACAGCCACAGCCACAACAAAACAAGTAACTGGTAACTCGCCAGCATGTTGAACACTCAACTTGCAAAGGCACACAGTGATTTTGCAGATCGAAGTCCACAAAGCCGACGGCACTATGACGAGGCCCGAAAATATTTGCCCGGTGGGCAGACTCGTTCCGTGCTCACTCACGCACCGTTCCCACTTGCCTTTGCATCAGGTCAAGGAGCGACACTCACTGATGTAGATGGTCATACGTATATCGACTTTCTTGGTGACTACACCGCAGGATTGCTTGGTCACAGCGAAAGGCGGGTACTTGACCGCGTAGTCGTAGCACTCTCACACAACACAAGTGTTGGTGGCGTTCATCCAGCCGAAGCAACGCTTGGCAGGTTGATGTGTGAGCGGTTTGGCATAGACCGTGTGCGGTTTACCAACTCGGGAACCGAAGCGAACTTATTGGCGATGACTACTGCAGTCGTTGCAACTGGCAGAAAAAAGATTTTGGTCTTTGAAGGCGGATATCACGGCAGCGTGTTTTATTTTGCGAGTGGCAGCGCAAAGTGGAATGCGCCATTTGATTTTGTTATTGCTCCGTACAACGACACGTCCGCTGCGCTGCAAGCAATCAATGACAACGCCTCAACTCTTGCCGCAGTGGTAGTGGAGCCAATGCTTGGTTCTGGAGGATGCATCTCGGGCACCCCTGAGTTTCTTTCTTCGGTGTTTAGTGCTGCGCGCAACATTGGTGCTGTGTGCATTGCTGATGAGGTGATGACTTCGCGTCATGGTCGCAGTGGCATGATGCAAATGCTCGGCGTTGAGGCCGATATCACAGCATTTGGTAAGTACATCGGCGGCGGCTTCTCATTTGGTGCGTTCGGCGGCAAAGCCGAGTTTCTCGATCAGTTTGATACGAGTCCAGAGTCGGGTCGAGCGGCACCGATTGCGCACGGCGGAACGTTTAACAACAATCTGTCGACTATGACGGCTGGATGCGCCGTACTGGGCGAGGTGTTTACGGCGGATGTGGCAGAGGCGCATACCAAACGAGGCGACGAATTTCGCCAAGCAGTTGCTTCCGTAATTGCCAAACACGACGTTTCGGTTTCGGTGAGTGGGTTTGGCTCAATGATGTCGCTTCATGCACTTGCTACTGCGCCGCAACGTCCGTCGGATCTCGTATCTAGGGATCCGATTTTGCAAGAACTTCTATTTTTTGG
>JBIHZV010000088.1:0-4098 GCA_044240275.1 Ilumatobacteraceae bacterium | reverse complement strand
GCCGAGATTGGCAATGAAAAAATTGTTGTTGCGCTCGATTCCAAAGCCGGCACAGTTGTTGTTGACGGATGGGCAACCTCGCTTGCAGTTTCTGCCGAGCAAGCAATCACAACCTTTGCTGAAAAATGCGACGGTTTTCTCTGTACCTATGTCGACAAGGAGGGGATGATGCAAGGTACTGATCTGGAGTGGTTTACGAGTTTGCGTGACCTAACAATATTGCCGATCACTGCTGCTGGCGGAATCACAACAGTCCAAGATGTCACTTCGCTTCTGGCGATGAATATTGATGCAGCAATTGGGATGGCGGTGTACACGGGACGCTTGTCACTTACTGATCTTCTTGCACTAACGGTGTAGAATAATCTTCATGGTGAAGCACGAAGAAGGACATTTCAGTCATCGCATCGGTTTGCTGCGCGCGATGGTGCTTGGTGCGAACGACGGAATTATCTCCACCGCATGTTTGATCTTGGGCGTGGCTGCAGCAGATGCGTCTCGAGGCACCATCATCACTGCTGGTACTGCAGGCTTGGTTGCAGGTGCGGCATCAATGGCCATCGGCGAATATGTTTCGGTGAGTTCGCAGCGTGATGCCGAACAGGCCGATATCGCAAAGGAGACATGGGAACTCGAGCACACCCCCGAGCACGAACTCGATGAGTTGACTGCGATATATCAAGGCAAGGGACTCACGCAGGAGTTGGCGCGTGCGGTGGCAGTTCAGTTAACAAAAGAAGATGCACTCAAGGTCCACATGGCCGAGGAGTTGGGCCTTACTCATCTGACCCTTGCCCGACCTGTGCAGGCAAGCGTAAGTTCTGCAGCTTCCTTTTCAGTTGGTGCGGCAATTCCACTTATTGCTGTAGCACTTGCATCGTCATCCCAGCGCATTGCTACAACCATCGTGGTTGCTGTATTTGCGCTTGTTGTACTTGGCCTAACGAGTTCTAAAGCTGGTGGTGCACATCCCGCTCGTCCAATAGCGAGAATTGTTTTCGGAGGTCTTGTGGCGATGGCTTTCACCATGACCGTGGGTCATTTTGTTGGCATTGCAGTTGCTTAGCAAGGACGCTTGAGTCAATAGGCTGTTTCCATGACAATTTCATTTCGCGCACTTGAGATTCCTGCATCCGAGCTGGCTCAAAAACCACTGGGTCAACCTTCGGCAGAGCCGTTGACGGGGGAGATACTTACTCGTGCTCAAGTTTTCCTTGACAACGAGACTGTGACAGCAGGAACGTGGGAGTGCGAGCCAGGTGCATCGCGTTGGGAGTTCACAACTCGTGGCGAAGTGATCTACGTCTTGAAGGGTCGCATGATCGTTCATGAAGACGGTGGCGAACCTGTCGAGCTCACTGAGGGTTCAAGTTGCATCTTTCCAATTGGTTGGAAGGGTGTTTGGACTGTTGTCGAAACACTGCGCAAAGTGTTTGTTGTTTATCGCACGAATTAACTAGTGCGAGTTAGTTAGCTTGCGATAATTCGTATGAACTGAGGTCCGCTGCTCTTGAGTGCAGTAGCAAGAGATGTTGCAAGTTGTTCGGGTGTCGTTACGTCGACTGATTCCCAGCCAAATCCTCGAGCAATTGCTGATGGGTCGTGCGAAGTTACGTCAACTCCCATGCGTGTCGCCTGTACATCGTCAAATGATGTTCGAATTTGTTCGTAACCACTGTTGTCCCACAAGATCATCACGATGTCGCTTGCGAGATCTTTCGCTGCCGCCATCTCGGCAACGGTGAATAACCATCCTCCATCGCCAGCAATTGCGAGCACTGGTCGGTTTGGCGCTGCAACCGATGCACCAATTGCCATTGGCAGTGCGCAACCGAGTGTGCCAAAACCGTATGGCGCCAGCCAAGAGCGACTGCGAGTTGCTGGCAACCACCAGTGTGCGGAGTAACCGAGTTGGGTTGAGTCAAGCGCAACGATTGCGTTTTCGGGCAGCCATTGCTCAATTACTTTGAGCCAGGGTGTAAAGGTGTCGCTGGTCTTCGCGCGCGCATGATCTCGCCATTGCTGTGCGCGTTGTGCGCCTGTAGTTGGATTACGCGCCACAATGCCACGAGTGCTGATACCACGTGTAAGTTTTGCCATTGTGTGCGCGGCATCACCAACCATGCCGACAGTTGGCGTGGTACGACGATTGATTTGACTTGAGTCAATATCGATGCGCACTACGTTGCCGCCAAACTTCAGCGCTCTGCCATCGTTGTAGAGATCGGTGTCGGAGAGCTCGGTGCCAACGACAATCACTACGTCGGCTAGTTCGATATCGTTTTGTACACGACCGAATACCAAACAGTTACCAGCACACAACGGATGCGTAGACGGCATGACGCCTTTGGCATTCCCTGTCAAAAGAACTGGCGCATCAAGTGCTTCGGCCAGTGCGACGAGTTGGGTTGATGCATCAATTGAGCCGCCACCAGCAATAATCACTGGTGTTTGTGATGAGTTGATGATGGTGAGCGCACGCGCAATTTCGTTCTCGTGGGCAATTGGACGAGCAGCAGGTTTGTGCACCCGCGCAAATGGTGCGCATGGTTGAGCGAGCACGTCCATGGGGATTGCAATGTGCACTGGTCGTGGACGTGCAGAAGTAAATACATTCCATGCTCGTTCAATGAGTGCCGGAAGCTTCGTAGGGTCGGTAACTGTTTCGCTAAACGCACAGACAGAGCGAGCAACTGCAGCCTGATCGGGAAGGTCGTGTAACGGTCCAAAACTTTTGCCGAGTGCATCAGTTGGAGTGGTGGATGCAATCACGAGCATTGGTCGCGAATCGTGATACGCCTGTGCGATTGGTGTGAGAGCATTGGTAAGTCCAGGACCACTGATGAGCACGCAGATGCCAGGCTTGCCGGTAACGATTGACCAACCGTCGGCCATAAACCCTGCACCTTGCTCGTGGCGTGGAGAGATGGCTTTCACGCCTGAGCGATGAAGACCGCGATACAGCTCAATGTTGTGTACGCCGGGTATTCCAAATACAACGTCTACGCCGTATTCGCGCGACAACAAATCAATTATTGCTTCGCCAACTTTGAGCTGCTCGCTTGTCATGTTGGTAAGTGCCTACTTGCGCTCAGTCAGGCATTCGTCCGCGAGGCGTCGGATTCGGATACTTGCTTCTTTGAGCAATTCGGATTCGACGGTGAGTGCAACACGCACGTGGCCTGCACCACCACTTCCAAAACTTTCGCCTGGCATGGTTCCTACATTTTCTTTATCGAGTAGCCGCCACGCAAACTCTTCGCCAGTTAAGCCAGTTTTTCGAATGTCGAGCATGATAAACATTCCGCCCTCGGGTAGGCGTGCCGAAACTGATGTTGAGTCCGCAAATGCGTTGACTAACACGGCTGCTCGTTCTTTGTACGCGGCACGCATGCGTTCAACTTCGGGGTGTGTTTCGTTTAATGCAACGACAAGTGCATCTTCGATGAAAGGTTGTGATCCAAACAGCATTGCTTCAGCAACGAGAACGAGTCGTGGGGTGACTTCGGCAGGGCATGCAACCCAGCCAGCGCGAAATCCTGGAAGCGCGTGCGACTTGGAAATGGACGAAACACTGAGTGTGCGATGACGTAGGTGTGGTCGATCAAACGGCGAGCAGAACTTGCCATCAAATGTCATGTCGGCGTAAACCTCGTCGCAGATAATCCACAGATCATGGCGTTCGCAGACGTCACCGATCGCATCGATTTCTTCTACCGACAGCACCGCTCCAGTGGGGTTGCTTGGATTATTGAGTAGCAACACTCTTGTGCGTGGTGTGATTACGTTTTCAATTGCTTGGGCGGTTACATGAAATCCGTTGTCCGGGGAAGTGGGAACGGATACAAAGGTCGCGCCAGATGCAGCGACAAGTCCTTCGTATGTTGCGTAATACGGATTCGGAACGAGCACTTCGTCACCAGCCTCAACGAGCGTGAACAGGGCAGTGCACAAACCATTTTGGGTGCCCGCTGTGTACAGCACTTCTTCGGGGGTGACGGGATTGCCCGAGCGCTTGCTGAGATGATTTGCAATTGCGAGGAGCGCTTCTGGCTCACCCTGTCCAGCTGCATAACGAGTGCGACCGTTGTGCATCGA
>JBIHZV010000087.1:0-4148 GCA_044240275.1 Ilumatobacteraceae bacterium | reverse complement strand
GATGTGCCTGGATTGCCAGACCCTGCAGCAGTGACGTCGACGCCGCCGCGCTTGGCAACTATGAGTGCACTTGGAAACGTGCCAAGAAAATACGAAACAATGATGGCACCGATAATCAGCAGTGGATTGACGTCGTTCATACTCGCTCCATTCGTAGCGCTGCTTCTTTGGATGCAGCTAGCCGTGAAGTATTGATCTTTACAGGTCTTGAATGGTCCATTGATGGTTTTGGGATGAGGGTGATTGATGCTGCCTTGACAAGTTCTTCGCCGTGTCCCGTGACGCACTCTGGGTCTGGTCCGTCTAGTGGTACACCTGTAAAGAACTTGGCGGCCATGCATCCACCCTGGCAGGCGTCGTAACTACCACAAGCCGAACACGCGCCTTCTGATTCTGGCTCGCGTAGCGACAAGAAGAGGTCGCTTTCTTTCCACACCTTGGTGAAGCCCCCGTCGTTCAGAAGTGAGCCAGCTTTGAATTGATCATGAATAACAAATGGGCATGCGTACACATCGCCGATCGGGTCGATCAAGCACACCACACGACCGGCACCGCACAAGTTGAGACCGGGAAGCGACTCGCCAAATGCATTTAGGTGGAAAAACGAATCGCCGGTGAGCACATTGTCGCCATGCTTCATCAACCAGTCGTAAATCTGTCGCTGCTGTTGTTGCGTTGGGTGCAACTCATCCCACGTGTCGGCGCCTCTGCCAGAAGGTCGTAGGCGGGTGATGCGCAATTGAGCACCATACGAATCGGCGAGTGCTTTGAATGCATCAAGTTGGTCAACGTTGTGTCGTGTCACAACAACAGAAATTTTGAATTGTCCAAAGTTCGCATCGCGCAAATGATTCATTGCTGCAATTGCTGTTGCGTACGAACCCTTGCCTCGCACTGCATCATTGGTGGCTGCGTCGACGCCGTCGAGACTGATTTGGATGTCGAGATAATTCATCGCGGCCAATCTGCGCGCATTTTCTGCTGTGATGTATGTGCCGTTAGTCGAAAACTTGACGCCAATGTTGTTGACTTCTGCATGTTCGAGAATCTCAAAAAAATCTTTTCGAATCATTGGCTCGCCGCCGCCGATGTTGATGTAGAACACTTGCAAATCTCGCAACTCGTCGAGCACGGCTTTTGCTTGATTGGTTGAAAGTTCGCGTGGGTCTCTTATGCCACTGCTCGACAAACAGTGCACGCACTGCAAGTTGCAGGCGTAGGTGATTTCCCATGTCAGGCAAATTGGTGCGTCAAGACCGGCCTTGAGTTGGGTTGCGAGTGCTTTACCTGACACGAATGATGTCCGATGCTGCAAGCGAATCGATGGCTTCTACAAAACTTGGCCACCGCGATGGCTGAATGTCGTGCGCACCGAGTGCGTCTTGCAGCGTTGCGTAGTCGGCGACGTCACGCACCACAGCGACAACGTCTGGATGTTTTAAAAAAACAAGTTTGCGGTTGCCATAGTGATAGGCGAGCGCGCCAAATGATTCAGGACGTAGTGCTACTTGCGGGTTGAGCTCGCATGCTGTTTCCAGCGTGATTGACATAATCCGAAGGACGAACTAGCAATACCTAGTAGACGCCGCACATGCCGTCGATTGAGATTTCTTCGACGAGCAGTTCGGTGGCATCGTGTTGAACAGCCGGTTTGGCCGAGTCGGTATCTTGTGCGATTTCGCTTATTTGGGCTGTTGCTGTGGGTTCCATTACCTGCCAACAATACTCAAATGACCCCTCTCGGGCTAGCGTCAGCGTAGGAAGTGCGGCTAAAAGATCTGTATCAAAGGGGGACATCGTGAAGACAAAAGCAGCAGTGTTGTGGGAAGTAAATGCTCCATGGAGCGTCGAGGAAATCGAGCTTGATGCACCAGGTCCAAATGAAGTGTTGGTCAAGATGGCCGCATCCGGTCTTTGTCACTCAGACGAACACGTAGTCACAGGCGATTTGCCGTTCGAGTTGCCAATGGTTGGTGGACACGAAGGTGCTGGCGTCGTGCAACAAGTTGGTGCGAACGTAAGTTGGCTTGCACCTGGCGATCACGTCGTTTTCGGATTCATTCCTTCGTGCGGCCGTTGCGTGAGTTGCTCGACTGGTCATCAAAACCTGTGTGACCTTGGTGCCTACTTGGGATCAGGCAAGCAAATCAGTGATCAGACCTCGCGTCATCATGCTGGTGGCAAAGACTTGGGCGTGATGTGTCTACTCGGAACATTCGCGCAACACACCGTCGTACACGAGGCAAGTTGCATCAAGATCGAAAAAGATGTGCCGCTTGATCGCGCATGCTTGCTCGGTTGTGGTGTTGTCACTGGTTGGGGCTCAAGCGTCTATGCCGCCGAAGTAAAGCCTGGCGACACTGTCGTTGTAGTTGGTGTTGGTGGCATTGGCGCCAACGCAATTCAAGGTGCACGCATTGCTGGTGCAAAACGAATAATTGCAATTGATCCGATTGAGTTCAAGCGCGAAAAAGCAATGGAATTTGGTGCAACGCACACAGCCAACTCCATGTCCGAAGCAGTCCCACTGTTGCAAGAACTTACGCGCGGTGCAATGGCCAACAAAGTTGTCATGACAATGGGCATTGGCAGCGGTGCAGTGATTCATGAAGCAATGGCACTTACTGCAAAGGGCGGTCGTGTTGTTGTTACCAATATTCATCCAGCAATGGAGTTTGGTGCATCGATCAGTTTGCTTGACATGACATTGATGGAGAAGCAACTTGTTGGTTCGCTTTTTGGCTCGGGCAACCCTCGCTCCGATATCCCCAAGCTGCTCGATCTCTATCGCGAAGGCCAACTGGATCTTGATGGTCTCGTCACTCGCACATACTCATTGAGCGACATCAACGAGGGTTACCGAGCGATGCGTGACGGAGAAAACATCCGTGGCGTCATCAAATATGACTGATCAGCAATCATCCAGTCGGATCATTAGCGCAGTTGGCAACAATGTTGTCGGGCGCCAGCGTGAAATTGAGTTGGTAGTCGCAGCGCTTGTTGCTGGTCGACATATGTTGCTTGAAGGGCCTCCGGGCACAGGCAAGAGCACGTTGTTACGGGCAGTAGCGCAAAGCATGTCGGTTGGGTTTTCGTTTGTTGAAGGCAATGCCGAACTCACACCGGCACGATTGATCGGTCACTTTGACCCTGCTCGCGTCTTGAGCGATGGTTACACGCCCGATGTTTTCGTTGATGGCCCGCTTGTCACGGCATTACGTGAAGGTTCATTGTTGTATGTGGAAGAGATCAATCGCATTCCCGAAGAGACGCTCAACGTGTTGATCACGGTGATGAGCGAAGGCGAAATCACTGTTCCACGACTAGGAAAAGTAGTTGGCGCCGATGGTTTTCGGTTGGTTGCAGCAATGAACCCATTTGATGCTGTTGGTACGGCGCGTATTTCAAGTGCTGTTTATGATCGAGTGTGTCGTGTTGCTATGACATATCAGTCTTCGCAAGATGAATGCGCAATTGTCGATCGCAATCTCCAGGCGAATAACCAAAAAAATAAGGCTGGTGTGCAGCCAGACGCTGCTTGGGTTGCCAAGGTTGTCGAAATTGTTCGTCGCACACGCAATCATCCCGATTTGCGAGTTGGGTCTTCAGTGCGTGGTGCGATTGATACCGCATTAGTGGCGTCGAGTTTGGCTGAGGTGCGGTCTTCAAAGAATATTTCAGCGTCAATTGGAATTGATAGTGCTTTTGTTGCAATCAGTGGGCGAATCCGTATTCGAGAAGGAAGCGTGCGCAGCGCAGAAGATGTCGTAACCGAAATATGGAACGACGTTTTTGGTTTGAGTGCCAGTGATGAGCCAGCGGGAAAAGCTGGCGCCCCAACCGGGGCCACGACCTCGAACTAGCAAATCCGGCAGTTAAAGAGGGCGCGCTCGCCGAGCAAGCAGAGAGTCAAGCAAATAAGAGAACTATCTCGCGCAGTGATCTTTCTCGGCACGATCGATTTGAACAGATTTCTCCAGAAGTTGGAGAACTTGATGAGGCTGCTGTTGACGAAGCTTTGAACGAATCTCCTGACGAGATACTCGGCATGCTTGCGGATCTAACTGCGGCAACCGATCCGAAGCTGCGAGAGCTTGCCCGCCGACTCGCAGGGCGAGTGATGATCGAAATTGCGCGCACTGGCAAGC
>JBIHZV010000086.1:0-4179 GCA_044240275.1 Ilumatobacteraceae bacterium | reverse complement strand
GGAATATTGATAGGTCCATCAGTCTTGGGTCTCGTCAATACCGGCGACATGCTGTTTTTTCTTGCCGAACTTGGCGTCATCTTGTTGCTCATCCAAGTCGGGCTCGAAACCGACATTATTGAACTCAAGAGCGTTGGTCGGGCAAGCATCCTGGTTGCAATCATTGGCGTCGCTCTACCAATGACGCTTGGTTTTGGTGCAAGCTCCCTGCTCGGCGAATCAGTTAACACTTCTCTCTTCGTTGGCGCAGCGCTCACCGCAACATCTATTGGCATCACCGCACGAGTGTTTGGAGATTTGCGAGCACTTGCAACTGTGGAAGCACGAACGGTCCTTGGAGCAGCAGTAGTCGACGATGTACTCGGCCTGATCATTCTTACGGTGGTCACTCGCATCGTCGAGCAAGGCAGTGTTGGTATTGGCACCATCGCATCAACCATCGGTCTCGCAATCGGTTTTCTCGCCGTCACAAGCACCGTTGGTTTCACAATTTTCCCTCAACTCTTTGCACGCATCGCAAAGGGTGCGCGCTCCACCTCAACGGTGTCGGTAGTTGCGATCGGTATCGCACTTGGTTTTTCAGTGCTTGCCGACAAAGCACATCTTGCTCCAATCATTGGCGCATTTGTGGCTGGTCTTGCTCTGCGACGCATCGCTACACACGAACGTGTTGAACGCGACGTCTCATCGCTCGCCCAAATATTTGTTCCAATCTTTTTCTTAAACATCGGCATCTCAACAAACATTCGTGCAATGGCAGATGCTCGCGTTATCGGTGTGGCATTAATACTTTCGGCCGTTGCAATCGTGAGCAAAATTGCAGCAGCATCTGGCGCGATCGGTTCACGTGGCGACAAGTGGACAATTGGCTTTGGCATGCTGCCCCGCGGCGAGGTAGGCCTTATCTTTGCAAGCATTGGTCTCAGCGTTGGAGCACTCTCAGAAGAACTGTACGGGTCAGTACTTGTGGTCGTGCTCGTCACAACGCTCGTTGCACCGCCGTTATTGCGATGGAGGCTCGGAACTCAAGCGCAGTCAATTGAAGACCCGACCGCACTTGCAATGCGACCGCTCGAAGGCTGGGTTACAAATATCGATGGGCAAATTGTTCTGAATGGCTCTCCCCCAGTGCGCTCGCTTGTAGAAATTGGATTAGCAACGGCCTCGCTCGCTGTAGACGCGCGCCCAAGTAGTCAGTTGCTCGATTGGTTTGCCCTACATCGCAACGCAACGCTGAGCTGGAATGATGATGCAACAATTGGTTTGTTACGCGTCTTACGACATGGTTCGGCTCGTTCATGGAGATTTCTGGAAACTATTGGTTTCATTCAGCGTGCACTCCCAGAAGTATCTGATGCAATGGCTGCTCGGTCAAGTGACTCGACCGAACTTGACCCAACACATTCGTTGCAGTTTCCTACTGTTGAAGCAATTTGTGTATCAGCATCTGCACTTGCGAGCACAGACGATCTCGTACTTGCAGCGTTTGCAAAAGATATTTCAGACTCTGGCGCAAACGGGCAAGGTGCAATTGCCCGACTTGGACTTGACTTGTCTACGAGCAAGTCGGTGTTGATGCTTCTTGATGGCTCTCAACTTTTACGAAACGTCGTGCAAAGCGAACCACTACAAATAACACCACGCCTACTTTCACAGATTGCGAATCACCTCAAGACCCCACAACTAGTGGAGCAATGCCGACAGCTTGCGAGTGCGCGACAAGACTTAAGCGCTACCCAAAATCTGGCACTCATTGGTGTAGTTGCAGATGTTCAAGAAGTACTCGCCCACCCAGACCTCGTTGATTCAGAATCAAACACGCTGGTTGAAAGTCGACTACAAGCTGCACTCGCACTTACATCCGACGATGCAATTCGTGCGCGCATCACCCATGCACCGGCAAGTTACGCCCTCACCCACACACCAAAACAGTTGCTTGACCACGCACTACTTGTTGAACCAATACCACGTTCGGGTGATGCGCGAATCGTTGTATTGCCTACGCAGAATAATGATCAATGGTTGGTCAACATTGCGTGTCGCGACAGATCAGCATTGCTCGCGCGCTTGTCTGGTGCATTGTCGTCACTTGACCTCAATGTAATAAATGCCGAGATTGCCACATGGGCAGACGGAGCTGTGCTCGACATCTTTACTGTGCAGTCTGCAGTTGAGCCTCGAATAGGTGCTGTGTCTGATGCGGTTCAGCGATCATTACAAACACGAAATCTAAAGACCTCGAGCGGCACACACAAACTCACCGTACGACTCGATCACTCTGCTCATCCATGGCACTCGATCATGCACGTGGAAGGTGAAGACCAAGTTGGTTTGCTTCGCGACATCACGGCGACCTTGGCAAAACTCAAAATAATCATCCACCATGCCCAAATTGGCACCGAGCAGGGTCAAGTGCACAACCTGTTTGAAATTTCAGACGCGCATGGCAGAAAACTTTCTGAACAAGCGTCAAATAAGATAATTCGAGCCTTGCGCTAGCCATAAGGCATATCGGCCTTGTGAGCCATGTCGTAGAGTATGTGCATGACCATTACAGAGACAGCCCCTGCCGGAACTGAGCGTTGGACCAACCAATGGAAAGAGCTCTACGAAGAGGTCATTAATACGGGTCTTTGCACAGGTTGTGCTGGCTGCGTTATTGCATGCCCACACGAAGTGATCGGTTACAAGCACGAAGAAGGCAACTACAAACCGTTTCATATTGAAGAAGAGTTAGGTCTTGATAATTGCGGACACGGCGAGAAGGGTTGCACGAGTTGCACTCGAGCATGCCCACGCTTTCGCACTTGGGAACCAGACGCCGACATGCATTTGTTTGGCAAAACTCGTGACGACAGCGCGATGTACGGCCAATACAAGCAACTACTTCTTGTGCGCGCCGCCGACGACAACGTGCACGAAAAAGGTCAAGACGGTGGCTTTGTGAGTGCCATGCTCATCTGGCTCATGAAGCACGACTACATCGATGCAGCACTCACCAGCTTCATGGAAGGTGATGGCACATCTTGGAAAGCCTTGCCAGGTATTGCTCGCAACCCAGAAGATGTGCTCAAGGCCGCAGGAAGTCGTTACACATATTCGGCGAACACTCTTGCGCTGAAGCAAGCCCAAGAAGAAGGACTCAGCCGTTTGGCACTTGTTGGTATGAGCTGTCAATCGTCAGTGCTTCCAATCATGTGGAAGCGCAAAGTTGGTAAGACCGGCAAGCCATTCCTTTTCAACATCGGGTTGCTGTGCTCAAAAACATTTGATGATGCGATCTTCGAAGAACTCTTCTTGGCAAAGTACGGCCTGAAAAAAGAAGAGATGGTCAAGATGAACATCAAGGGCGCCTTCCAGATCTGGATGAAGGACGGCTCATTCCACGAAATTGATTTGAAAGAATGTCATCAGTGGACACGTGAAGGTTGCAAAACCTGCCCAGACTTTGCCGCAGAGCACGCCGACATCTCAACTGGCGGAATCGGTGAAGATAACGCTTGGACACTGTGCATCGTGCGCACAGAACTCGGCGAAGAAGTGATGAACCGCATGATTGCTGATGGCAGCGTGATTGCTCGCCCAGCCGAGGCTGATGCAACGGCGATGAAACTTTTGAAACTGTTGAGCACTGTCAGCCGCAGGCGCTGGCCTGCAACTGCCAACCCTGCCCCACTTGTTGGTGTACCACCACCGAAGAAGAAGGCAGACGGAACGGTTCCTGCACCACACTGATTCACGAGCGTGCCACTATTTCTTTGCGAGGCTTATCGCTTTTGCAAACACATCATCAAGCATTTTTTCGGTGAGCTTGCCCGTAAACGTATTTTGCTGACTCGGGTGATAGCTGCACACAAGTGAGTATTTCCCGGCTTGTACGACGACACCGTGACCAAACTTTGGTCGTGGCTTGACACCAAGTTCATCGCATGCAGCCTGCAGCGCAAATGCACCGAGGCAAACAATGACTTTTGCTTGAGTGAGCAACTCGAGTTCTTGTTGCAAAAATGGCGAACATTTCACACGCTCTGCTGGTGTCGGCTTGTTTTGAGGTGGTGCGCACTTGACCGCGGCGGTCACCCACGCATTGTTGAGCACAAGCCCATCATTCACATCGGTAGAGGTCGGTTGATTGGCCAAACCTGCAGTGTGCATTGCCCGATACAACCAATCACCACT
>JBIHZV010000085.1:0-4198 GCA_044240275.1 Ilumatobacteraceae bacterium | reverse complement strand
ATTGCCCAGTTGTTGAAACGCTTTAGCTCATCGATATCGAGCATGCGCCCATAACCCTGATAGGCGAGCGATGAAAATGCGCTGCGATCACTGACCACGTGTTTGCCAGCACGCAGCGTTGGCAACAAGAGTTCATCAAGGTGTTGCGCACGATCTGCTGACATCATGAGCGCTTCGGCGCGAGGTGAGAGCATTGTGTTTGATGTATCCAACATTGCAGCACGAAGCGACGCGCCAATTGCAGTTCCACCCGGCTCGCGAGTTGCAACGCCGCCAAGTGCTTCGGCGAGCCGAGTCACGTGCGTTGATTTTCCGCAGCCCTCAAGGCCTTCAAAGGCGATGTAGCGGCCAAGAGTCATGAGGCTTTTTTCTGTGCAGCTTTCTTGGCGACTTTCTTTACGGTTTTCTTAGCAACTTTCTTTGCTGCCTTTGCAGGAGCCTTTGCAACTTTCTTTGCCGCTGCCTTTTTGGCTGGCTTGGCAGCCTTCTTGCGCTTGAGCGATGGGTCTGCATCGCGGCGCACAGCCAACAACTCGAATGCTCGCTCTGGCGTCACATATTCCAAACGGTCACCGCGAGTAAGGCTCGCATTTGTCTCGCCGTCAGTGACGTACACACCAAACTTGCCATCTTTAGCAACAACTGGTTTGCCGCTCACTGGGTCGACACCAAACTCGCGCAACGGTGGCTTTGCTGGCCCGCGTCGGCCATACACACGCGGCTCTGCAAGCTTTGCCAACGACTGCTCGAGCGTGAACGTAAACAACTCTTGTTCGGTATCGAGTGTGCGGCTCTCTTTGCCCTTATTGATGTATGGGCCGTAGCGACCGTTTTGTGCTGTGATGATCTCGCCATCTGCTGGGTCAAAACCAACAGTGCGCGGCAACGACAACAACCTCAGCGCATCATCAATCGTCAACGCCTCAATGGTCATGTCCTTAAACAATGAAACCATCTTTGCTTTTTCCATGCCTGGCGGAGGAGTCTCGAGCGTGCCCCACATGACGTACGGACCATACTTGCCAGTCTTCTTGTAAACAGGCAAGCCATCTTTTTCGCCAATCGGTTCTTCAAATTTTGGGCGGGCCAATATTTCGATCGCGGTTTCGACCGTCAGTTCGTCTGGAGCCATGCTGTCGGGGATGCCGGCAGTTTGCTCGCCACACCTTATATAAGGACCAAATTTGCCCGGGCGAGCCTCGATCATGTCGCCACTCACTGGGTGAAGACCAACATGAAAGGCATTGAGCGTTGCCGCATCAATATTTTCGATGTTGTGCTCGACAAGTGGCTTGAGACCTGGCAGCTCTTTGCCGTTGCCAAAATAAAACTCTGCAAGCCATGCATCTCGCACGCGCTTGCCTTCAGCAATTTCGTCCAACTCTTCTTCGACTGTCGCAGTAAATGTGTAGTCAACAAGTGTCGTGAAATAGTTGGTCATCAGCTTGACTACAGCAAATGCAGTCCACGACGGAACAAGCGCTTGACCCTTCTTCCATACATAACCGCGGTTAATGATGGTGCCAAGAATGGACGCATATGTTGACGGACGACCGATGCCGAGCTCTTCGAGTTTTTTGACGAGCGTTGGTTCGGTAAAACGAGATGGTGGTGATGTGTTGTGACCGAGCGCGTTGATTGCTTCAACTGCAACGCCATCTCCAACCTTGAGCACAGGCAACAATGCTTCTTTTTCATCGGCATCGTCGGCCGACTCTTCGACAACTTCTTGATATGCCTGGCGATAACCAGCAAACGTGATGGTGGTGCCGCTTGCAGAAAATTCGCAGTTGGCAGGGCTTGTGCCCGGAGTAGTTGCACCCAACCGCACGGTGAGCGTGGTGCCCAACGTGTCGTTCATTTGCGATGCGAGTGTGCGCTGCCAGATCAATCGATAGAGCGCAAGTTCGTTGGCACGCAATTCTGGTGCAAGTTCTTCTGGGCTGCGCAACGGCAATGCCGGACGAATTGCTTCGTGAGCCTCTTGCGCATTCTTGACCTTTGATTTGTATTCGCGAGTTGTGGCAGACAAAAACTCTTCACCATACGTTGTTGCAACCGAGGTGCGCACTTCATGTAGCGCTTCGGCACCAAGCGTCACCGCGTCGGTACGCATGTAGGTGATGTAACCGGCTTCGTACAAACCCTGAGCAACGCGCATCACTTCGCTTGCTGTGATGCGCAACTTGTTGCCGCCCTCTTGCTGCAACGTGCTCGTCATAAACGGCGCCTTTGGCGACTTGCGATATGGCCTTTCTTCAACACTGCGCACCTCGAGCGTTGAGCCTTGCAGACCTGCCGAAAGCTCTTGGGCTCGCGCCTCATTAATAACGACTACTGCTTCTTTGGCAATACCTTTTTCATTGAAATCTTTGCCTGTTGCAATGCGCACTCCATCGACAGATTGCAGCGTGGCAGTGAACTGTGGCGAGGTGGCAGTAACCGCCTCGATATCCCAGTACGCAGCCGAGATGTGGGCCATGCGTTCTTGTTCGCGCTCGACCACCAAACGAATGGATGGGCTTTGCACACGACCTGCAGAAAGACCGCGATTGACTTTGCGCCACAATATTGGTGATACCGAATATCCGTACAACCGATCGAGGATGCGTCGCGCTTCTGCTGCGTCAACAAGTTTGTAATCGATGTCGCGCGGGTTGGCAATTGCTTCATCAATCGCGGCTTTGGTGATTTCGTGAAACACCATGCGCTTGGTCTCGATGTTTTTTGGCTTGAGGTACTCAAACAGGTGGGCGGCAATTGCCTCACCCTCTCGGTCTTCGTCGGTTGCAAGATAGAGGGCGCTGGCCGTCTTGAGAACGCTTTTTAGTTCCTTAATAATGGTGCTGCCGCGCTCGGTCAGTTCGTAGGTCGGCTTAAATCCGTTATCGACGTCTACAGACAAGCCCTTGCTCGGAAGGTCGGCGATGTGTCCAACGGAAGCGCGTACGTCAAAGCCATCACCAAGAAATTTGGCGATCGTTTTGGCCTTGGCGGGGGACTCGACTATGACGAGGGGCTTAGACATGACTTTTCATCGTTACGTGGTTTTGCACTGTCTTGTCAAGGCTATCCACGTAAAGCCAAATGCAGTAAGGGTTTAATTTCGCTAGCGTGAGTAACGAAATGACCAATGACGCACATGAAGGTTTGGCAAATGCCACCACTCGTGATGATGCAGCACACGCTCTTGCGCTTGGATGGAATGAGCGACTTGCGACTGAATTGATTGAAAAAAAATTCGACATGACGTCGTTGCAACGTAGTCGAAGACTCGGTCGCGTGAGCAGAATCGATCGCGGATGGAGCACAATTCTTACAAGTGGGGTGCACGATGCAGTTGATGGCGTTGAACGTGTGCGCAACATCGGCGCCGACGTTGCTGTTGGTGATTGGGTGATTATTTCCGACGACTTGGAGAAAATTGATCACGTGTTGTCGCGCAGTTCGGCACTTACTCGTCGTGCATCATCCGACACCGTGCGTGCAGAGTCACACACTGTTGCCGCCAACATCGACACCGTGCTTGTTGTGCAAGCCGCGACACAAGACCCAAACTTGCGACGCATCGAGCGAGAACTTGTGCTCGCATTTGATAGTGGTGCACAACCAGTGTTGGTGTTTAACAAGATCGATGAATTGGACGCCGACGGATTGTCGCTCATGGTGCGCCGAGTGGAGCCCGTGTTGGCCGGTGTTCCTCTGCTTTTTGCGAGCGCCAAAACTGGAGCTGGTCTCGATGGCTTGCGCGCCTATACGTATATATCGTCGATATCAGATATAAATGACGCCCAAAAGAAAGCGGCCAATTCGCCGCAGACAATTGCCTTGTTGGGAGCCAGTGGCGTGGGCAAATCAACCCTCATTAATGCTCTGTCTGGCCACGACGGCCAAGCAACCGGTGCGGTGCGCGAAGGCGACCAGCGCGGTCGTCACACCACTACGGCAGCTGAACTCGTGCGCCTCGTAAACGGTGGCTGGCTCATTGATACGCCGGGCTTGCGCGCGGTGAGTTTGTGGATGAGTAACCACGGGATTGAGCAAGCATTTAGCGATATTTTTACGTTGACTGAGTCGTGCAAGTTTCGCGACTGCAAGCACGAAGACGAACCGAGTTGCGCTGTGCAAGCAGCGGTAGAACGTGGCGATGTGTCGCCTGAGCGACTTGGCAATATGAAGATGCTGGTGGCCGAAGAAC
>JBIHZV010000037.1:0-11439 GCA_044240275.1 Ilumatobacteraceae bacterium | reverse complement strand
CAATTTTTACTCGAACGACCAGGCATACCACTTACAAATAATCACCTATTACATACCCCATGAAGGATTCAGAATCGGTTTAGAGGAGTTATTGAATCGAAGGTATCCAGTAACACTTCCAACACTTTTGCTTTCCAAATTAGGAATAAATATCATTTTGGCCAACAAATTTGTTCAACTTTTCTACCTAGTGCTCACATATTTCTCTGGACGTAGATATCTCATTCGCAATCAAATATCACTACGTTGGTGGCACATTGCCTTATTTTGTGGACCAATTCTTATTTTCAACTCAAGCTTGGCCATGCGCGACGTTGCAATCGCTTATTTTGTACTACTGCTTGTTCTTGAAACCAACCCAACTCTTCGGACGTTAGGTCTAATTGGCACCACTTTGTTAAGACCGCACCTCACTATTTCACTTTTGGTTGGACTCATTCTTTCAAAACTCTTCAAAAACATTAAGCGCCGCTACTTTATTCCTGCTCTTACATTTCTTACTATCGCAACATATGTACTTGGTTCTTATGCCTACTTTGCTGGTGCAACGTTTAAAGACAAAATTCCTCTTCGTGCACCAACAGAAATATTTACGCAGTTTAAGTTCACACGATTGGCCGCAAACTTCGTTAGTTTGCAGTTCCTTACGTTGGGTGAAGCAATTGTTTCAGCCTCAATACCTTCTTTGCTTCTTAGTCGTTTTGTTTTCTTTGACACAATACTCATACCAATTTTGTTTATCATCGTTCTTTTACAACCGTCTACAAGATGGAACGAACTGAGAACATCTATATTTTTTGCCTTTATCTTTTTCTATGGGATCATCTCACAGACTGAATGGAATTCATCTCGACAGAACATTCCATTTTTTGTGTTGATGGGGTTAGCTGCAATAGTTGGAATTGAAGGCCGAAAGCCATCGCGGGAAGAACTGGTTGCTTAGGTGAGTCAGACGCAACCGCGGGTCCTCTTTGTGTTCACCGAAGACTGGGCATTTCTTTCGCTATTTCTTGATCGAGCAGTTGCCGCAAAAGAGGCGGGCTACGAAGTTGGTGTCGTTGTCCACTGCACTAAGTACCAACAGACGATCAAAGATCATGACCTGCAGGTTTTCACACATAACATTTCGCGTAGTGGTACAAACCCATTTCGAGAAATTTCATCAATTTTGCAAATGGTTCGAATCTTTCGCTCATTTAGACCAACCATCATCCATCTAGCCGCACTTAAGCCAATCCTCGTTGGTTCGCTTGCGAGTTTATTTTTTCCAAAATCAAAAATTGTCAATGCGCCGGTTGGAATGGGTTATATTTTTTCGTCTTCAGACCGAAAAGCTCGACTTTTACGTCCAATCCTCAGGCTTGTTTTGCGATTCGTCTTGGGTCGAAAGCGGACTGTCACCATCATTGAGAATTCAGATGACCTCCAAACTCTCGTTGATGGCAAGTTTGTAAAGAAGGATCGAATCATTCTCATTCGAGGCACTGGTGTGAAGTTGGAAGATTTTATTCCGACTCCTGAGCCGAGTGGTCCAAAGGTTGTTGTTCTCGTTGCGCGAATGTTGCGAGACAAGGGCGTCATTGAGTTCGTGGAGAGCGCACGAATCATCAAACAATCACACCCAGATGTCAATTTTTGGCTAGTGGGAGACACAGATTCAGGTAACCCCACTTCATTGACTGGAGATCAGATTCGAACTTGGGAGTCAGAAGGTTTGGTGTCATGGTTTGGGTATCGCGAAGATGTCCCCCAGCTACTCCAGCAAAGTCACATCGTTTGCCTACCTTCCTACCGCGAAGGATTTGGAAAGGTTTTGATCGAAGCAGGTGCCGCCCAGCGTGCTGTCGTTACTACCAATGTTCCTGGTTGCCGTGAATCTATTGAGAACGGTCGCAATGGTTTACTTGTTGAATCTCGAGACTCGGTGGCGCTCGCAAAGGCACTCATCACATTGCTTGATAACGATGACATGCGTACAGCAATGGCCGCCGAAGGTCGACACCGTGTCGAAACTGAATTCTCGTCAGACATCATTAATGCACAAACACTTGCGGTCTATGAGCAAGTATTGAACAGATGAACCCTCCGTCGTCCAGTATCACTTCGTTGCTGGTCATCCTTGCGGGATCAGCCGTTTTATCGGCACTGCTCACGCTGATCATTCGGAGGTCTGCTCTGCGCAAGCAGTTGCTCGATATTCCAAATGACCGAAGTTTGCACAGCGTTCCAACTCCCCGAGGAGGAGGCGCAGCAATTGTCTTTGCTTTCATTGCAGCGATCATTGCTCTGATGGCAGCAGATTATGTCGAAACCAAAAATGCCATGATTCTGATTGGCTGTGGATCAATTGTTGCACTCACCGGATTTTTGGATGACCGCCAACTGCTGTCTCATGCCAGATCACGACTTGCACTGCACTTTGTGGCTGCAGTAATTGCGGTCAGCGCGCTCGGCGGACTTCCAACACTTCCAGTTTTTGGCACCGACGTAAGCCTCGGCTTCTTTGGTGGAATTCTTGCCACTATTTATTTGGTATGGCTACTCAATTTGTTTAACTTCATGGACGGCATCGACGGTATTAGTGGAGCAGAGGTCGTGTCGGTCTGCGGCGCCGCAGCATTCCTGATCCATCGCGCAACAACCGACAACAACCTCACGTCGCTTCCCCTCGCTCTTGTTGCAGCAGCTCTTGGGTTCCTTGTTTTCAACTGGCCACCAGCCAAAATCTTTATGGGCGATGTTGGTAGCGGCTTCGTTGGTTTCATCATCGGCATTTTTTCACTCATAACTGCCGACAGTGTCGGACTCCTCGGTTGGGTTTGGGTCATTTTGCTTGGAGTTTTTATCGTCGATGCCACTGTCACGCTCATCGGCCGCTTGTTACGAAAACAAAAGCCCCACGTTGCGCACCGCAGCCATGCGTTTCAACATCTTGCGCTTCGCTTCGGATCGCACAAACCCGTGACGATTGGTGTCGTCGCAATCAATGTCTTATGGCTATTGCCCATCGCATTCGCAGTTTCCGAGGGTCGCATCGACGGTTTTGTGGGCGTGCTGATTGCCTATACGCCTCTCACCATCGCTGCACTTATTTTTGGCGCCGGAACGCCATCAACGAATTAATTAAATTCGTGTAAGGCGTACGAGCGGAATACGACGCTCAGTCTTTGTTTGATACACCGCAAAGTCTGACCAAATATCAACCATTGACTGCCATGCGGCATCACGCTCGGCACCCTCTGGCATCGTTGATGCTCGGGCTTGAAAGACATCGGCTCCAACTTGCAATGTCACCACTGCATCAGCTTCGAGGTTGGTGTACCACAACGGATGAGTTGGGAATCCACCCTTTGATGCCACAAGTAAATAATCGTTTCCAAGAGTCCCATAGATCAACGCAGTGCGACGCAATGCACCAGACTTGCGACCAGTCGTGGTGAGAAGAAGTGTTGGAACACCGCGCCACATGTGGCCGTCTTCGCCATTTGTCTCGACATATCGAGTGATGTGGTCTGCAACCCACTCTGTTGGGCTGTCAACTATTTGAGGCTGTGAAGTCATGCGTTGATCGTATTGGTCGAGAACTCAAACTTGGGACTCAGCCAATTAATTCGTGTTTGAGTGCAACGATTCTTGGTGAAGGAAACCCACCGCTCCATGAGTCGTGCAGTAGCGAACGCTCATAACTCGCCCATTCGGCATTGACTCCTGCTCGATCGCCAACATCACCATATGCGCGCATTCTTAAAGCAACGAGTTCTTCGTGGCCGTGCAACACCTTGAGACCTTGACCGGTTGCCCAAAAAACTCCTTCGATATCACCTTGCTGCAATGCATGCTCTGCAGCCATTACCGATCCAGTGATCACCGACAAGATGAAGTTAGAAGTAATCCCTTCTGAATCTGGCCACAAATAATCAGTTCCCGCAAACGGTAAATCGCGAACGCGATCAAGTGCGTCAAGTAAGTCAAACCACGATTCTCTATCACCTCTATTTTTTACAAGACCCACAGCATTATTGAGTACATCCACATCGGTGATCACTGACCCATGAATTGAAAGATGGTCGGTGAAGGTCTTGGGTAAGAATTCGATCTGTTTAATACCAACCGAACCAGACGCGAGCCCTCGCCGCAATCCCGAGACAACGTTGTTAAATGTGGCATCCTGCACGCTGATCTCCCACAACGCTGTGCGAGCAGCAACCCGGGTCGGGCGTTCGCGGTGAGTGGTCAACCATGCCAGCAATTCAAGTGACTTGGACTTCTCAAAACTAATTGGAACCCCGTTCCGAGTTTCCGCGTCTACCGGTCCAAGCAATCTCACGCACACATTCCAATCAGCGCCTAATTGCTTACATTGCCTTTTGTCCTCTTCTGCCGGTTTGGAAGACTCAATCAATAAATCTTGCACCACCGAGGTTTCAACCTCGGTCAGACCAAAAACGGACAATTGTTGCTCACTCGGCATGAGCATCCAACCATTTGTGCCGAGTTGCATTCGGTTTGGATAGTTCGATAGCACACAAATATTCACAACCGCTTCGTTGCTTGCAACGACAAGACTTGGTGCATGAACATCTTGGCTCACATCAATAACGATACGAATCACCGTGTTAATTCCGGATGTAGCAACGTTGGGTGATACATCATTTGACAAGTCCAAACCACCAAGTTTTGATATCGACTCGACAACCACCTGAATGCTGCCGTCCCGAGCAGCAAGTTGCACTACAGCAATCAGGTGTCGCGCTGCAGTTTTAGCCAATTCAATATCGGCAGCAACGATGTCAAAGCGAGTGCCTGGTGCAAGCGCCACAAACACCGTCTCATTTGCCGATAAACCAATCGGCACATAGACAGATGGCAGAACAGCATTGTTCGCTTTGTTGACAAGCTTTTGAGATTTATCACCTACCGCAAGTAAGGCCTGCGTCACTGCATTCAACCCATCTGGGGGTTGCTTTTGATTTCTATGACTTAACTCGGCCCAGGTAAACGCTGATCGTTGAGACATCGGCGGCATGAATGATCCTGCAGGCGCGAGACGTAATTGTTTGTCTCGAAGAAAACTGATGTACGTCAGTAAGCCAGCAATCAATACTGCCGAACTGCCAAGTGCAAGCGGAGCTGCATCCTGCGATAGTTCATCAACTGCATTCGCAGTTACCGCCATCACTTGTTCACTGGTTGCCGATCGTGCTGCCGCTGGCGCAGGTCTGCTCGCAAACAGAATTGACCACAGAGCAACAACAAACAACAGCGAATAGCGGCTTGACATAACACCAATCGAGTGGTCATGACGCGCACCCCATGTGCGAACGACGTCAATTACTACTGAACCAAAACCCCACAACCATGTGGACCATAAACCAAGTAGCCCAACCTGCACGCCAAGTTGCACTGGGTTGCGCACCGTAACCGCATCGACCAACGTGGATGCCACCGCCGCTGGTGCCACGCCGGCCAAGATCAATACAAGTGGCAGCCCAAGCAGAAAGAGACTTCCTCCTACAAGAGCGATGAGGCGTTTCATGGAGACGTCACTGGCCGGGCAGAACGTTGAGCACTAATCAGTCGGCTCCCCACCCCAAACAATTTCAGTAACGACATCGGCACAACCCGCGTCGTTGTCACTGTCACCTCGTACTCCGTTGCACTTACATGACCATGGATTTGATGAAGCATCATAAAATCTTGTGCTGTCGAAATTGCTTTGCCTACATCTACTTTTGGATCACCAGTGCGCAGGCCCGTGATTTCTTGCGTTCCGGCCCGAGCGGTATTTTCTGCCTGATCAGCAAGTTGCACTTTTGCTGCGACCAATCGACCACCATCAACAGCAAGCCCCGCACACGCCACAAACGTCATCGCCAGCATCACTACAAAAGCAGTAATAGACCCACAATCATCTGTTGAACGTTGCACGACTAATCCACCCTCCAGCGATCAATTACCTCAATCGACTCAGCGTGCAAAAGCCGCTCGTGAACACCTAGCAAGTTGAGACCTGTCGTATTTACTGCACACTCCACTTCAACCAGCACGGAATGAATTGACGACTCGTCATCAAAAGCCACGTTGACAACCGCATTAATGCACGCAGCACCGTTTTGCTCAAGATCACGCAAAGCCGACTCTCGGCCGACGGTCTGCATCCGTGACGGATGTGCCATTGACGCCGCACGCGCACCTTGATCGGCAGCATGCTGAATCTGGGTGAGCACCTCAGCGCCCCGTCCCGCATACACCACAAACAACACGAGGATCATCAAAATTGGTGCAAGTAGCACCAACTCAACGGTGGCACTGCCTTCTTCGCGCATCATCTATCCATCTCTGAGATGTAGCGCTCAAGTGGCTCATGAGCAACACGCGTGACTGTGAATGAGAAAAATGGTGCAACTTGAGGCACTCGCAAGCGCACAGTAACTACTACTTCGTCAGTGGTGATCACTGCTTGGGGCAAACTATACGACTGGCCTGACAACTCGGCGATTGTTTTTGCAGCCTTGTCGAGAGCTGGCAACATACCTCCGTCGACTGCTGCCCCGGTGGCAGCACTCTGAGCAGCAGCGACGGATGCAATGTTGGCAGTGTGAAAAAACACAGCACCTTGTATTGCCATCAACAGAAGAGAAAACACCACCGGCACACCAAGTAGTACCTGCGTGGTGGTCTCTCCGTTGTCAAATTTCATGTCAGCCGAGATCGAGTGAATTTGCTTTGTCTCGAACCCTTGACGTGATGGTTGCCCCAACGACGATCGCGAGAGCGATCAATGCTGCAGCCATAACGACTGTTGTGGCACTCACCTCTCCTCGATCAGCATCTTGTTCGATCGACGCAGTAAATCGGACCCAGTAATACTGCCAAGTGTTTTTGAGTGATGTCATTTTCTCTTACCTCTTTCTTTTAGTTGGTGAATACGTAGAGCAACCTGTTGCTCGCTCGAATGTGTGCGCGGGTGTGCTAGATATGCGGCAACGGCTAAACATTTACAACCCACCGACAATCAATGTGACTGCGGGATATCCGATCAAAACGATGAATGCCAAGAACAGCAAGACCATCGGCACACCCATGCGCTCAGTGGATGAATTTGCGGCCGCCTCAATCTCGCTCATCTGGCGATGTCGCAGTGATTCTGCTTTCGCCGACAGCGATGACCGAATGCGCGCGCCATGCTCACCTGCTAATTGCACACTGCCTGCGACCTCAACAACTTGCGTGAGATTAAATCGCTCCCCCAAAGCAGCAAGTTCGACCCACGGCGAATGATGCGAACTGCGGGCACGGACAAGTGCATTTCGAAGTTGTTCGAAAGCCCAGCCATCCCCGGCATCAGCTGCAGCCAACAGTGCTGTCTCTGTTCCTGCACCACCGGCAAGCAACACATTGGTGAGATCGAGGAAACTTGAGAATGCATGCAAAAAACTTTTGCGTCGTCGTTGGGCGATATTTCGCAACATGCGGTCGGGCAACACAAAACCCAGAAGCCCACAAATGATCGAGCCCAGCAACACCAGGCTCGTGGAGGGACTGCCGCCAATTGTCGTGATCAACGCACCACACGCGATCGGAATAAAACAACCGGCCAAAGCACCCACTAGTTTTTGTACCACCATGTCTTGAGCCACTCGCTCGGTGAGTGCCAAGTCGGTGCGATGTCGATCACCTGTTCGTTGACGCAACTGCGCTTGTGCTTTTGGAAGCGTGGTAGCAAGAGCATCTCGACAACGTTGTGTCGTGGCTGGCAAGATCACTATGACTAGCCCAAACCCAATGCATAACCCGGCTAAAACAACCGAGATCATCGCGCAACCTTTACTCGGCGACGCACAAATCGCTCCGGCACTTCAATCTGCGACATTGCGTGCATCATTACGACCGCCACAACAAATGTCATCAGGATCATTGACAAAATAAGTTGTCCTTCAACCGACTCATAGGGCTGTAGATAGTCCCGATTAAAGATGAACAGTCCACCAACGAATACAGAGATCACTCCAGTGATGATGCGCACCGCACTTCGAGTTCGTGAACGTCCCACCCATACCCTGCTGCGCATTCGGCTTTCATCTCGTGCGCATTGGGCTAGATGACCAAGCAGCACACCAATGTCTCGAGCCTGATGCTGGGTGGCAGTCACTAATGCTGCTGCAACAAAATCGGCGGTCGGATGATCAACATCTTCGGCAAAACGGCGCAGTCCGTCGGTAAGCGATCCATATGACATAAACGCTGCAAGTCTTTCGACCGCCTTAACAATCGGGGGTGGCGCATGCTGCGCTGTAGCGATGATTGCTTGTTCTAGGCCATGCGCACCTGCGAGTGTGTCGCGCAACTGTTCAGTCCATGAAGCAATTGCATCAACCAACTCTTGTTCGTCGCGGTGCTTAACGGGACGACGACCGATGCCGGGTGTTGCACCAGCCACCGCCCCAGCAGCAAAAGCAATTACGACCCACCCACTCACTACGTACACCACTAGCGCAATCGCTGGAACCATCAGCGACTGCCACCTCCATACAAAACCCGAGCTTGAAACAGAAGTTTGCGAAATAAACAGAGATGAAAGCCCACGCCCTCCGCGTAACGCGGCATTGAGGACTAATGCACCAAGACCAGCAATGGCACCAAAACACGCAATTAGTAACGCACTCACGAAGCGTTCTCAATCGTTGGAACGCTGGATATGTGAGTGCCCAACCCGTGGGCTGCAAGGAGTTTTCGGGTGTGTTCTCGCAACGGAAAACCGGTCACAAGCCCATCTTCAATGTTGAGATGAAAGATCTCGTTGGAAACAATGGTTGAACCTTCACTATCAACTACTTCACGTACTGATGTAACACGGCGCACCGAATTGGTGTTGTCGATGTAAACAACGAAGTGAATTGCACTCGCAACAAGCAGGTTCACCGTTTCAACTGGCAAACCCGTTGACGCCATCGAAACATACGCAGCCAACTTAGGAAATACTGATCTCGTGCTATCGGCATGCATCGTGCACATAGAGCCGTTGTTGCCCTGGCTCATCGCCATCAACATTGGAAATGCCTCTGCTCCACGCACTTCGCCGACGATCACACGATCAGGGTCCATCCGCAACGCCATCCGAGTGAGATCGGCAAGGGTGATCTCGCCGCGACCTTCAATATTGGCTGGACGTGACTGCAGTGCGTCGTGGTCTGGATGCAAGTCTTCAAAACGATCAAGACCAAGTTCATAGGCGTCTTCAATGGTGACAATCCGCTCGCTTGCACTTACTTCGTTAATCAGTGCACGCAGCAAGGTGGTTTTTCCAGATCCTGTTCCACCAGCAATCACGATGTTGCGCTTGGCACTCACTGCAGCAGCAAAGAAATCTTCTAGGGTCTCGTCAAACAATCCACGCGAGCGCAATTCACTCAACGTCGATATTTCGAAGCGATGCCTGCGGATCACCAGACTTGGTCGAGCCGATACTTCCATCGTTGCAAATAACCGTGAGCCATCGGGCAACTGCAAATTCAGTTCGGGTGTAGCTGCATCAAATCGCCTTTCCGTTCGACCCATTCGCGTTGCCGCTCGACGTATCAACTCGATCAACTCATCATCAGTGTCCACAACAGGAGCAACCATCTGTCGAGTGCCGTTGCGCTGTTTTACCCACACCGGAGCACAGCCACGCACGTGAATGTCGCTTATTTCGGGATCATCTAATAACGATTGCAAACGACCAAGACCTAGAACTTGCGCAATTGCGGCTTTAGCGAGTTGTCGTTCCTGTGAGTCCGACAAAGGAACCCGACCTTCTTGGCGACGAGCTGTGCCCAGCCTCGCGCATTCGGCTTGTGCAGCGCTTCTCGCAAAGTCCCACTCTTGGGCAACGAGTAGATCGGCACTGCCTTGCGCGCGCCGAAAAATGCGTTCGTCGGCAAGCGCTTCACTTACTCGCGACGCGAGCGCGGCAACCAACAGAGTGTCTGGCGGAGCGTTTTCAATTTCGCTGTGCAATTGTAAAACGGTCACGGTCGCACATCCGTTGCAACATCACCGAGCATTGCTATATGCACCTTGCCCGCACCAGCTATTGCCAAGGCAAGATCGATGGGCCCACGCAAGGTAACTACTGCTGAACTCAGTGAGTTGTCGGGTTGGACGATTGACCACACGGTCACTACTTGGCCATACAAAGCAGGTGGAAGTGCTCCTCCACTTGACATATCTGGTGCAAACACCACCTGCACTCGGTCGCCATCGGCGAGTGCGGGAGGGAAATCGCCAACTTCGACCGCTGTTGATGTGAGTGCCTCACCACTCGCAAGTGGATCTCGAATCTGCAACATTGCTGGATGGATCGGCGTAGACGAATCAACATCAATCGCCATTGATTTACCAACGAGTGATTGCGCATCACTCGCTTTGACAAATGTGTTACCCGATTGTTCAGACAGTTCCATCGCCACCAAGTCGCCAGGAGTAATGACGTGGCCTCGCGAAAGGAAATGAGATGCAGACACGACTGTGATGGTGTTTGTCGCCGACTGGAAGAGCAACAGTGAACCCAGGGCCCCGCCGATCACGAGAGCAATACCTATCGCCATCTCTGGCACTCGCTGTTTGCGGGAAGACTTCGTAGATTGTTTGAGAACATCGGGCGGAGCGCCAGAATTTCCGTTCGCACTTGGTCGTGTCCTGGTCAGCACATTTAACATTCCTTGATTCATCCGGATTGCTCCTTGGTTTGTTTGTTCTTGTGCCGCCATGTGTACGGAGGATCAGTAGAGCGGACATATTTTCTTGGATTCCACTCCTGCTCTTAAGAAATCAAATTACAAATCTGGCATTTGATGGTCTCAGCGCAGAGCCCTGGCGTAGCCTTATGAGCAATGTCCACGACAGTCCCAACAACGCCACCAGCGGTTCTGCCCGTGGCTAATGACCCCTGCTGGTGTGGCAGCGGGCGTAAGTACAAGCGCTGTCACAAGCAATTGGACGGTCGTGTTGTGCCTCACGCAGTGAGCCCGCGTCGAGAGGTGCCAGCACATATCGTGCGGCCGCCATATGCCGAAACAGGCAAGGTGCAACGTTGGCAAGAATCTGCAGTCAAGACACCAGAGATCATCGAGAAAATGCGAGTGGCCGGCAAGATGGGCGCCGAAGTCTTGAAGTTGGCAGGAGAATTTGTGCGCCCTGGTATCACTACCGACGAGATCGATGTTTATGTACACAACTTGTGCATTGAACGAAACTCATACCCGAGCCCGCTGAACTATTCGGGTTATCCAAAGAGTGTGTGCACGTCGGTCAACGAAGTGATTTGTCACGGAATACCTGATGCGCGAGTGTTGCTCGACGGTGACATCATCAACCTCGACGTCACGTGTTATTTCAATGGAGTGCATGGCGACACCAACGCCACATTTGCTGTCGGCACGATTGATCAAGAAAACA
>JBIHZV010000083.1:0-4449 GCA_044240275.1 Ilumatobacteraceae bacterium | reverse complement strand
GCAACGCCAAGCTGATCGAGCCATGCCTTTTTCTCTGGGCCAATAAATCCGAGCGCTAGCAACACCAAGTCGGCTTGCAACTCACGCTCTGTTCCTGGCACAGTCACAAACTTTCCGTCAACAAGCTCAACTTCGTTCAGGACAAGAGCTCGAACGGCACCTTGGGCATTGCCAACAAATCGATCTGTATTTACGCTGAATATTCGCTCGCCACCTTCTTCGTGTGCCGAACTTGTGCGAAACACCAGACTCCACTGCGGCCAAGGGTTTGCATCGGCTCGCACATCGGGCGGGCGTGGCATGATCTCGAGTTGCGTCACCGAGAGCGCTCCTTGTCGATGCGCCGTACCCAGGCAGTCGGCACCTGTGTCACCTCCACCGATTATCACCACATGTTTTCCGTGAGCACTAATTGTCGTTTCAGGAATGTCACCTTGTTGCACATGATTACTTGGAGGCAAATATTCCATTGCTTGATAAATGCCCTTCAGTTCTCTTCCTGGCACTGGTAGATCGCGCCATTGCGTTGCACCACAGGCCAACACCACTGCATCATGCGATGCCACCAACACATCAATGTCGACGTTGTCGCCGACTGCGGCATTGACTCGAAATTCTGTTCCCTCTTGCGTCATCTGCTCGACGCGTCGATCAATATGGCGCTTTTCCATTTTGAATTCGGGAATGCCGTAACGCAACAAGCCGCCGATGCGATCATCACGCTCAAGCACCACCACATCATGTCCGGCACGAGTGAGTTGTTGTGCAGCCGCCAAGCCAGCAGGACCAGAGCCGATTACGGCGACACGCTTGCCAGTCTTGTGAGTAGAAATAAATGGCGTGACCCAACCTTCGTTCCACGCTCGATCAATAATTTCAACTTCAACCTGCTTGATCGCCACCGGGTCTTGATTGATTCCCAAAACGCATGCAGACTCGCATGGCGCAGGACACAAACGGCCAGTGAATTCAGGAAAATTATTTGTCGCATGCAAGCGATCAAGTGCGTCACGCCAATTATCGCGGTACACCAAATCGTTCCAGTCGGGAATGAGGTTGCCAAGTGGGCAGCCGTTATTGCAAAACGGAATACCGCAATCCATGCACCTACCCGCCTGATGCTTTAGATCGACAGATGGAAATGCTTCATAGACCTCGCGCCAGTCTGCAACACGCACTGGTATTGGGCGGCGCTTTGGCGTAGTGCGCTTCCAATTAATAAATCCTGTTGGCTCACCCATTGACCGGCTCCATCACTCGTCGAGATGTTTCTTCGTCGCTCGCACCGTCGATCTTTGCTTGATCAATAATCACCATCACTCGCGCGTAGTCGCGCGGCAACACTTTGCGAAACTGTGCACAACTACTCGACCAGTTTTCAAGCATCCCCGCACCAAGCGGCGACGCAGTCAACTGCACATGCTGCTCGATTGTTTCGCGCAACCACGACACATCGTGCGCATTTAGTTCCACAACATCCACCATCTCTACATTGACCCGTGACGCAAACAGTCCGTCTTTGTCATACACATAGGCAATGCCGCCGCTCATGCCAGCAGCAAAGTTGCGACCAGTTTCGCCGAGCACTACAACTCGCCCACCAGTCATGTATTCGCATCCATGATCGCCAATGCCTTCCACAACTGCAGTAGCACCCGAGTTGCGCACGCAAAAGCGCTCACCCACAAGCCCATTAATAAAGATCTCGCCAGATGTCGCACCGTAGCCAATCACGTTGCCAGCAATCACATTGTCTTGCGGACTAAACGTTGCACGAGTGCTTGGTCGCAACACAATGCGTCCACCCGACAAGCCTTTGCCCAAATAATCGTTTGCATCACCGTGCAGAAAAATTGATATTCCGTTTGGCAAGAACGCACCGAGGCTTTGTCCAGCCGAACCCGTGAATCGCAATGTGATTGTGTCACTTGGCAGTCCTGCACTGCCCCACTTCTTGGTTACAGCGCTTCCGAGCATTGTGCCAACCGTGCGATTGACGTTGCTAATAGACAAATCAAGTTGAATTGGCGTCGCATCAGCGATTGCGCCAACGCATTGCGTCAACAATTGCGTGTCAAGAGCAGTTGTAAGGCCATGATCTTGAACAACCGAATGATGCAGCGTTTGCTGATACGGGTTCTGTGCAACTGCCAAGATCGGCGAAATATCAAGACCCTTGGCTTTCCAATGCGTGACTGCATGTCGTGTATCGAGCACCTCAACATGGCCAACCGCTTCTTGCAGGGTCTTGAAACCAAGTTGCGCAAGGTACTCGCGCACCTCTTGAGCAATGTATTCAAAAAAGTTGACAACAAACTCTGGCTTACCACTAAAGCGCTTGCGCAGCTCTGGGTTTTGTGTTGCAATGCCCACCGGGCAGGTGTCGAGATGACACACCCTCATCATCACGCAACCGCTCACCACGAGTGGCGCAGTTGCAAATCCAAACTCTTCAGCACCAAGAAGCGCAGCCACTATTACATCGCGTCCCGTTTTCATCTGGCCATCGGCTTGCACCACAATGCGGTCGCGTAAACCATTAAGCAACAATGTTTGTTGCGCTTCAGCCAACCCAAGTTCCCACGGTGCGCCCACATGCTTGAGCGAAGTCAATGGCGAAGCGCCAGTGCCTCCGTCGTGACCCGAGATCAGCACCACATCGGCCTTAGCTTTGCTTACACCCGCTGCGACCGTGCCGATACCAACCTCGGCAACCAACTTGACATGCACTCGCGCAGCTGGGTTGGAGTTTTTGAGATCGTGAATAAGTTGTTTTAGATCCTCGATCGAATAAATGTCGTGGTGTGGAGGCGGACTAATAAGGCCAACGCCGGGCGTCGAGTAACGAGTTTTTGCAATCCACGGATACACCTTGTGTCCGGGCAACTGTCCACCCTCGCCAGGCTTTGCACCTTGAGCCATCTTGATCTGGATATCGTCAGCATTTACCAAGTATTCGCTCGTAACGCCAAAGCGCCCAGATGCAACCTGCTTAATTGCCGATCGCTTGGAGTCGCCGTTGGGAAGCGCAATGTTTCGTTCGGCATCTTCGCCGCCCTCACCCGTATTGCTCTTGCCACCAATTCGGTTCATCGCAATCGCCAAAGTCTCGTGCACTTCCGCCGAGATAGATCCGTAGCTCATTGCTCCTGTAGAAAAACGCGTGACCAGACTGGCAACAGACTCAACTTCATCAATCGCTATTGGCGTGCGATCTGTCGAGAATTCAAATAAACCTCGCAATGTAGACAACACGCGCGATTGATCATCTACCGACTTGGTGTATTCCTTAAACACGTCGTATCTGCCTGCGCGAGTTGCATGCTGCAATCGATACACCGTTTCTGGATTAAACAAATGATGCTCACCCTCGCGGCGCCACTGATATTCACCGCCCAACTCAAGTTTGCGATGCATGCGCTGATCTGGACGATGAGGATGAGCAATTGCGTGACGTGCAGCAACTTCTGTTGCAATTTCGTTCAGACCAATGCCACCTAGTCGCGACACAGTCCCAGTAAAAAACTCTCCCACAAGTTCTTTACCAAGCCCAAGCGCCTCAAAAATTTGTGCACCGGTATACGAAGCAACGGTTGAAACTCCCATCTTCGACATCACCTTGAGCACGCCTTTGCCTGCTGCCTTGATGTAGTTGTTGACAGCTTTTTGCGAGTCGACGCCTCCTAGTCCGTTTACTCCCTCGCCATCATTGGCCGCAATCATGTCTTCTATCGACTCAAATGCGAGATATGGGTTGATTGCTCCTGCTCCATAGCCAATGAGCAATGCCATGTGATGCACTTCGCGCGCATCGCCACACTCGACTACCAAACCTACTTTTGTGCGCTTCTTTTCGCGAATGAGGTGGTGATGCACCGCGCTTGTGAGCAACAGCGATGGGATCGGCGCAAAGACTTCGTCCGAGTTTCTGTCCGAGATCACAACGATGCGGGCGCCTCTATCGATTGCCTCACTTGCAGTCGTGCGCGCTGCATCAAGCGCATCGCGTAGTCCTTGTTCTCCATCGGCGACCCTGTACAAGCCACTCACCACCACAGATTGCAATTGTGGATACGTGTTGTCGTCGTTGATATGGATAATTTTTGCCAGATGATCGTTGTTAATAATTGGAAAAGGCAGCACAAGTTGTCGACAATGTTCTGGGCCTGCCTCCAGTAAATTGCCCTCGGGCCCCACTGCAGTACCAATTGACGTAACTACTTCTTCTCTAATTGCGTCAAGTGGTGGGTTCGTGACTTGCGCAAACATCTGCTGAAAATAATCGAATAGCAGGCGTGGTCGTGCAGAAAGAACGGCAATAGGCGTGTCTGTACCCATCGAACCAAGCGGCTCGCCGCCACTCTTGGCCATTGGTGCCAAAATTATTTTGAGTTCTTCGTGCGTATAACCAAACACCTGCTGACGACGCAGCACGCTGTCACGACTAAA
>JBIHZV010000001.1:0-42263 GCA_044240275.1 Ilumatobacteraceae bacterium | reverse complement strand
ACTCAGTTTGCAGATCGCCAACCAGTCGAGCCTTAATCATGTCCGAATACACGAGGGCGGGACGACCACTCAGGTCAACTGCAACCACCGCAAGAGTTTCATCCATCGGCAAGACGAAATAGCCCGCACGATTAATTCCAATTTTTTTGCCTAACGCTTTCTTGAACACCTCGCCCAACACAATGCCCACGTCTTCAACGGTGTGATGCTGATCGATATCCAAATCTCCTGTGGCCTTCAGTGTCAGGTCAAAACCTCCATGTTTGGCAACAAGCTCAAGCATGTGGTCCAGAAACCTGATACCCGTAGAAATCTCGTACTTGCCTGTGCCCTCAATCAGCAAAGTTGCAGAGATACTCGTTTCTTTACTTACACGCTTGACTGTTGCTTTTCGTAGTGTTTTATTCGACGGTGGCTTTTTCATATTGCTTTTTCCATTTCTGTAATAAATAGTTTCATTTGGTCAATTGTTCCGATCGTGACGCGAACACATCCGTCTATTTCGTGACTTCGATCACGAATCAAGATGCCTGCAGACTTCATCTGATCAAGTATTTTTTGCTTACGCGATCCAGCATCAAAGAGCAAAAAGTTGCCGTCGCTTGGAAACCATCGCAAACCAAAACGAGTGAGTGCATCTTGCACCATCTGCCGAGAGTTAACAACTTCGCGCACATAGTTTGCAACAAATTCAATATCACCAACAGCGGCACGAGCCGCCGCTACTGCCAGAGCATTAACGCTGTATGGCGACTGCGCTCGGCGAGCCCAAGCAATGTTGTCTGCCGACGAAACAAGACATCCACATCGCAAGCCAGCCATACCAAACGCCTTTGAAAAGGTACGGCTGATAAACAAGTTTGGATAACGATTGAGTAATGGCAATACCGAAATCTGGGAAAACTCAACATACGCCTCATCGATAAGGACAATCGTTTGCGGTGAGTGCTCAAGAATTGCGATGACGTCATTAACTGAAATAGCTCTACCAGTCGGGTTATTTGGGTTTGCAATAAAGACGCCACGAGTTGTGTCCGTAATCTTTTCAGTCAATGACTGAAGTGGAAACACCAGATTGTCCTCGATCTGATACGCAACTTCGGTCACTCGAACGCCAGCAACTTCGGCATAAAAGCGATACATCGCATACGAAGGACTGAGGATCACGAGCTCATCGCCAAGTTCAAAGAAAGTGTTGATGAGAAGTTGAATCGCCTCGTCGGTTCCGTTGGTGAACGTCAATTGGTCGTCCGCTACACCTAAAAAGTTGGCGATCTCTGTTCTCGCCTCTGAATATTCGGGGTACATCGCTACGTTTTCATCGGTTAAAGCCTGAGTCACAGCAGCCAACACGCGCGGCGAGCAACCCACCGTATTTTCGTTGAAGTCGAGACGCATCTTGCCGCCCCGACCCTGCGTGGGTGGCGAATAAGGGCGCATGTTGCGCACACTTTGTTTAGGAGTAATCATCCCTGCCTCACTTCAACACTTCTTGCATGGGCTTCCAAGCCCTCGGCTCGGGCCAATTGGGTCACAGCTGGCGTCAATTGCCGCAAGGCATCTTCGCTCAACGATTGCGTTGTAATAACTTTGACAAAATCATTCACCGATAAGCCACCGCGTAAGGCCGCGACCCCCGAAGTTGGCAGCACATGGTTTGGCCCACTCGCATAATCGCCAGCAGCTTCGGTACTAAATCTTCCGACAAAAATTGACCCAGCATTAACAATCTTGTCAACAAACGAATCAACTGACAAAGATTCGTCTGGTATCGCCAAGTGCTCTGGAGCAATCTCGTTAACCAGTTCAATGATCTCTTCAACACTTTGACACACGATTATTGCGCTGTTATTGGCAACAGCCAATGACGCAACATCAGCCGTGGTCAACGTCAGCAACTGCAGTGCAACTTGTGCCTGAACTTCTGTGGCAAGAGTTGTTGAGGTTGTGAGCAGGATTGCCCGAGCTTCCACGTCATGCTCACACTGTGCGAGCATGTCGGCTGCGATCCAAGTTGGATCTCCTGCGTTTGCAACAAGCACGATCTCGCTAGGTCCAGCAACAAAATCGATTCCGACATCGCCTGCAACCAACTTTTTTGCTGCGGCAACATACGAGTTACCAGGCCCAACAATCCTTTGCACTTTGGCGATGCTTTGAGTGCCATAAGCAAGAGAAGCGATTGCTTGTGCCCCACCTAATTGAATGATGGACTTGAGACCAAGCCATTTTGCCAGCGCCAAAATCTGCGTATTCGGTTGTGGGCACACGACGGTAATCGTGCCGACTCCAGCAACTTGTGCAGGAATGACAGCCATCAACATGGTCGAAAGCAGTGGATACCTTCCAGCGGGCACATACACACCGACCGAATCAAGTGGACGAACAATTTGACCAAGTGTTCGACCGTCGCTCGTAGTTGTTTGCCACGGCTTGACAAGTTGCTGCTGTGCGAAGTCACGAATATTTTTTGCTGCGATTGTCACCGCCTCCAACAATGCGGGGTCAAGTTCGCCACAGGAATCGATGACAAAACTCTCCCCCGTGAAGCCATCAAGTCTTCCCGCATATTCACGAACCGCTATGTCTCCACGATCGCGTACATCCTGAACGATCGGTTTGACAATCTCAAGTGCGTTATCCAGTCGCTGAGTAGCGCGATTGAGAAACGCATTTGCTCCTGCTTGATCAAGAATTCTCAGCATCAGTTAACAATCTTGTTGAGTGGATACTCGACAATGCCTGACGCGCCCGCCTGCTTGAGCCGAGGAATGATTGTGCGCACAGTACTTTCATCCAAGATCGTGTTTAGTGCCAACCAATTTTCATCAGCCAACGTTGAAATTGTTGGTGTCTTCAACGCCGGCAACACGTCTAGTACTTGTTGCAAACTAGAGCGCTCCACATTCATCATCAACCCAACCTTGCCCATTGCGTTAATTGCTCCTTCGAGCAGCATCCGAATGTCTTGCATCTGCTGACGCTTGGCTGGGTCTTGCCATGATGTCGTATTGGCTATGAACTGCGTGTTCGACTCGAGCACCGTTTCAACAATGCGCAAATTATTGGCACGGAGCGATGATCCAGTCTCTGTTACTTCCACAATGGCGTCTGCCAAAATTGGTGGCTTCACCTCGGTCGCCCCCCAACTGAATTCGACTTTTGCAGTAACTCCATTTGCTGCCAGATATCGCTTTGTTGTTTCAACAAGTTCAGTAGCAATGATCTTGCCCTCAAGGTCTTTGACACTGCGCACTTCCGACTGTTCAGGTACTGCGAGCACCCAACGAACGCGACCAAAGCTTTGCTTTGCATACACCAAGTCGGTAATCGGGTGCACGTTCGCACCGGTTTCAGCAATCCAGTCGAGCCCTGTCAGCCCGGCATCCAGTACACCGTCTTCTACATAACGCGCCATTTCTTGAGCGCGAATCAACATGCACTCAATATTCGGATCATCTATGGCTGGAAAGTACGACCGACTGTTGACGGTGATCTGAAAACCTGCACGCCGAAACAAATCGATCGTTGCATTTTCCAAACTTCCTTTTGGTATTCCGAGTTTCAAAATTGATTCATTGCTCATTTGACTACCTCTTTCGTGTCGCTGTATACATCGGTTGGTGAAAAAGTTTGTGGGTCGGTAACTATCCAGTTGTTGTTGACACGTGTGCGCGAAAAGCAGCTTTCAAATCCTTCATGGCAAACACCAGGACCATTTGCTTTTACCGTGATGAGTAAAGCATCACGATCACAGTCGGTTGACATCGACACAACCTGCAGCGTGTGTCCAGACGTTTCACCCTTCATCCACAGCTTGTTGCGCGAGCGGCTAAAAAAGACAACAAATCCGGTTTCGAGTGTTCGCGCATAAGACTCAGCATTCATAAACCCAACCATGAGTACCCGCTGCGTCACCGCGTCTTGAATAACAACTGCTAGCAGTCCATCGAGTTTGCCAAAATCCAAATCTGTCATTGTTTTTGATTGATCTTGGATTGTGTTTTCGCTGTTCATTACTGCTTTGTTCATCACTGCCTTCTTTCTCGATTTAATGTTTGAAACTTGTGCTAGAAAAACAAAAAACCCGCCGGATAATCCGACGGGCTGTGAAAAACTTGTGAGAGTTTGGATGCGCTACACAAGAGCCCGACGTGACACGTGATGAACGTGATGATGGGAGTTGTGTGCAAAAGACTTCACGTACGTCACCCTACGGTGAGTGTGCACAAATGCCAACCTCATCCCAATAAGCCATCGCGTAGTGCGAGTAACCGCTTCATTGGTCGGTGAGTTCGACGCTCTGCCTTGTCGGCATATTCGGTCAACGCCAACAACGAATTGACACCCAGCCAACGCAGTGGCTCAATTTCCCACTTTTTTGACTGATGACTGACAAGCGCTGACTGGGTAAGCGCATCACCGGTGTCCGCAATCTGATGCGCAAGTGTTCGACCAACCAAGTTGGATAGAGCAACTCCATCGCCAACATATCCGCCACCTGCACATAGACCTGTTTTGGCATCGACATTGGCAAACGCATGCCAATCTCGTGGCGCACCAACTGGGCCACCCCAATGATGCGTAAACCGCGCCTCAGCAATCTGAGGGAATATTTCCCGCACAGTTTGCTCGAGCCGACCATGAATTGTTTTATTGCGGTCATAACGATCGGCGATACTTGACCCAAAGTGATACGGCGCGCCTCGGCCCCCAAAAGCAATGCGATCGTCTGCTGTGCGTTGTGCATACGTGACCATATTGCGACCATCGGCAAACGTCTCGCGATGAGCCCAACCGAGAGAGCGCCATACAGATTCTGAAAGCGGTTCGGTTGCCACCATCAATGAATACAACGGAACGATTTTCCGCGTACCTGATGGAAGTTGTGAGGTGAAGGACTCAAGTGCATTGACAACCCATTTGGCCCGAACTTCACCTCGTTCGAGTACGACCCTTCGCGGCTCGATCTTGAGTGCACGCGAATCTTCATAAATCACAACGCCAAGATTCTCTATCGTTCGCGCTAACCCAGTCACCAACTTCCATGGATTCACCACAGCACAATGTGGGCTGTACATGCCTCCCAGAGTGGATGAAACACGAATACGCTTTGAAATCTGTTCTGCACTTTCCCAAGTCATATCTACATCACTAAAGCCGGCAGCATGCCAATCATCGATGTAGTGATGTAGTCGAGCCACATGCGCAGGGTCAGAGGCCGATGTAATAGTGCCGCCTTTGTGGAAATCGCAGACAATATTGTTCACTTGAGCAACACGAGCAATTTCATCCACAGTTGCAAACATTTGATCTTGCAAAAAACGCATTGCTTGTGCGCCATGCTCAGCCGACATCTCGCTTGGCGACATTGGCAAAAATGCACTGCACCAACCGCCGTTACGACCGCTCCCCCCAAAGCCAACGAATTGCGACTCAACAATCGATACCGACAATTGCGGAGCAAGTTGTTTGAGATAAAAAGCTGTCCACAACCCTGTGTAACCGCCACCGACAATGACGACATCGGATTCAACAACGCCATCTACAGCACTACGTCCAACTGCACTGCGTCGAGTGTTTCCATCAAGCTGCAGGCCGTCTTGCCAAAGCGGAATTGCGCGACCAAGAGTCATGATGACCAAAAACTACAGCAGTGTTGCTGGTACTGAACTCATCTCGAGGTGCAACTCACTACCGGTATAGGGATTGGCGAGAGCAACCTTCTCGTTCAGCTCAATACCCAAGCCTGGTTCAGTCGGTGGGATGATGAAACCGCCCTCAAATTTGATCGACGTTTTTACAAGTTCGGCATGAAAGCCCTGCCACCCCTGAATTGTTTCAAGAATCAGGAAGTTTGGCGTGCACGTGGCGAGTTGAATATTGGCAGCAGCAACAACTGGTCCGCAATACATGTGCGGTGCGATTTGCGCGTGATAAACCTCGGCCATTGATGCAATCTTTTTACCTTCAAGCAATCCGCCGCAACGCCCAAGGTTTGGCTGCAAAATCGATGCTGCGCCAGTTTTGAGCAATTGATGAAACTCATACTTCGTTGTCAATCGCTCGCCTGCCGAAATAGGAATGCTGGTCGCGCGAGCAACCTTGGCAATTTCTTCTGGTGAATCTGGCGGCACTGGCTCTTCAAACCACAATGGGTCGTACTTTTCAAGTTGCTTGGCAAGACGAATTGCACCCGACGCAGTGAACTGACCGTGAGTGCCAAACAAGATGTCGGCGCGAGTACCAATAGCTTCGCGCACCGCTCGCACCATCTTGACCGAAACATCAATTGCCCAAAGAGCAGGTTGGCGACCGTCAAACACCGAATACCTTCCGGCTGGATCAAACTTGACACCAGTAAAACCGCGCTCAACTTCACGCACCGCAGCCTCAGCCGCTGCATCGGGGTCGGTGTACACCGGGTCATCTGAATAGACATCGACGCCAACGGGTGGATACAGATACGTATATGCGCGCAATTTTTCGTGCACTCGACCGCCCAGCAATTCATACACGGGCTTGCCGGTCTCTTTGCCACAGATATCCCACATGGCCATCTCGATACCGCTCACGATGCCACCCGTTGTGAGGTCGGGGCGCAACGAATACCCGCGACCGTACACATTGCGCCACATCATCTCAATATGAAACGGATCACTGCCAATGACGTGCCGTTGAGCAACTTCTTCAATCATCTTGGCTACAAGATGCGGCGAATAGGTGGCTGTATACACCTCACCAATTCCTGTAACGCCAGAGTCGGTGGTGAGTTTGACAAAAATAAAGTAGCGACCGCCAAAACGCGGAGGTGGATTGCCCACCACAAATGTTTTGACATCGACTATTTTCATGAAAGAGCAGTCGCCTAGAACACAATCACGTTGCGAAGTGCTTCGCCACGCTTTACTGCGTCGATTGCTTCATTGATTTCTTCGATCGGGTATGTCTTGGTCACGAGTTCGTCCAACTTGACACGTCCTTGGTTGTACAACCCGACAAGGTTTGGAATATCAACCTGAATTCGAGCCGAACCCATCTTTGAACCCAAGATGTTTTGGCTGTAAGCAGCCATCGTGCCCGGATCAATTTCTGACATCACGCCGCTCGCTGGCATACCTACCAGAACGACCGAACCGCTCTTGGCCAGCATGCCGTATGACGAGTCGAATGCCGACTTAACACCAACAGTCACAAACACGTAGTCGGCACCGCGACCATCGGTGAGTTCGAGTACTCGCTCTGCAACATTTTCGGTTTTGGAGTTGATGCCGTGTGTTGCACCAAAATCTTTTGCCGCGGCAATCTTGTTGTCGGCGATGTCAATCGCAATGACCGTGCGTGCGCCACTCACTCGTGCACCCTGAATTGCATTGAGACCAACGCCTCCGGTGCCGATAACAACGACGTGACTACCAGCCGGAACTTTTGCAGTATTCGTCACTGCACCAAATCCAGTAATGACACCGCACGCAAGCAGCGATGCGCTTGCCATCGGAATTGTCTTTGGAACTGCCACGCACTGCGACTCGTGCACGAGCACAAACTCTGCAAAGCCGCCCGTGCGCATGCTCTGCACAACTGCATTGCCCTTTGCATCGGTAATTGGCGACTTGGCATCGAGAGGAAACTGCGTGCTGCATGTAACAGGGTTGCCCATGCTGCAACCATGGCAGTGTCCACACGAGCGAATCAACGTGACAACAACGTGCTCTCCCACTTTGACAGTGGTGACATCAGCTCCAACTTTTTCGACAACGCCAGCGCACTCGTGACCATAAATGGCTGGCAACGTGCCGCCCCATGCTCCGTCGGCGTACGAAATATCGCTATGACAGATAGCGACGGCCGAAACCTTGACGCGAACTTCGCCAGGACCTGCATCGGCAAGTTGCACTTCTTCGATGACGAGTGGTTTACCAAACTCGCGACATACTGCTGCTTTCATGGAATTGTTCTACCTTTTGGCTCTGGGGGGTTTAAACGGACTCACTTAATGTAGTCGGCTGACTCAAGATCAAGAATGTCCATCAAAGCTGCAAAATGCAATTCGGCAGCCTCTGGATACTCGCGCCACTGCTTGCATGCAAGGGCTGCGGTCTTATTATCGACGATTTGGAGTTCGCGGCCAGTCGAAAGAGCAATCACTTGCAATTGGGCAGCTTTTTCAAGGTAGTACAACTCGTCAAAAGCTTGCGCAATCGTGTCCGCCACTACCAACACACCGTGGTTGGCAAGGAACAAGATGTCTTTGCCATCGCCCAGAAGTGACGCAACGCGCTCGCCCTCGGCAGGTTCAAGTGCCATGCCTGCATAGTGGCGGTCGTACGCAATACGGTCATAAAAACGGCAAGCATTTTGGTCCAGCATCAAAAACTCAAAATCTTTCAGACTTGCAAGTGCCGTTGCATATGGCATATGCGTGTGCAAAATACATCTCGCCCTTGGCACATTGCGATGGATATACGAATGCAAAATCCATGCTGTTGTATCTACGTTCTGTGCAACTGGGTCAGATGCTCCATCAGCTGTAGTTACCAACGCCAACCGACTTGCTTGTGCACGAGAAAAGTGCATGCCACGTGTGTTGATCAAAAACTCTTGTCCGTCGGCGCTAACTGCCGCGCTGAAATGGTTTGCAATACCTTCGTGGTAATCAAGTCTGGCGGCCCAGCGGAATGCAGCTGCCAACTCTCGGCGAGTTCTCTTGTGCGCCACACGTGCCCCCAGTAATCAAATTGGTCTAACGAGAATGACTCTATTCCAGTTCGGCAGGAAAACCAGGTGCACGCAAATCTGAACCAGTTGCATCTTCGAGCAACTTGACTACTTGCGATGACCAAGCCTCACCGCCGTAGGCAGCCTTTGCCAATACAAATTGCTCATTTGTCAAAGTCGCCAATGCGAGTGGCACACCAAACTCTTTGCCATACCCGAGCGCAAAGCCCATGTCTTTGAGTGCCAAGTCCATAGTGAAATTGATGTTGTAACTGCCGTTGAGAATCACTTGGCTTTCTGTTTCGTGAACAAAGCTGTTGCCCGACGATTGCTTGATGGCCTCAAAGGCCACGCCAAGGTCGAGGCCGCCGCGCTTTGCCAGCATCAACGCTTCGCCTGCAGCAACCAAGTGGATGAATGCAAGCATGTTGGTGATCACTTTGATCACTGCAGCACTTCCCAACTTGCCGATGTACAACACTGGTTGGCCCATCGCGTTGAGAGCCTTTTCGTGTGCTTTAAATACTGCTTCATTGCCACCGACGAGCACAGTGATATCTCCGTGTGCTGCTTTATGCACACCACCCGTCACAGGTGACTCGAGCACATTGATTCCCTTAGATTCACACAGTTCACCTAGCCGCAACGTTTCGTCTTGGTCATTGGTGCTCATGTCGATCCATGTTGCGCGAGTCGCACGGCCGGCAAGAGACTCGATCACTCCACCAGGACCGGCAACAACGGCGTCGATCGCGCGCGGCGACGGCAAGCATGTGAATACCGTGTCGGATGCATCACATAACTCTTTGATTGAGCCAGCCAACTTTGCACCTTTGGCAACGAGTGGCGCTGCTGCGTCGGCATTGAGGTCGTACACAGTGACCTCAAAACCATTGCGCACCAAACTGCCTGCCAAAAACTTGCCGATGTGTCCTAGACCGATAAATCCGCAACGCATATGTGCTCCTTTGCTTGTATTTTAAAAATTGATAGTTGTAATGAGATGAGTTAGAGCTGAATCCAAGTTGTCTTCAAGTTGGTGTAGCCCTCAATCGAGTGCAACGAGCGATCTCGTCCTGTACCCGATTGCTTAAATCCACCGAATGGCGTGGTGATCGAACTGCGATCAAACGTATTGACCCAGACAGTTCCTGCACGCAATTGACGTGCGATCTTGTGAGCCTTCGAAACATCTCGCGTCCATAATGCAGCGCCAAGACCATATTGCGAATCATTTGCGATGCGCACTGCATCTTCGTCGTTGGTTACTCGAATTGAGCCAAGTACCGGTCCAAATATCTCTTCTTGCTCAATCCGCATTCCCGGCTTCACGCCCTTAAAGATGGTTGGCGGAATAAAAATGCCGCCCTTGACTGGCTCGACAGGAGTGCCACCCGTGTGCACAACTGCTCCCTCACTCTTGCCAATGTTGATGTACTCATTCACGCGATCGAACTGCGAGCGATCGACAATCGTCCCCATCGCGGTCTTCGGGTCGTAGGTGTCGCCAGGCATGATTGTCTTTGAGACATCCTGAATCTTTTGCAACAACTCGTCTTCAATCTTTTGGTCGACAACCATGCGAGTGCCGGCATGGCATGTTTGGCCAGCGTTGTAAAACACACCCCACGCAATCGCCGAAGCCGCAGCATCGATATCTGGGCAGTCACTCAACACAACGTGTGGCGTCTTGCCACCGAGTTCGAGTGAGACCGCTTTTGCATTACTTTCAGCGGAATACTTCAAGAAATACTTGCCAACTTCAGTCGAGCCAGTGAAGGCCAACTTGTTGACATCCATGTGCTTACCAAGCGTGCCACCGCAGCTTGGACCAAAACCGTTAACTACGTTGAACACGCCAGCAGGCAAACCGGCCTGCACTGCGAGTTCGGCAAACAACAGTGCCGACAATGGCGACTGCTCTGCAGGCTTCAAAATGACCGAGTTGCCACCCGCAAGTGCGGCGCCAACTTTCCACGAGCTAATGATCAGTGGGTAGTTCCATGGAACCACTGCTCCGACAACGCCCATTGGCTCGCGCTCAATCAAAGCAATCGAGTCACGTGGCACTGGCGCGATTTCTCCATACAACTTGTCAATAGTTTCGGCGTACCACTGAATGTTGTTGGCACATGACGCAACGTCGACATTAAGCGAGTCGCTGATTGGTTTGCCGCAGTTCATAGTTTCGAGCAATGCCAACTCTTCGGCATGATCACGAATCAACTGCGCCCACCTGAGCATTACATTCTTGCGATCAAGGGGTGCCATCTCACTCCAGATACCGGCATCAAATGTGCGCTTTGCTACTGCAACCGCACGATTGACATCCTCAGCATCGCCCTCTGCAATGTTTGCGATGATGCTCCCATCGCGAGGATTGATCGACTCAAATGTCTTGCCGCTTGCGGCATCAACAAACTTGCCATCAATAAACAATTGCGTTCGAGATACTTTTTGACCTGCGCGCTTTGTCCAGTCGGCAAGAGTGAGTTGGGTTGTCATCGGGAGTCTCCATTGCAATGAGTTGGGGGAATGGCTATTAAACGTTGCGACTTACTAACTGCGGCAAAACGGTATCAGCAATGGCCCTTTCTTCTAGGATCTGAAGCGTGGAAACCAAAAAATTGCTGGTCGTCGCCTCGGTCGAGCGCACCGGATCCACACTGCTGTGTTCAATACTGCGTGGCACGTTGGCCGCTGGCACCCCAGTGGAATACCTCAACATCCACACCCAAAACTTTGTGCGCTTCCGCGACAAATATGGAGTTCCAACGATCACCCCAAACCGACTGCCTCTGAGCGCGCTTCGCAAACTGCTTGGCAAATCGGCATGGCGTGATATTTCGTATTTTTCTCACCGCTCTTACCTGGCGTACCTCAATCGTCTTGCCGAGATAAATACCACGCAAAACGGAGTGTTCGGAATCAAAATGCACTGGAACCAGTACAAGCGCCACATGCTTGATCTCGATCTGAACGTCGACTATTGGGGAGTTCCCGTGCGCTGGGTACGCATCATGCGCCAAAACGAGATTCGACAAGCAATTTCATTTGTCCGTGCATCCCAAAGTGAGTCGTGGAACAGCAACATGGAAGTGCAACGTGAGCCCATCTATGACGGCGGTGCAATCGTAGGTGCCCTCGCGCGCATCGCCGACGAAAATGCTCAGTGGCAAAAATATTTCATCGACAACAAGATCGTGCCACTCGACATCACCTACGAGCAACTGACTCGTGACATGGATGCAACGGTTCGTCTGGTGATGAACCACATTGACTCACCTGTTGATACGGTGCCTGCCCCGCAAACAAAGAAGCAATCTGATGCCACCTCTAAGGAATGGGCAGATAGGTTCGTGCTCGAGCACCCCGAGCACGCCCACCGCGCCAACGTGTCAAGTTTGTAAGATAGAACGGTGAACGCCAAACAGGTTTCCGACATTTTCGACCCAACGGCTTGGCGCGAGGTTGATGGTTTCTCATTTAATGACATCACATACCATCGCGCACTCGCCCACGGCACAGTACGCATTGCATTTAATCGTCCCGAAGTGCGCAACGCATTTCGTCCCGCAACAGTCGACGAACTTTTTGTCGCTCTTGATCACGCTCGCCAATCAACCGACATCGGCTGCGTGCTACTCACTGGCAACGGACCATCTCCGAAGGATGGCGGTTGGGCATTTTGTAGCGGAGGTGACCAACGCATTCGAGGCAAGGACGGCTACAAGTATGCCGACGGCGAAACCTCAAGCACGATCAATCAAGGTCGCACCGGTCGACTGCACATTCTTGAGGTGCAACGTTTAATCAGATTCATGCCCAAGATTGTGATCTGCGTGGTGCCTGGTTGGGCTGCTGGTGGCGGACACAGTTTGCACGTAGTTGCCGACCTCACATTGGCGAGTAAAGAACACGCTCGCTTCAAGCAAACCGATGCCGATGTTGCAAGTTTTGATGGAGGCTATGGTTCGGCATATCTCGCGCGACAAGTTGGCCAAAAGTTTGCCAGGGAAATCTTTTTCCTTGGGCGCGAATACTCAGCCGATGATGCTCAGCGCATGGGCATGGTCAATGCCGTTGTGCCACACACCGAACTTGAGGCAACAGCACTGCAGTGGGCCAAAGAGATCAACTCAAAGAGCCCGACCGCACAGCGCATGCTCAAGTTTTCGTTCAACTTGATCGATGATGGCCTCGTTGGTCAACAGTTGTTTGCCGGAGAGGCCACACGACTTGCCTACATGACAGATGAAGCAGAAGAAGGACGCAACGCTTTTCTTGAAAAGCGTGACCCAAACTGGGACGCCTTCCCATGGCAATTTTAAAATAGCTTTTCGTGATTATCGAAGTCGACGATGCATCTGACGAACGGCTGAATGCGTTTCGCTGGCGCGAACGACAACTCAACACCATCGCACAACGCAAGGCCGCGCAAGTCAACAACCTCGAATCAACTGGAATGTTTGTTGCAGAAGGCGACCTCGTTGTTCGACGAGCACTTGATGCAGGATGCAAACCTTCCGTTGTCTTGTGTGACCCAAAATGTGCACAAGACTTTGTTGCTGACATCACTCAGCGTGGCGGCATCACACTGAGCGCTTCAGCCGACATTCGCCGCGAAGTCACTGGTCTTGGTGTTCCGCTCGATGCAATCGGAGTATTTCACCGCCCAGTATTGCGAGATGCACAATCACTAATAGATTCGTCTACACGCCTCGTAATCCTTGATTGCATCGACAACCCCAGCAACGTTGGCGCCATCGCACGAAGCGCAGTTGCCCTTGGATGGGATGCAATGCTGCTCGACACCACATCATCTGATCCACTTACACGCCGTGCATTGCGAGTATCGATGGGTACCACGTTCCATCTGCCCTACGCCCGAATTACCGATATCTCAACCACGTTGAATCAACTCGCAAGTCGCGGCTTTGCTGTTGTGGGCATGACACTGACCCACCCGACAAAGCAAGTGATACCAATGAATCACATCAATCTTGCCAATTCGCAACCCCGCGCATTAGTGCTTGGATCAGAGCGCCAGGGTCTGAGCAAAGATGCACTTGATGCATGCACAATTCTGACCAACATACCCATGGCAGTCGGCGTCGATTCACTTAATGTTGCGTCGGCTACCGCGATTGCGTGCTACGCGCTCAAATAGTTTCGCTCGGCGAATTGATCATGGCTGTAGACGCCATCGCCATGTATTCCATCAATTGTTGATGAACCGCTTCATTGGGTGAAAGTTCATCGACTGCTGCCATCATGTGCACCATCCAACGATCTCGCTCCCGTTCGCCAATTACAAATGGAAAATGCCTTTGTCGCAACCTGGGATGCCCACGTTCATCGCTGTATGTCGTTGGGCCGCCCCAATATTGCTGCAGAAACAAAGTAAGTCGTTCTTTTGCCCCACTCAAGTCAGATTGCTCTGGGTACAACGGCAGCAACACATCATCTGTTGCAACACCTTCATAAAAACGCTCGACCAATCGATCAAAAAATTGTGAGCCGCCCACTTCTTCAAACAGACTCATGAATTAGAAAAACTCTGGTTCTTCCCAGCCCACAAAAATGTCTGGCATGTCTGTGCTCACCATGTCGGTAAACACCGCTGGTCGCTTTTGCAAAAAGCTCATCACACCTTCGCGAGTGTCTGCCGAACGACCGCGTTCTTGAATGCCACGCGAGTCAACGCGGTGTGCCTCCATTGGGTGCAAAGCCCCAAGCATTCGCCACATCATCTGCCTGGTTAGCGACACAGATACTGGAGCCGTGTTGTCCACAATTTCTTGTGCTAGGTCACGAGCAACCTGAAGTAGCTCGGCTTGCGGATGAATACTGCGCACGAGTCCACCACGCAATGCTTCGTCTGCCAAAAAGACCCGTCCGGTCAACACCCATTCTTGGGCTTGAGCGATACCGACTAGACGCGGCAAAAACCACGACGAACAAGCCTCTGGCACAATGCCTCGGCGAGCAAACACGAAGCCCATTTTTGCGGTGTCAGCAGCGATTCGAATATCCATTGGCAACGTCATCGTTGCGCCGATACCAACCGCTGCGCCGTTAATCGCACCAATGATTGGTTTATTGCACCTAAACATGCGCAGAGCAACCATGCCACCACCATCGCGACGAACCGATGTTGAAGTTTGACCACTTAACTTGCCATCGCTAAATGTGTCTGCACCGTGCGACAAGTCGGCTCCAGCACAGAATGCACGACCACTGCCCGTAACAATCACTGCGCGCACGTTGTCGTCGGCATCAATTTCGTCGAATACCTGCAACAACTCGTTCATCATCACGCCAGTGAATGCATTCATCTTGTCCGGTCGATGCAACGTGACCGTAGCGACTTTGTTGCTCACCTCGTAGATAATTTCTGTGTACATGTGCCCAGTGCCTACACGTCCAAGAATCGTGAAGCCGCGATTGCTGATCCGACAGCGCCAACAAGTGCACCGATTGCAAGAATCACCAGCATCACACCCGTCAGATATCCAGACGGAACAACAAGCGAACTGATCCCGGTGCCGGGCTTAAACCCAGCGACGCCATTGGTCCATGCAGAGTTGAGTACCCATAGCCCACCACAAGATGCGATACCGCCGAGCAAACCATGCAATAGACCTTCGAGCATAAACGGCACGCGGATAAACCAGTTGGTTGCACCGACCAATTTCATTACCTCTATTTCACGCCTGCGCGCAAACATTGCTGTACGAATCGTGTTCCAAATCAGCCCTACTGCTACGACTAACAGCACAAGCGACATTACCAACGTAACGGTGCGTACAAAACGAGACAGCGTTGAGATCACTTGAAACTCGTCTTCAGCGAGCGCCACATCTTGCACACCAGGCAAAGATCGATATTGCTCACTCAAACTGCGCACAAGCTCTGGGTCTTGCGTAATTGGCACAACTTTGAACTGCGACGGAATGTTGTCGGGGGTCAACAGGCTCAAGGTGACAGGGTCGCCAACAAAAATACGCTTTGCTTCTTCATAACTTTGTGTTTTATCTAGGTACAGCAACCTCTCAACATCAATGATGGTTGGCGCAGCCTTAATTGTCTGGTCGATCAACGAGATCTGCTCGGGTGTCGCATCACTACGCACGAACACGATCATCTCGACATCTCCGCGCCACTGAACCAACAAATTGTCGAACGCACGCTGGATTAAAAATGTTGTGCCCACCAACAGCAGCGCAATAGCCGATGTAAGAATGGCCGCGACAGTCAGCGTGAGGTTGCGCCTAAAGCTTGCCCACATTTCGCGAAATGCATATGTAATACGGGCGATCATTCGTACACCCCACGTTCTTGGTCGCGCACAATGACACCACGGTCAAGTTGAATAACGCGCTTACGCATTGCATTAACAACGCGATGATCGTGCGTTGCCATCACCACTGTGGTGCCGGTGCGATTGATTTCTTCCAACAGCGACATGATGCCCTCGCCCGTTGCTGGGTCGAGGTTGCCGGTTGGCTCGTCGGCCAACATGATCAGCGGTCTATTGACAAACGCACGTGCGATCGACACACGCTGTTGCTCTCCGCCCGACAACTGCTCGGGGAAACGATCTTCCTTGCCTGCAAGACCAACCAACTCCAGAACAACTGGCACCTGCCGATTGATGACGTGTCTTGGCTTACCAATCACTTCGAGGGCAAACGCAACGTTTTCAAAAACTGTCTTGTTGGGCAACAACTTGTAGTCCTGAAACACGTTGCCCATGTTGCGGCGTAAATATGGAACACGCGACTCGGCCATCTCATTAACGTTTTGCCCAGCCACCCACACCTCGCCACGCTCAGGCTGTTCTTGGCGGTTGATGAGTCGCAGCAACGTCGACTTGCCAGATCCGGATGGTCCAACCAAGAACACGAAGTCGCCTTTAGCGATATCGAAACTTGCATCTCGAACGGCCACCGTTTCGGTGCCGTACCTCTTGGTCACACTTTCCAAACGGATCATGGGGCCCCTTCCAGGCGACAAACAGTCAGTTTAGTTTATGAATCAGAGTTTGCACGGCGCCACCGCAGATAGCCCTCCATAAAGAGATTCAGATCTCCATCCAGAACCCCAGCAATGTTTCCGCTCTCAATTTCGGTGCGCACATCTTTCACCATCTGATATGGCTGCATGACATACGAGCGAATCTGGCTACCCCAGCCAATCGCCGATGGCTTGCCCGCAATTTTTTTCATTGCAGCATCACGCTCTTCTTCAATACGAGATGCGACCATCGTCTTGAGGCGCTTCAATGCGCTCTCACGGTTTTGTAATTGCGAACGCTCTTGTTGCGACGACGCGACGAGCCCTGTTGGCTCATGAATAAGTCTTACCGCAGAAGATGTCTTGTTGACATGTTGGCCACCAGCGCCTGATGCTCGAAACACTTCCATACGAATATCGGTCTCATTAATTTCAACGTCAGCCTCTTCAAGAATTGGCCACACTTGCACGCTGGCAAAACTTGTTTGGCGCCGACCCTGATTGTCGAACGGGCTAATACGCACCAAACGATGCGTGCCGCGCTCGGATGTAAGTAGCCCGTATGCATATCTGCCGCGCACCGTAAAGTCGGCCGACAAAATACCTGCTTCAGTGCCAAGCGAGATATCGCCGATCTCGATTGCAAAACTGCTGCGCTCCGCCCATCGCGTGTACATGCGTAAGAGCATTTCGCTCCAGTCCTGGGCATCAACACCGCCGTCTTTGGCATTGATCTGCACAATTGCGTCCATCTCGTCGTGCACGCCAGTAAACAAACTGCGCAACTCAAGTGCGTCAAGCTTTGACCGCACGCCACCGATGCCACTTTCAAGATCTGGCTCTTGGCTTGCATCATCAATTTCGCGCGCCATTTCGTGCAGCACCTCAAGGTCGTCTACTGATCCAGACAACTGCGCAAATTCGTCGAGATCAGCTTTGAGATTGACGTATTCGGTGTTCACTTTTTTGGCGTTGTCTTGGTCGTCCCACAAATCGGGGCGAGCAACATCAATCTCGAGAACCTTCATTCGCTCGCCACCAGCTTCTACCTTGAGATAGACAAAAGCTTCACTAACGCGTCGCCGAATTTCGGTGAGGTCGTTGGAAAAATCGCGCATAGTGAGTAGAAGTAAATTAGTTGCGCCCGTGGCACAACTTGTACTTCTTGCCCGAACCGCACGGGCACATCGCGTTGCGCGGAGTTGTCGACCAGTCATCGGCCGACTTGACAATCGTCTTCACTGCTGGCTCGGACTGAATCGGCACGCCAGTTTCTTCTGCGGCAATCGCAGCGAAACCACCATCGGTCTCGGTATCAAATGACGATTCCTGGAGATTGCTTACCTGCAACACAGGTGATTCATTTTTCACAACCTGCACGTGCATGACGTACTTGACAAAATCTTGAGCAATGCCCTTCATCAGGGTGCCAAACATCTCGAAGCCCTCACGTTGCCATTCGGTCAGTGGATCTTTTTGACCCATCGCGCGCAAGTTGATGCCCTCTTGGAGATAATCCATCTCTTCAAGATGTTCGCGCCAACGCTGATCGATAATGCGGAGCATCACTTGTCGCTCGATCTCTCGCATTGTTGCTTCGCCCATCTCTGTTTCGCGGGCTGCGTAAAAAATTGATGCGTCCGACATCACGAGGTCATACATCTCGTCGGTATCTGCACACTGCTCAAGGCGATGGCTAGTAACCGTTGATGGCCAAAATGAAACGAGTTCACGAGCCAAGCCGTCAAGGTCCCATTCATCATTTGCATCCGACACACAATGACTGTCGATCAATGAGTCAACAGCTTCTGCCAAATACTCCATGGCCGCAACTTTTAGATCAAGCCCCAGGAGTATCTGGTCGCGGCGCTGATAAATGATTTTGCGCTGCTCATTCATTACTTCGTCGTACTTGAGAACGTTTTTGCGAATCTCGCCGTTGCGTTGCTCGACTGTTGTTTGAGCACGCTCAATTGCCTTGGTCACCATCTTCGCTTCAATTGCTTCGTCGTCTGGAAGCGCACGACCCATCACCCAGCTCAAGGCGCCAGTTGCGAACAAGCGCATCAGTTCGTCGTCGAGGCTTAAGTAAAAACGGCTTTCACCTGGATCACCCTGACGACCAGAACGACCACGCAACTGATTGTCAATACGTCGCGACTCGTGGCGCTCGGTGCCGAGCACATAGAGACCACCAATGCCACGCACTTTGTCGCCCTCGATCTTGCACGAAGCGGTGAACTCCACCAATAAATCGGCGTAGCGCTTTTGTGCTGCTGCGCGAGATTGCTTGTATTCATCGGACATTTGCTCGAGTGGCATAGCCAATGCAAACTCGTCCGTCAGTGTTAGTGGATCAAAGCCTTCTTGCAATACTTTGGCGCGAGCAAGCCCCTCTGGGTTTCCGCCGAGCATGATGTCGACTCCGCGTCCAGCCATGTTGGTTGCAACGGTGACGCTGCCTATGCGTCCGGCCTGTGTGACGATCGAAGCTTCACGTGTGTGCTGCTTGGCATTGAGCACTTCGTGTTTAATGCCATGCTTGTCAAGTTCGCGTGAGAGCAACTCGCTCTTCTCGACGCTGACAGTACCGACCAACACTGGTTGGCCCTTTTTATGCTTCTCTTCGATATCAGCAACAACAGTCTTAAACTTTGCGGCTTCGGTCTTAAAAATCAGGTCTGCTTGGTCGATACGCACCATCTCACGATTGGTTGGGATAGGGACAACCTGCAGCCCATAGGTATTCATCAACTCGGCTGCTTCGGTTTGCGCAGTACCGGTCATGCCGGAGAGTTTGTCGTACATGCGGAAATAATTTTGCAAGGTGACGGTTGCGAGTGTTTGGTTTTCTTCCTTGATCTTGACGCCCTCTTTGGCCTCAACCGCCTGGTGAATACCTTCGCTCCAACGACGGCCTTCAAGAATTCGACCCGTAAATTCGTCGACGATTTTTACTTCACCATCTTGGATGATGTAGTCCTTATCTCGCTGATACAGCACCGCAGCCTTGAGCGCTACTTGCAATTGGTGCACCAAGTTTTGTTGCACTTCGTCATACAAGTTGGCAATACCAAGTTGCTGTTCTACTTTTTCAATACCAGCCTCGGTCGGAACTACGACGCGCTTGTCTTCTTCGACTTCATAATCTATGTCTCGCTTGAGCGACCTGACGATTGAAGCAAATTGATAATACGACTTGGCTGCATCGGCAATGCGTCCAGAAATAATCAATGGAGTACGAGCCTCGTCAATCAAGATTGAGTCAACTTCGTCGACGATCGCGAAGTAATGACCGCGCTGAACTTTTTCTTCTTTTGTGCCTGCCATGTTGTCGCGCAAATAATCAAAACCAAATTCGTTGTTTGTGCCGTAGGTAATGTCGGCCATGTAGTCAATGCGCTTCTCTGCTGCCGACGTGCGCAGACCAGGAATCACGAGCCCAACTTCAAGACCCAGCCAGCGGTGAATACGACCCATCCACTCCGAGTCGCGTTGCGCAAGATAATCGTTGGTCGTCACCAAGTGCACACCTTTTTGGGGCAACGCGTTGAGATACGCAGGCAGCGTTGAAACGAGAGTCTTACCTTCACCTGTGCGCATTTCGGAAATCCAGCCGGCATGCAGCGCAGCTCCACCCATCATCTGCACGTCGTAGTGGCGCTGACCAATAACACGCAGTGATGCTTCACGAACCACAGCAAACGCTTCGACCAATAAGTCATCGGTGTCTTCGCCGCGCTCGATACGCGAGCGAAACTCAGCGGTCTTGCCTTTGAGCGCCTGATCCGACAATGCATGTATCTCTGGCTCTTGAGCATTGATGTCGGGAATGATGTCGGCTAAAGCCTTGACCTTTTTGCCCTCACCGGCGCGAAGAATGCGATTAAGTAGGGCCATAAGACCCTGAATCCTACCTTCGGAGGCCGTGCCTGAGAGCGCTTGCCACCGCCACACAGGTCACTTGCCGAGCACCCGCTTTGCGCAATGCATCTGCGGCACACCGCAGAGTTGTGCCAGTTGTGACCACGTCATCAACAACCAGTACATGACTGTTAACCCCCAGTTTGCGCGCAGAAAATACAGAACCTCGCAAGCGCAGTTCGCGCGATGCTCCGGTTTGCACGTTGGTTGAGGTCTTGATCAGAAGTCGCCTACACGGCACATCGAGCACTCTGGCCAATCGTCGCGCCAATAATTCGGACTGGTCGAGGCCCCGTCGACGAGCTCGTGCCGTGCCGGTCGGCGCCCATGTCACCACATCGCAATCTGCCGAGATGTTTGGTACTTGTTGCATGACCTTCTGCGCCAGCAAGTCAACTAGCACTGTCACCACCTGTCGGCGATTGTGGTACTTGAGATTCAAAATCAATCGACGCGCGATGCCCTCGTACGCAACAGCAACCACCGCCAGATCGCATTCGGGTTGCACCATTGCAAACAGCCGTGCACGGCATTTGGCGCACAGCACGCGAGCGATACCACCACACGCTTCACACCGCTGTCTGAACAACATTCACACCTCCGCAGCATTAGTCTTTGCGCGTGGCAAATTATTTTCTTGCACCGCTCAAAGATCGCCCAATCGAGCGACTAACCAGATGTGTGTTTGGACTTGCACTTTTCGGATCCGGAATTGGCATGCAAAAAGCCGGCAATCTGGGTTTGCCACCGTGGGACGTGTTTCATGATGGCGTGAGCAAGATCATCGGCTTACCTTTTGGCACAACTATCGTGCTCACAAGCTTGTTCGTCATGTTGCTCTGGATTCCACTTCGACAAGCACCAGGGCTCGGCACAATTCTGAACGCAATTGAGGTTGGCGTTGCGGCCGGCATCTTTCTTTCGATCGTTCCTCAAGCCACCGATGACACTGCAATGCCGCTGCGAATATTTTTAATGCTCGGTGGAATCGTGGTGACCGGAATCGGGTCTGGTTTTTACATCGGTGCTGGTCTTGGACCTGGCCCACGGGACGGCTTGATGGTTGGTCTTGCCAAACGCGGTATCAATATCGGCAAAGCGCGCACAGGCGTAGAAATATCAGTATTACTTGCCGGAGTTGCTTTGGGCGGCTCGATCGGAATCGGCACGATTGCGTTTGCTGTTTTGATCGGACCGATAGTTGCGAAAACGCTTCCGCTTCTACAGATCCGAACTGGAAAATAAACTGGTGTTGCACACCAGTTGACTAGTAGCGATAGTTCTCCGACTTGAATGGGCCATTGTGTGGAATGCCCAAGTAGTCAGACTGCTCGTCTGAAAGTTTTGTCAACACTGCGCCAAGTGCGCCCAAATGCAGCGTCGCAACTTTTTCGTCAAGTGCCTTTGGCAACACATATACGCCAAGCGGATACTTGTCGGTGTTGTTAAATAGCTCCATCTGAGCAATGACTTGGTTTGTGAATGAGCAACTCATCACGAAACTCGGGTGTCCTGTTGCACAACCCAAGTTGACAAGACGTCCTTCTGCCAACACAATCACAGCGTGGCCGTCTTGAAACGTCCACAAGTCGGTGCCGGCTTTCAGTTCGTCGCGAGTTGCCCCGCTTCGAGCAAGACCAGCCATGTCAATTTCATTATCAAAGTGGCCGATGTTGCAAACAATTGCGTTGTGCTTCATACGCGCCATGTGATCAACAGTCACAATTGCTTCGTTACCCGTTGCAGTTACAAACACATCTGCAGTTGAAACAAGAGCCTCAAGTGTGTTGACTTCGTAGCCCTCCATCGCTGCTTGCAATGCATTGATTGGGTCAATCTCGGTTACCACAACGCGCGCACCTTGACCGCGCAAACTTTGCGCACAGCCCTTACCCACGTCGCCATAACCACAGACCACTGCCAACTTGCCCGCCAACATCACGTCAGTCGCGCGGTTGATTGCGTCAATCAACGAGTGACGACATCCGTACAAGTTGTCAAACTTTGATTTGGTCACACTGTCATTAACGTTGATTGCAGGAAAGAGCAACTCGCCCTTCTCGGCCATCTTGTAGAGACGCTTTACTCCGGTTGTTGTTTCTTCGGTGACACCCTTGATGCCTTTTGCCATCTTGGTCCACTTTTTTGGCTCGGACTTGAGCGAGCGCTGCAAGAGTCCGAGCACAATTGCCAACTCTGGGTTTGATGCAGTCGTTGGATCTGGAACAGCGCCTGCTGCTTCATACTCAACACCCTTGTGCATCAACATGGTTGCATCGCCGCCGTCGTCCAGAATCATGTTTGGTCCGTCGCCATCTGGCCATGTCATCATCTGATCAGTTGCCCACCAGTACTCCTCGAGCGTCTCGCCCTTCCATGCAAACACAGGAACACCATCTGGCTCTTCGACCGAACCGTTTGGTCCAACCGCCACTGCTGCAGCCGCGTGATCTTGCGTTGAAAAAATATTGCAACTAGCCCAACGCACTTCTGCGCCAAGTTCGGTGAGTGTTTCGATCAGCACTGCAGTCTGAATCGTCATGTGCAACGAGCCAGAAATGCGCGCGCCCTTGAGTGGTTTGGTTTTGCCGTACTCTTTGCGCAACGCGCGTAGACCTGGCATTTCGTGTTCGGCTAAGTGAATCTCTTTGCGACCAAATGGCGCGAGGGAGAGATCGGCGACGCGGAAATCACGACGTTGGGCAAATGAAGTCATACTTAATCCTTTTATTTTGTGTGTGTTTATATGTGTGTATGTGTATACGTACTTGTACGCGTACATGAGTGAAAGTCGATGAGCCCTGGCCAGCTGGCACGGGATTAGTTTGGCCCATCTAGAACAGACATACTAGACGAAAACAGCGATCTGGTTAAGTCAAACGCCCCCGAGTTAGGCAAATGTTGGAGCAATGTGCTCCTGCGTAATGCGCTGCATCAAACGCTCGTGTTCCACAGAGTCAACACTGGCTGCCTCATCAATCAACATCACAGGGATTCCATCGACAATGTTGTACTTACGTTGCAACCGTGGGTTATACAAAAAGGCGTCAGACGAAAAGTAATACAGCGATCCTTTGTCTTGTGGACAGGCCAAGATCTGAAGCAATTTTGCATCAAGTGACATAGCGCTCATTGTACTGCCCCGCTTCTAGGCCGTAATGCTGGCGAGCAACTCGACCACATAAGTGTCACATTCATCACGAGTTGATGCCTCAAGATTGAGTCGCAACAGCGGCTCAGTGTTGGACGCCCGCACATTGAACCACCATGAACCACAATCAACGGTTAATCCATCTACTCGATCTTGTGAGTACGACGAGTAATCAAGCGCAATTCGCTCAATAACAGCATGAATGTCTTTGACAGTTGTGTTGATCTCTCCACTAGATGCGTAGCGCTCAAGCGGCTCACGCATTTGCGAAAGAGACTTGCCGGTGTGGCACATCTCGCCCAACACGCCCATCGTTGCAATCAATCCGCTGTCGGCACGATAGTTGTCGGCGAAATAATAATGACCAGAGTGTTCGCCCGCAAACACTGCACCCGTTTCGGCCATGATCTGCTTCATGAAGCTATGACCGTTTTTTGTTCGAATACCTTTTCCGCCAAGTTCGGCAATCACTTCCGGCACAGCGCGCGAACAGATGAGGTTGTACAAAATAGTTGCACCAGGGTGTGTACGTAAGAATCGTGTTGCAAGTAGCGCAGTCGTTGTGCTTCCCGACATACCTCGACCTTTTTCATCCACCACAAACACTCTGTCGGCATCGCCATCAAACGCAAGACCAACGTCGAATCCACCTGCTAGCACTCGGGCTTGCAAGTCTCGCTGGTTTGCAGGTTGCAACGGATCAGCTGGATGATTGGGAAACGTGCCGTCTAGTTCGCCATACATCACTTCAAGATCGAATGCACTGAGCCGTTCAAAAACTGCTGGTACAACAAGTCCGCCCATTCCATTGGCAGTGTCGGCAACAATTTTGAGCGGACGCAAGGTGTCTGCCTGAATAAATTTGACGACATGGTCGACAAACTCGGAAAGCAAGTTGATGTGGTTCAACGTTCCAGCCTTCGCCGCAGGTGTTGGCTCCTTGCCATCGAGCACTGCAGTTGCGGTCACGAGCATGTCGCGCAAGCCGTTGTCAATGCCGATTGAACGGGCACCGGCCAAACAGCACTTGATGCCGTTGTACTGAGCAGGGTTGTGCGAGGCGGTAAACATTGCACCGGGCATGTTGAACTTGCCCGATGCGTAATACAACAGGTCACTTGAGGCCAGACCAACATTGGTGACGTCCACGCCGTGCGCAAGTGCGCCCCTCTGAAATGCATCCACGAGTTCTGGACCGCTTGGTCGCATGTCGTGCGCAACAACGATGGCACTGGCGCCAGTAAATTTGGCAAAAGCCACGCCAAACGCGTAGGCGGCCGACGCATCCAACTGCTCTGGCACAATTCCTCGAATGTCGTAAGCCTTAACAATTGCGTTGAGATCTGGCACGAGTTGAAAGGCTACTGAAATTCTCTTCTCATTTTGCGTCGCCTACGCACGAGCACCCCAATACCAATGAATGTCAATAGATACGCCATGTAATCGAGAGATGTCGAGCCGTAATGCAACTTGACGGTGTTGCTCGTGGGAATCACCACCATCATGTTCGGTGCTACGCGGAACGGACCGTTTGCTCCGTCGACTTTCCAGTTTGGAAAATAACTCACCCGCACCAACACTGGCACCCCGATTTTGTCAACGGCAAACGACACAGTGCTTTGACCCTGCACAACATTGCTCACCACAACCGGAGGTAACACAACAGGTTCTATCGCTTGAGCTGGAGTCACGATGTCTACTCGCCGACCGGATGCACCAGGCTCGCCCTCACGACGAGTCAGATCAATTGTTGCGTCAATATGTTGCCACTTTTCTGGACCAGCATCAGCTGGTAGAGCAGCCCATTCGTCGGCATGCTGAAACCAACTGGTTCCAATTTCAAGCCAACGCTCGCGCGGATCTCCACCTTCCATCGAAACAACAACAGGTTGCACGCTGAGCGGCACAACTACAGCGCTTTCGCTGACACGGAAAATCACCCACGGACCAGATTGCGCAACCTTCACGAGTCCTGGTTGCGCAGATGCTGCTGTAACTGCCTCTGGCGTAAAACCCATGAAGTATTTGACACCAAGCGCACGCATGTATGCAACGCCCTTGGCTGCGTCGTTGTTGTCGTACCGCAACTCACGCACTGGATTACTGCTCTGCTTTGACATCGCTGCTGCTGTAATGAAGTGATAGGGGGTCGTGCCTGCAGCCTCGAAAAACAAGCCTTCCATCGAGCCGATACACCCGTCCGTCCAAAACGGCAGAAGCATCAACCCCATTGTTGTTCCATATTTATTGAGTTCGCCATTGTTTTCCCAGACGGCCCTGCCACATCCCTGAGATGGGTCTGCACCTAGCGACTTCATCGTCATGACCACATCGTGGTATTCGCCATACGCCGACTTGCCCTCATAGCCAGTGAAGTTCCAGCGAGCCCAACCATCAACAAAGCCATCGTTGGATGCGGCACCACGAATTGGACCCCAAACATATTCGGACTTGCCAGCCGCATCGGTCTTCACACTCCCGAATGGCAATTCTTGAAAGCGAAATCCGATCACCAAAAATGTGGCGACAGCAAATGCGACTAACACGCCCAAGTTAAAAGAAACTCTGCTGCGCGACGACGAAATTTGGGCGATCTGCAACGTGCCATTGTCCTCGCTCCTTGACAAAGATTGTCGCGCCACACGCTCGAACGACAAAACACGTGCTGCAAACGCAATAACTTCGTAGATACCGATTGCAAAAAGAAAGTAGCGCAGCAAGTAAAAGAACGGCAAAATCCGTGGGTTCCACAACAAGCCAATAACCGGCAACCCACCGCGAGCGAAATACACCCCTGCGGCAAGTATCGCGCAGAACGCACTCGCCCACATGCCGATCTTCTGTCGGCGAACGAATTGAGTCGCTGCACCGACCAATGCAAGCGACATAATAATGATGTCCCACAGCGTGCTCAGCGGAAAGTACATGCTCCAAAATGAATCCTTCGAACCACTTGGACGTGGCTCGTATTTCATGTCGGTCATATAGGCATGACTTGTAACAAAAGGAATGACCCAAAATGCCGACAGAAGCACCGCAAAAATGACGACCTTGACGCCGAAGACAAGCGACGTGTTGTCTCTGTGACCATCAATTTTTCGCGGAATCCAAAACAGCACCATCAGCGCAACTCCACCAAACACAAACAGCAATACAATGCCGTGACTTAAGGCTGATAACGCAACAACAATTGACCCGGCCGCCAAATATTTGCCAGTCTCAAGGCCGCGAGCCACCAATGCAAAACCCAGAATGCTGAGTGAGAGTGCAATTGAGAACGAAAACTCACCAGCCATTGTTGATGCGATGTTTCCGCCATAGATCGTGAAGCTTTCGTCATACAAAAAAATCGTCGCCGCAATCGCCAACATCTCAGGAATTGGATATGCGAACCGAGCGAACCTTCCAAAGAGCCACGCACAATATGGCAACGTCAAAATCCCAATGACGGCAGCAATTTTGATTGCGATTCCGTACGGCAAAACAAGATTGAGTGCAACGATGAACAGTGCAGGAACCACCATGTAGTAGCGATACACAGGCAATCCCGCATACCAGTCCATGCTCCACCCCGCTAAGCGAAATTGATTAAGCAAGTGATCGCGCAAAAATGCGGGACCCCACACGTGCGCGCCCATGTCGCCGCCCGTTGGAGTGTTGTTACGAAATATCAGATCTGGATGCAATGTGAGCAACAAAAATATTGTGGCTCCGCCCACCACGATGATTGCAGACAGGCGTTTCCAGTAATCGGAGTTCGATTCAAATTGATTTGACCAACGCTGCAACACGGTTGAGCGTTCACTCATGTCGTCGTGATTCATACTTTTTATATCTTAGGAGAGGGCTACGAGCAACAATCCCGTTGCATTAAATGCCAAGTGGGTCACTACCGAAAGCCCAATTCGTTGTGTGCGTTTGTAACAAAGCCCCAACACGATGGCAAAAGCAAACAGGCCAGGAAATTCAATTGGCTCAAGGTGCACGACAGTAAACCATGCTGCCGCAATGATCAGCGCCCATGTCGACCCAAGTTGAGTCTGTAATCCACCTTGGATAAATCCGCGATACACCAACTCCTCTACCAGCGGCGCGCCAACAACGACGATAAGAAAGAGCACTATGAACCATGCACCATGCGCGGCGTCAACCATGTCACGCGCACGAGTTTCGATGCGCTGCGGATTGAACGTGTTGGGGAACCACTTGTTGAGCGGCCAATTTACGACATTCATCAGTACAACTTGACAAAAAATTCCGAAAGGAATTCCCAACCAGTCAGTTTTTGCAAACCTCATTCCAAAATATTGGCGGAAGTCCGTGTCTGCGCGACGAGCCACCCATCGCAACATAAAGACAAAGGGCAGCCAGAGCCCAAGTGCCGAGAGTGTCAAGACCCACGTAGTCGGAGAATCGGTTGCGTCGTTACTGCTAGTGCCGCTGATCGACATCACAGCAACGCTGACAACTACTGCTGTGAGATAGCAGCCAATCCATAGAAACAATATTGAAAGTAGCGAGCGTTTATGTTGGTGTTCAACGCTTGGCGGCGGCCAAGGTGCCTGAGTCATCCTGCTAGACGATTTGGAATCACCATCGTGAAACGGTCACGGCGGTCTTCGAGACGCCAACCAGTTGGCACCACAAACCGCTGCGAGTGACGGAGACACAGGTCATAGGCATGTGGATCGCGATCTGTTGCCAAGTCATCGAGCCACACAAGTGCGCGTCCATATTGATATGTAAGCGTTACTACTGCAGATTGCGAACATGTAGAACGAGAACAGTGACGAGCCATGTGCCCACAATAATCGTGCAACTGCGCAGTTTGGTGGACTGTTTAACACTGCTACAAGTGCCCGTATCATTGCCTCATGAGCAAATTGCCACCTCCTCCTCCACCATCCAATCAACCTGGTTCATCAAAGCCGCGTCAACAACGTCAGTTACGAAAAGGCATGCCGGGCAAGTTGCAAAAAAATGGAACTTCGCCAAACGGCAAGGACAAACCATCGATGCCAAGGTGGGCTGTGTGGGCCCTCATCGCAGTAGCGGCAGCACTCGTAATTGGACCGCGTTTCATTCCTACAACATCGGCAACAAAATTTACTTATACCGAATTCCTTGAGGCTGTTTCCAATGGCCAAGTCACATCGGTCAAAATCAACAACCTCTCCAACATCATCAGCGGCGAGTTGGCAAGTGGTGACGCGTTCACGACGACAGGTGCAGTCACACTTTCCGATGCAGACGAACAATTGCTGAAGTCAAAGAATGTTGATTACGACTATTCAACGCCGCAGGGCAACTTTTTCACGAGCCTGATTCCGATCTTGCTGCCCTTCTTGTTGATCATGGGCTTTTTTATCTGGATGCAGCGTCGCGCCATGGGCCAAGCCGGAAGCATCATGTCAATTGGACGCAGCCGTGCCAAGAATTTCAATGCCGACAAACCCGTTACTACGTTTGCTGATGTTGCGGGTTATGAAGGCGTCAAGCAAGAGATCAAAGAAGTTGTTGACTTCTTGCGCACACCAGAGCGCTTTAAAGAAATCGGTGCACGCGTTCCCAAGGGCATCTTGCTCGTTGGGCCTCCAGGTACCGGCAAGACACTGTTTGCTCGTGCGGTTGCGGGCGAAGCTGGAGTTGGATTCTTGTCAGTCACCGGCTCTGACTTCATGGAGATGTTTGTTGGCGTCGGAGCAAGCCGCGTGCGCGACCTCTTCCAACAAGCAGCAAAGATGGGTCGAGCAATTATTTTTGTCGACGAAATCGACTCAATCGGTCGCAAGCGCGGCGCAGGCCTTGGCGGTGGACACGATGAGCGCGAGCAGACACTCAATCAAATGCTTGCCGAGATGGACGGCTTCGAAGCCACCGAGGGCATCGTCGTGTTGGCTGCCACCAATCGCCCAGACATCTTGGACGCTGCGCTATTGCGACCAGGTCGATTTGATCGTCAGATCATCGTGCCGCTACCAGAGTCAGATGAACGATTGGCCATTCTCAAAGTGCACTCAATCGGCAAGCGCATGGGTCAAGATGTCGATCTCGACACAATGGCCAAAGCAACTCCTGGCATGAGTGGTGCCGACTTGGCCAACTTGGTCAATGAAGCAGCACTCTTTGCTGTGCGCCGAGGTTCGACGCACATCGAACGCATTGACTTCGAAAATGCACGTGATCGAGTGGTGTTGGGCGCGAGCCGTGAAAGTCTTGTGCTGAACGCAGAAGAAAAACGCGCTACCGCATACCACGAAGGTGGGCACGCAGTTCTTGCAACCGTTTTGCCGCACAGCGACCCGCTGCACAAAGTGACAATTCTCCCCCGCGGTATGGCGCTCGGCGTCACCTGGACATTGCCAGCAGAACGACACACCTACTCACGTGAGTTTTTTGAGGACGTGATCTGCAAAGCCATGGGTGGTCGAGTTGCCGAGATGATGGTATTCGGTTCACTCAACAGTGGCGCCGCAAATGATCTCGAGCAGGCCACAGGCATTGCACGCCGAATGGTGCGCGAATGGGGCATGAGCGATGCAGTTGGCCCAATGGCCTGGTCTGGTCAGCAACAAGTTTTCCTCGGCGAAGACTTGATGACTAGCGGGCGGGAATATTCGGATGAGACAGCACGCAAAATTGACGAAGAGATCGGTCGCATTCTGCTCGAGCAAGAAAAGCGCGCACGCGTGATGCTCGAAAAGCATCGCACGGGCCTCGATCTTGTTGCTCAGTCGCTACTTGATAACGAAACGATTGACGGTGCAATGGTTTCGAGATTGGTCCAACAAGGTCTCGGTCAGCCAACACGCCGCACCGAAAACGAATCATCACACGATTCGCCGACCCAACTACACGACTGAGTCGCGCACCCTCGCCAACGCAGCCCACAGATCAGTAGCCGATACTGGTCCCAAAAAGTTTGCTTGCACCACTCCGTTTGCATCTGCCATCAACACGGCAGGAACAGCGTCAATCTTGTAGCGCTCATGTAATTCGCGCTCTGCCGTGTATTCCAGAATCTGCATTGCGACACTTTTCGTTTCGAGCACTCGTACTTTGCGCTCAATATCAGAGCATGTCTGGCACGTTGCAGAAGTAAAGGCCAAAACGATCCACGGCGCGTCTGGTCGCACAAAGTCCGCCCGGTCAATTTGGGTCGGAACTTCACTCGCGCCTTGCGTTGGTGCATCAACTTGTCGCTTACGTTTCCACAAGTTAGCCAACAACGCAACCACAACCACTACCCCAACGATCACGAACCGAATCACGGTGCCGACTCACTCAAACGATTGTTGGCAGAAGGTAGGTGAGGTAGTGCAAGAACGGCACTTCGACCGAAGAGATCATGACCTCGCAACAACAACCGCTGCACCACTACGGCCACACTCGCTTGCACAATGATTTGCGCATCGGGAAGTCCAGGAGGAACGCCAATGGACAGCACTCCACCCGGTGGCAAGACGAGCGACTCGAGCCCACCCAACACCACTGCGCCAGCTGGCCCTACTTGCAGCACACTCACGGTCGCCTCAATTGATGTCGTATTCATCACCTGCAACGAGTCTTCGCTAGGCGTCACACCACTCGGAGCGCTCCATGTCGTCGATCCAGAATTGTGTGGCGCGCCCAAAACAATCGAAGTTCCTACCGTGTTGCCATCACGACGGTTGATGACCTGCTCGACAACGATGCCGAGTGAATCACCCATGTCTTGGTCATTGGTCGACACGATGATCCCATATCTGCCAACAGGAAGACTCGGAATAGTTCCCGTATCAATCGTGATCACACGATGCGCGGGTGCAGTGATGAGAAGTGGTTCGATGCTGTTCGCCGAATCACTTCCGTTCACAAACACCACGCTGAGTGAACGATCACGACTACTCGGGTTGTAGATCACAAGATTTTCTGTGTTGCCACCAATCTTTTCACCGTTGCTAAACCACCATTGTGTGCTCATTGCCGAAGCACCAAGGCTCATTGAAAAACCGAGGCGACCCTGACCTAAATAATGCTGTACGCGACCAGCCACCAAGCGCCCTGACGACGCTTGGATTGACACCGCCAAAATCGGTTCATTGCGAGCGCCCTGTTGGTCCATTGAAATTGCAACAACCGAGTTGGCAGGCAATACAAAGCCCTGCAACTGTTCTGGGCTGCGCTCTGCATCTGCAGTAACAAAAGTGATGTCGACAACGGTCGCATCCACATATGGATTGGTCATCACTATTTGCTCAACTGAATCGGCTCCGGTAAAACCGTCAGCAAAGTACCAATCGGTTCCTGGCTGCGTGGCACACAAGACAACCGCATCGCCAGCGGGGTGTCTCACAATTTGTTCCACCGACCCTTGGGACCCCACGATCTCTACAACTGCACTCACAAATGGCGCAGTAATGCCGCCGCGAGCGTCAAGCGTGATGTGCGACCTTGCAGGAATGGATACAGCGTTGACGACTGGGGTCTGACCGTTGCTCAGCAATGTCACCGTTGCCGTGATATCTGCTTCGGAAGAGTTTGAGATCACCAAACTACTCAAGATGGTTTCATCGTTGGCGGGCACACCTGGACAGAACCAATTAGTCGTCATCGAATCGTTATCTGAGATAAATGGCATTGCAGCAAGTGAGGACACCGCCACAAAATTCACAGCGTTGTCAGTATCTGCATTGCTATTGCTATTGCTATTGCCGTTGTTGTTCACGACAAGGAGAGCCGCGCTAGTGGCCACCACTATGGCAACCATCATCAATTGACGCACCGTCATGTGCGATGGCGTTTCGGATCTAAAAAAATTTGTACCAAGTTTCATTGTGTGCCAGCACCATCTTGTTTGTTAAACGTAAGCACCGAATCAGTTGACTCGTCAAGCACAAGAGGCCCTTCGCGACGCACGCCCATTCGGGACTTTATTCGTTTCAGATTAAACGTTGCAGAAATCACAAAGACCCACAAAACCAATTGCGCCAAGAGCAGCACAACATGATTCCACGGTGTCCTAAAGTCAAGAGTCGCAGTTCCTGCCACGGGTGAATCAAACGCCGTTGTGCCACCAAAGGCAACTCGCGGAATTACGTCAGAGTTATCAACATGCAACACCAAGCGATCGTTAAAGGGTGCGACCAAATGAATGGTGCCTACGTCAACTGGTGTTGGACGACTTGCAATGTCACCCACACGCGGAAGCACCTGCGCGACTTGTAACTGAGATGACAGCAAGGCATCGGTGCCCGCCTGCTGACTCAGCACCCCAGATGCCTCGTCCAGTTTTGTCAACGAAGGCGTGTAAGCCATGTTTTCAAAGATCACCAAATCATTTGCTGTGTACACGCGCCGAAAATCCAGTTGTAACGACAGACCTTCGAGCAGACCAATCGGTGCTTCCAGTGGTTGATCAACAGTTGACGCCGCACCATCAATAATTGGCACGACAAGATAACGAACACCAAGACTTGCCAGCAATCTCCCACAACGAACTGTCTCCTGGGAGATCGCTGCTTCCAGAGCTTGAGCAACCGAATCGGTGAGCGCATTAGTCGGAGCCAACCAATGATCGCGCAATGTCAACTCTCCATCGTCCGCAACAGCAAATGCGGTTTGGCCATTAAGACGCATTGCCGGTAACGGCAGCACCTCGCTTCGTCCCACATAGACCACGTTGTAGTCGCCCGATGCTGGGTCGGTTGGCAGCTGTGCCACCAACTGAGCGAGTGAAACTTTTGGCTGACCCCACCGTCCGTTGGAAGAAAGTACGAGCGCGGGCAAAACACCTACCACGATGCTTGCAAGCGCGACGCTCGCGAGTGGCTTCCACCATCGATAGCTATTGATGGCTTGATCATCAAAAATAAAACTCGCCATAGCGGCTGCGGCCAATGACAGACCACATGCAATCACGACGAACAAAATTCCGTATTCGGGCATCGCCACATCCACATAACCTGCGTCCGACAATGCCAGAGCGATAAGCGAAAAGAGTACGAGCGACGCGGAACGTGCAGCCCACACCAATTTGTCGCCGCGCACGATCAACAGACCAATAATGACAGGCACATACAAACCAAGCGACAAAATAGAGATTGCAATCACGCCACTGTCCATACGCGCAAGAGTCGCAAGACCAACATGACCACTTCGCATTGTTTGCACACCGACCAACTGCTGCCACCAATCCGATGCGATGAATCCACCAGACCATGGGAAGTTGAGAACAATGATTCCCACAACAAGCACAAACATCATCTGCAGCACTGCAACAATTGCCTGCCATCGCACGTGCGAAACAAGATCTGCTGTCATCCAGGCTGCGCTCGCAAACAGTGCGACAATCACAAAAATCGGCGCGAATGCAGCGACCACAGCACCAAACAAAACAGCCAATGCCCACACTTGGGTTTTTTGAACACCGATCGGACGCTGACCAACGCGCACGAACAATCGCAACAGCCATGGCAATGCCGCATAACAAGTCAACACCCCAAAACGTCCCTGAGCGATTGCTACGTAGGGTGCTGGCACTGCTGCATAGATCAAAAACCCAACAATGCGCGCTCGCGAACTAAAAAAACCACTCGCTACTTGCCACATACCCACGCAGCCAACCACTAACGCACCAACAACCGAAAGCATTTGCAATGCTCCGAGTCTGCCCAGCACGCCAACACCAGCAATCGCAAGCAAAACAATTCCTGTTGGGTTTGCACTCGCCTGACCAAAACCCGCCTGCCACCAACCACTCACGACAGACGAGATTGAGGCTGTTGGCGATTCGGTTGCGCTCCGCAGCGGCAAGAATTCACCAACCGATGCAACCCCTCCGCCGATCAATCCCCGACTACCAATAACAATCAGTGCGATCACGATGAGGGCAGTAACCCCCACAAACCTTGACTTGGGAGAGCTCAGACTCTTGGTACTTAATCCAGAAATCTCTTGCACTCGGGTTTGTCGTTTACGAATGAAAGCCCACAAACGAGCACTTCCACGACTCTGTAGGCCATGAATTTCGGCGGCTGAAACCCGTCGATATGGTCGCACCTCCGCACGTCGCCGAACAATGTACCGAACATCAAAAATTACAGCGATTGATGCGCGCAACGAAACTTGTGCTTGTCTGAATGTTCCATTAAATACACCGATCACAACACGGGCAATCGCCATCACAATCAATTGCAGCAAAACAATGGGCAACTGAATTCGGCTCGACAACGTAGCCACTGTGCGCACTCGATGACGTGCCTCGAGCGCACTCATCGTCGAGACAGATCGAGAGACACTCATCTCTTGGCGATGTCTTGCACGTGCAGCTGGCACCACCAAAACACGCGCACCACTCAGGTGAGTGCGCCAACAAAAATCTAGGTCTTCACCAAAGAGCGGGATGTCGGGGGAAAAACCACCGATCTCACGAAACAAGTCGGCACGCACCATCATGCATGCAGACGGCAACAAAAACACATCGCGCACTGCGTCGTGTTGTTCTTGGTCTTTCTCGCCTTGTGCAACAACCGAATCAATATCGCCAATTCGATCGGCGCCTAGCCCGACACTTTGCAACACCGTGATGTCATCCCACATCACCAACTTTGGTCCAACGACACCCGCATTCGATCTAAACACTTCTTCGATCATGGTCGAGATTGCATTGCTCTCTAATGCAACGTCATCATGCATAAAGCAAAAGAAACCGCTTTCTCCTGCAACCAAACGACCAACTTCGTTCATTAGCGGTCCATACCCAGGGTTGCCCTCAACCTGACGAATGACCGCTGACGGCAAGTGGTGGAGAATGCGGTCACTTGCATTGTCTGCTGGCGCAATATTTGCGGTGATAAAAAACAAAGTTTGCAGGTTTGGGTAGTCCTGCGTTGCAAGTGAAGTCAATACTTCATCGAGCCAAGGACACGGTTGGTGCACCACCATCGCCACGACCACGGGTGGGGCCTGCACTGGGGGGACGCGTTCGCCCAAGTTGTTCAAATCGGTTGGATTCGTCACGATGCACAGAGTTTAGTTGTGCCCAACCTTGCTCCCCCGTGGCCAAAAACAAGCGTGCTCTAAGCATTACTTATACTTGCTTTTGCAGGTACCCCTAGATACCCTCGGTTTGACATTGTGGACTACAAAGGATCTTTGTGACAGAAAAAAATATTGATCTTGATTGTTTGAAAATGAAAGCCAAAGAATTGGCCTACACCTCTGTTGGCATCGGTATTCTCACCTTCCAAAAGGCGCAGGTGCGGCGGCGAGAACTTTCTGAAGAGATTGACAAAGAATTCCCTCATGCCAAAGCGTTCGTTGTAAAGCAAGTAGAAACGACAGTCAGTAACATCGCCATGGTGATGACTTCGCTTCTCAATTCGCGCCGCGGCACCCAAGCCAACAAGTAATATCGGCTTACTTGTCGTTCACTGAACCAACATCAACGATTTCGGCTTCACAGCCGACGAACACCAGTCGCATTCCCCTTCCCGAAGGCACTCTGACAGTTGGTGTTGGCCTATTCATCGCAGGCATCTCGGCCTTTGTCTTTTTTAAAATTGGTCAACAAGCACTAGGTCAAGACGGCTTCAAACCAATTGTCGCCATGTGGTTCATTGCATTTTCGCTTGCACCTGGCTTCTTCCTGCCGATCGAACAAGAAGTAGGCAGAGCTCTTTCTCATCGGCGAGCGCTCAACCAAGGTGGCCGACCAATTATTCGCCGCATGATTCCGCTTGCGCTCACCATGCTCGTGGCTCTTGCCATAACCATCGCTATCGCCGCTCCGTATATAACAAAACACCTGTTTGATGGTTATGGCGTTGTCGTGATGTGCCTTGTGCTCACGCTTGTGTCGTACGCACCGATGCACCTCGCGCGCGGCATCTGTTCAGGATCTCAACGATTTGGTGCTTACGGCATCATCATTGGCGCAGACGGTGCTGCCCGTGTCATCGGAGTTGCAGTTCTCTGGGCGTTGGGAGTCGACAGCGTCGGTGCCTTTGCACTCATGATCGCTCTGTCACCACTTGTCGGTGTTATTGGCGTTGGACTCTTTGGCAAGCTACACACCGATGTTGGTCCACCAGCACCTTGGCCAGAAGTAACTCCAAATCTTGGCTGGCTGCTACTTGGCTCTTTGTTTGCAGCGGCACTCGTCAATGCAGGCCCAATCACCGTTGACATCTTGGGCACCGATGCCAAACCCGAACTCATTACTCAGTTTGGAAACGCAGTAATTTTCGCACGCATTCCACTTTTTTTGTTTCAGGCTGTGCAAGCAGCTCTGTTGCCGCGCTTGGCGCGATTGGCAGCGCAGGGTCACCTCGATGAGTTTCGCAGTGCGCTGCGGAGACTTCTCGTGCTCGTTATTGGCGTCGGTGTTGTCGGCACAATTGGCGCCTTTGCGATTGGGCCAGCTGTTCTAAAGCTCGTCTACGAAGGCAACATCGATCGCCGCACTCTTACGTTGCTCGCTTTTTCAAGTGCGCTCTACATGGTGGCTGTTGCGTTTGCTCAGGCAACTATTGCCCTTCGCGGCCACGCGCTTGCCGGCATTGGCTGGGCACTTGGGTTTGCAAGTTTTGTTGCCCTTGCGGCATGGTCAAGCAATGATCTGTATCTGCGAGTTGAGATTGCCCTCGTTGGCAGTTCAGCAGTTGCATTGATCAGTTTTGCGCTTGCGTTGCGCAGCCGCATGCTCAAATTTTCTTGAGGCGGTTCGTTTCGTAGGCAATGTCGTGTTTCACCATCATGTCAACTAGTTGATCAAATCCAACTTCTCGTTTCCAACCCAACTTCTTTTCTGCCTTCGATGGGTCGCCGATCAATAGGTCAACTTCTGCAGGTCGGAAAAATTTTGGATCGTGCTTCACATACTGACGGAAGTCGCCAAGACCAGCTTTCTCAAATGCAAGTGTCAAGAATTCGTCAACACTGTGCGTCTCGCCAGTTGCAATCACATAATCATCTGGTGCATCTTGCTGCAGCATCATCCACATGGCCTTCACGTAGTCGCCGGCATATCCCCAGTCGCGCTTTGCATCGGTATTGCCGAGCACAAGCTCCTTATCAATACCCAGTTTGATGCGGGCTGCAGTGTTGGTGATCTTGCGAGTCACAAACTCGAGACCACGTCGCGGCCCTTCGTGATTAAACAAAATGCCAGAGCACGCATACATTCCGTAACTCTCACGATAGTTGACAGTGATGTCATGACCAAACACCTTGGCAACGCCATATGGCGATCGAGGGTGAAACGGTGTGAGTTCTGTTTGAGGCGTCTCGCGCACTTTGCCAAACATCTCGGATGATGACGCCTGATAAAAACGAATTGGATTATTTTGAGCACCGCCCACCATGCGCACTGCTTCGAGAGCGCGCAACACGCCAAGACCTGTCACATTGGCTGTCAATTCGGCTTGGTTAAACGACATCGCAACGAATGAAATTGCTCCAAGATTGTAAAACTCATCAGGCTGCACATATTCAAGTGCAGTCACAAGGCTCGTGAGGTCGGTCAAGTCTCCAGGTACTACCTCTACGTCTGGAAACTCGTCGCGCAACAATTCTGCACGTGGGTTGTGCTGGCCCTTCATCATGCCATACACCTTGTATCCCTTGGTCTGCAAGAACTCTGCGAGATGACGTCCGTCTTGTCCGGTAATACCGGTGATAAAGGCTTTGCGCATAACGGGTTCAAATCTAGCAGTTGCTATTGGTCATAAATAGTCCATGCAAGATAGTTACGCTCAACGTCGTGATCTGTGTACTTGCAGGCGGCGTTGGGGCTGCTCGTTTTCTTCGTGGCCTCGTGCAAGTAGCTCCCGCTCGCGATATCACAGCCATTGTCAACACAGGCGACGACACCGTTTTACATGGCCTCTCAATTTCGCCAGATCTCGACACCGTTACATACACACTTGCAAATGCAATTGATCCCGTGCGCGGTTGGGGCCTCGAAAACGAATCCTGGACCGCAATGTCTGCACTCGCGCGCTTCGTCAACGTACGCCCACAGGATTCATCTGCAGCACCGACATGGTTCAATTTGGGCGACAAGGATTTAGCAACTCACTTTTATCGCACTGCTCGCCTACGCGAGGGCGCAACACTTGCGCAGGTCACATCCGAGATCAGTAAAAGTTTTGGCGTCGATGTGCATCTTGTGCCTATGTCTAACGACCGGGTTTCCACTTTCGTCACCCTTGCCAACGATTGTGCGGCAGGACCACAAGGCACCGAAATTACATTTCAGGAATACTTTGTCAAACACCAACACTCGGTAGCAGTGAGCTCTGTGCGATTTGACGGAGCTTCAACAGCATCTGCACTTGGACTCGACACACTCAAAACAGCACAAACCGTGGTCATCGCACCGTCCAATCCGCTTGTCTCAATTGCACCGTTGCGCGCATTGCAAGGCATTGACGCTGCGCTCACGAAGCGACGCGAGTCGGTTGTCGCAATCTCTCCGATCATTGCGGGTGCCGCGCTCAAGGGTCCTGCCGACCGACTCATGACCGAACTCGGCCACGAATCATCGGTTGTTGGTATCGCAAAACTGTACGCACCAATTTGCGGCACACTCATTATCGATACCGCAGATGCGCACCTTGCACCTAAAGTTGAAGCAGAGGGTATGCGTTGTGTCGTTGTTGATACCGTGATGAGCACACCAGAAAAATCGCAACATCTGGCCCGCACCACACTGGAGAGCGCAAGATGAAAATGACCGCATGGAGTGTCCTTGGAATCGGTGAGATAATTCCCGGCGATCAACTTGGAGACATCATTGTTGAGGCTTGTCGCACCGAACCAAACGGCCCGCTGCTCAATGGTGATGTGCTGGTTGTAACGCAAAAGATTGTCTCGAAGGCCGAAGGGCGCCTCGTCGCCATTGACCCAGATGACCCTGTCAGCCACAAGCAACTCGTCGAAGACGAAGCCGTTCGCATCGTTCGGCGTCGCGGCGATTTAATCATTACCGAGACCAAGCACGGTTTTATTTGCGCAAATAGTGGAATTGATTTATCAAATGTCGAGCGCGGTTTTGCTGCACTCCTGCCGCTAGATAGCGATCGGTCTGCTCGACGCATCCGCGACATCATCAAAGCCAAGTTGGGTGTCGAAGTTGGCATCATTGTCAGCGACACTTTTGGTCGACCATGGCGCAATGGTCTTACCGACGTAGCAATCGGTGTTGCCGGAATTGCGGGTGTCGTCGACTTGCGCGGCACTCCAGATGCACTTGGTCGCACGATGCATGTCACCGAAGTTTGTGTAGCCGACGAACTCGCAAGCACAGGCGAACTGGTAATGGGCAAATCATCGGGCATTCCAGTTGCAGTCATTCGTGGTGTTGACCCAACATGGTTGCGAGATTCAGCAATGAGCGAGATCGTTCGCCCTGCTCAAGAAGATTTATTTAGATAACTAGCGCGTAAAACTTTCGCGTACTGTTTCCAAACCTTCAGCAAGGCTCGTCCACGATGACCAACCCAGTTGAATTCGTGTTCGCACAGTCGATACGGCCAACCTCTGCACATCACCTGGTCGTGCTGGCAGTTTCTTTGCGCGCAATGTGCTGCCGGCACCAAGTATCTTCCACAATTCTTCAATTGTCGTCTGCACCCCAGTTCCCGCATTAAGTACGAGACCACCGCCTTTAGAAATCGTGCGCACGAGTACGTCAACCGCGTCGTCGATATAGAGAAAATCTCGCGTCTGTTTTCCGTTGCCATAAATATCTGGGTCTTGATTACGAACCACCCCCGACGCAAATGCAGCCACAACGCCGTCTTCTGGCCGTTGACGTAGGCCGTACACATTGGTCATTGCCAACGCAGTGAATTCAATATCGTGCATCTCTCGATACACGCTCAGGAGATCGATAATTGTCTGCGCCATCACATGCGGCACCCCAATCGCGTCCGCTTTGCGTCCTTCTTTTACAGGTAGATATTTGGCTGGAACTTCGCCGTACACCAGCACCGCTGGCAAACAAGCAACAACTTTTGTTACGCGGTGTCGTCGCGCTGCTTCAAGAACCGACAACAGCATTGGTGCTGCTCGAAGCACCGAGGCCGACTCGGTGGCACTCGGAGGCAAGAGAGCCATGTGAAAAATCACATCGGGTTGGCGCAACCCTACGAGCTCAGCAAATTCAACCGTCGAGATGTCAAGATGATGGAATTTAAGTGCTCCGCCAAGCGTGCGTGCAACCGACAAATTGGCGAGTGAACCCGTTGACAGGTCATCAACAACATCGACTGAGTGTCCGTCTGCAAGCAACCGCTCTACAAGATGTGAACCGATAAACCCTGCACCACCGCAGACGAATACTTTCGACTTTCGGGTGACGGTCATTTTGCTTGTTACTCCGGAGATTTTTCCGGAGATTTTTCTGGAACCTGTGCAGGATCATGTGCTGGCACAGACGCGTTGTTGCATACCTCGTTATCGCTCACAACACCAGTAGACCCGATTATCGAGTTGCTTACCTGAGAATTTGCGCCAACCTTTCCCATCACCAGCGAGTCAATCACAACTGCTCCTTGACCAATTTGGGCCCCAGGTAGCAACACTGAGTGCTGAATTCGAGCTCCATCCAAAACGGTTCCATTTTCACCAATCACGCTGTCGATAATCACTGCAGATGCAGACACGGTTGCTGTGGGATGAATCGGCGCATCAGTCGCTTGTGCGAGTCGTTTTGAAACGTGCACATTCGCTTCGATAAATGTGTCTGGTCGCCCTGCATCAATCCAGTAATCATCGGACCACATTGCAAACAACGACTGATCAAGAACCATCTGAGGAAAAACGACTCGTTCTATCGAGAGTTTCTCGTCGCCTGGCATACGCGCTAATGCAGATGGCTCAAGTACATACGTGCCCGCACTCGCAAAATTGCTTGTGGTCATTCCTGGCTGTGGTTTTTCAACAAATCGCAACACTCGCCCGTTTTCGTCAGTCTCAACAATTCCATATTGAGAAGGGTCGCTCACGGGCGTGAGCGAAATTGTTCCCTCTGCACCATGTTGTCGGTGAAATGAAATCAACGATGCAATATCTAAATCCGTCAGTACATCTCCATTAGCAACGACAAATGTTTCTGAGATGCCGGCTGTACGCGCTGCAAAACCAATTGCACCAGCGGTGTCAAGAGGAGTGTCCTCCACTGCGTACGACAGTTGCACCGATCCACACATGTCATTGGGAAACGCTGCCATGAATGGCTCTGGTTTAAAACCAAGTGCGAGCACTGCATGGGTCACACCACCGCGTGCAAGAGAACTCATTAAGCGCTCAAGCATTGACGTGTGCGCTACTGGCAGCAACGGCTTTGGAATGCTGTAAGTCAGTGGTCGAAGTCTTGTTCCGAACCCTCCGACAAGCACGACTGCGTGCATCGTGTCTACCTACTTTTGAGTTTGGAAGGCAAGAGTTGCAAGTGCAGACGAGT
>JBIHZV010000082.1:0-4549 GCA_044240275.1 Ilumatobacteraceae bacterium | reverse complement strand
AACGAATCTCCTGACGAGATACTCGGCATGCTTGCGGATCTAACTGCGGCAACCGATCCGAAGCTGCGAGAGCTTGCCCGCCGACTCGCAGGGCGAGTGATGATCGAAATTGCGCGCACTGGCAAGCCACGTCCACGCGGCATTGGCAAGATGACTCTTGTCAACTATCAGCCAGATGCAGGCGATATCGATATCGACTCGAGCCTTGACGGTTTAAATGAGATTCGAGTACATGGTGCGGTCGACGTAGATGCCCTCAAAGTGCGGGGTTGGACAAAACCAGGAACTGCATTCAGTTTGGTGGTTGACCGCAGTGGCTCAATGGGTGGCAAGCCACTTGCCAATTCGGCAATGGCTGCTGCTGCAGTATCTAGTCGCGAGCCAAATGATTACAGCGTTCTGGTTTTTGGCAATGATGTTGTTGTAGCAAAGTCGCAGGATGTTTCTCGTTCAAGTGAACAAGTTGTCAACACTGTTCTTTCACTGCGTGGATATGGCACAACCAACCTTGCTCAAGCATTAACCACTGCAAACAGTCAACTTTTGCGGTCTCGTGCGGGTAGGCGAGTAACAATTTTGTTTTCTGATTGTCGCTCAACTGTCGAAGGCGACGCAGTACTTGCTGGCAGTTCACTTGAAGAGCTTGTGATCATTGCACCAGTCGATGATGATGCCGAAGCTCGCGTATTTGCTCAACAAGTTGGCGCAAGGTTCACAACCGTGAGTGGGCCAAGCGACGTGCCCGACGCACTACGACGAGTACTCGACTAGCGACAACTTGGATCATTTGGCGGAGAGACACCAAGCGTTGCTTGCTCTGGTGCGACAACTGGAAGTGTCGGTGGTGGTGCAGAACTTGTTTTGATGCTCGTGTACTTCACGTAGTTCACGGGCACTATTGCCGCACTCGTAACACCGCCGATTGCGCCTTCGTTTGTTGTCATATCTGGGGTGGCCAAACTTGCTTTGCCCTGAAACAAGGCAAGAATTTCTCGCATTGTGTCGTTTTGAATTCGCGGTACAAGAACAGCCTGGTCGCCGACCATTTCTCCAGATGCGGCAATCGTGTAGGTGGGAATTCTGCTCGTATTGAGCTCGCGCATTGCTTGTGCCAATTGCAGCATTGAGATTGGCGTGAGCTGATCATCTGTGATCACATTTTTGAGCGCAGCGTTAAGCAGTTTGTTCGCAACGGTTGGGCTGCTCGATCCCTTATCAAGTGCTCGTTGCATAGCGCGACGAATGAAGTCTTGTTGTCGACTGATCCGTCCCAAATCGCCAGTTCCATCTTTGATCCATTCGTTTTTTGCAGGATCAAAGTAGGAGTAACCAGATCGAGATCGTACGTATGCGAGTGCGTGATCGCCCGAAAATTCAAAGCAGCTCGGTGCCGGCACATACAGCCCGGTTTTTTTGTCGCGTGTCTCAAACAAAAACGGAATACTTACACCACCAACAGCATTAACAATTTCTTTAAATGCACAAAAATCAATATTGACGTAGTGGTCGATACTGATTCCAAAGTTTTGGTAAATCGTGTCGACAAGCTTGTTGGGGTTTTTGCGATCAAAAGCAGTGTTGATGCGGTTGGTTCTGGTCGATCCTGCGATCTTGACCCACAAGTCGCGCGGAAATGACAAAAATGCCGCACGGTTGTCTGTTGGATCAACACGAATAATCATGATTGTGTCGCTGCGCTCACCAAAGCCTGTGCGGTCACCGAATGCTCCGGCATATGGAGAGTTTGGGTCGACGCAACTGCCGTTGTCTGAGCCCGTGAGCAAAAAGTTTTTGGCGGCGAGGTCGCCTTCGGTCAAATTCCAGCTGTCAGAAGGCGTGATTTCGGAGTCGGTGCTTGGCTGACCGCTTGGATCACGATTGAGCGAAACAACTTGTCGGGCGTTGAGACGGTTGTTGGCCCACAACATTCCAGCACCAGCAACGAATAATGCAAACACCACGACGATGTTGAGTGCAAGAACAAAGTAGTGCGAACGAGGTCGCTTGTAGTGTCTCTTTACGCGGTGCTGAGTACGACTCACTTGGCGTCCACTACAGGGGCAAGACGCACAGTCGTAACGATATGTGCGACTGAATCACCTGCTGTGTGCGAAACGAATTCGATTGCAGGCACAACACCGGCGTTTTGCAAGTCGCCAATGCACACTTTGAGCAAAGCAATTTGTGCATCTGTAGCGCTCACCGATGTGTACTCAACCTCGGCACGTTGCGAGAGTTTGGCTTCTGTTTTGGTTCGACGAATTACACCGATTACGTTGCATGCACTATCGAGCATCATCTCGAAGGCATCAATATGTTTGGTGTCTCCAGTAATTTCGGCAACTGTTGGCCATTGCGCCAAGTGGATTGAGTTCTGTTTCCACCAACTCCAAACTTCTTCGGTGGCAAACGGAATGTGAGGAGCAAACAATCGCTGCATGACACTGAGCGCGCGTTGCAGTGCAGCCCGAGCAGAAGCCGAAATATCGGTTGTGCCGTATGCACGCATTTTGACAAGTTCGAGGTAGTCGTCGCAGAACCACCAAAAGAATGATTCGGTGCGCTCGAGTGCTCGCGCGTAGTCAAATGCTTCAAACGCGGTGGTCGCATCGTTGATCACAACGCTCAGTCGCTGCAACATTGCAACGTCGAGTGGTTCTGTTGGCACCACGTCAGCACTTACTTCGCCGGCACCCAACACAAACTTTGTTGCGTTAAGCAATTTGGTTGCAAGTTTGCGTCCAACCTTCATTTGGTCTTCGCTAAATGCAGTGTCAACACCTGGTCGGGCAGATGCAGCCCAGTAACGCACGGCATCACTGCCATATTGTTCAAACAAATCGATTGGCGTAACAACGTTGCCCTTCGACTTGGACATTTTTTTGCGATCCGGATCAAGGATCCATCCCGACAATGCAGCATTGCGCCACGGTGCAACGCTGTGTTCAAAGTGCGAACGAACTGTCGTTGCAAATAGCCATGTGCGAATGATGTCGTGACCTTGTGGTCGCACGTCCATTGGAAACACGTTGTTGAACATTGCAGGATCGTCAAGCCAGCGGCCAGCAATCTGTGGCGTCAGTGAAGATGTTGCCCACGTGTCGAGTACGTCGGCGTCACCAACGAACCCACCCGGCACACCGCGCTGCGCTTCCATAAATTCACTTGGCACGTCTGTGCTTGGATCGATTGGCAATCGTGAAGCTTCGGGAACAAGTGGGTTTGAATAGTCAGGTTCGCCAGCTGCATTGAGTCGGTACCACAACGGAACTGGCACACCGAAGTAACGCTGACGACTCACAAGCCAGTCGCCATTCAGTCCGTCGACCCAGTTGCTGTAGCGGTGCTGCATGAATTCTGGATGCCAAGCCAACTGATCGCCACGTGTCAGCAATGCTGCGCGCAAATCGGCATCACGACCGCCGTTGCGGATGTACCACTGACGACTTGTCACGATCTCGAGAGGTCGATCGCCCTTTTCATAGAACTTGACTGGGTGAGTGATCGGTTTTGGCTCGCCGCGCAAATCGCCACTCGTGCGCAACATTTCAACAATTGCGGTCTGTGCCTGCTTCACCGATTTGTCTGCAAGTGCTGCGTAGTGCTCGAGACCAGTAGCGCTTGTCATGCCGTCGGGTGCTTGCGTCAAGATGCGACCATCACGCCCAATAATTGGTCGTGTTGGCAAATTGAGTTCGCGCCACCACACAACGTCGGTGAGATCGCCGAACGTACAGACCATCGCAATGCCCGTACCTTTGTCGATCTGTGCAAGTTCGTGTGCGAGCACAGGAACGGCAACATCAAACAACGGTGTGCGCACCATGGTGCCAAAAAACGGTTTGTATCTGTCGTCGTCTGGGTGAGCAACGAGCGCAACACAGGCAGGAATGAGTTCTGGTCGCGTAGTTGCAATCAGTATTTCTCCACCCGACTCATGGGAAAAAGAAATGTCGTGAAATGCGCCAGGACGCTCGCGGTCTTCTAATTCGGCTTGGGCAACAGCTGTTCCAAAATCGACGTCCCACAACGTTGGTGCTTCTTGCGCGTAAGCCTCGCCACGAGACAAGTTGCGCAAGAACGCATCTTGACTTGTGCGTCGCGCGTGATCACTGATGGTGGTGTAGAGCAACGACCAGTCGACCGACAATCCAAGTCGGCGAAATAGGTCCTCAAAAACTTTTTCGTCTTGGTGTGTGAGCTCTTCGCACAACGCGATGAAGTTTGGTCGCGAGATTGCGGCTGCGCGGTGATCTTTTGGCACATCGCCACGAAACGGTGGAACAAAATTGGGATCATGAGCTACGCCCGGGTCGCATGACACGCCAAAATAATTTTGTACGCGTCGCTCTGTTGGCAGTCCGTTGTCGTCCCAACCCATCGGATAAAAAACCGACTTGCCGCGCATGCGCCAAAACCTGGCGACAGCGTCGGTGTGTGTGTAACTGAACACATGGCCCATGTGTAGCGAACCGCTCACAGTGGGCGGAGGAGTATCGATTGCAAAGACATTCTCGCGAGTGGCCCTGCGATCAAAGGCGTAGGTGCC
>JBIHZV010000081.1:0-4553 GCA_044240275.1 Ilumatobacteraceae bacterium | reverse complement strand
CAATGGGCGCAATGGCCGTCACGATGGATCTTCGGCTCGACCACAGCGACCATCGCATCCCAAACGTTCCCGTATTGATGTTGCTCGACCGAAAGGCCGATGTTCACTTGGCCCGACGCAGCGGCGCGAATGGTTGGATCATCAAGCCACTTGACGCACTTCGTTTACAACGTGCAGCGAATGCGGTTGCAAGTGGCGACTCGTGGCATGACGGCGAAGTCCTCGCTGCCAACTCCTGAATGTTCCTAAATGTTCCTGAATCTTCCTAAATCTTTCTGACTTTTTGTAAATCGCAGTAAGTCCGCGCACCTTCCCTGCGAAACTAAACGAATGGTCGCCCCCGCCCTTACTGACATCAAAATCCCTGCACAGCTTCTGCCGCTCGACGGTCGGTTCGGCAGCGGGCCGTCCAAGATTCGCGCCGAACAAATAGATGCGGTTGTTCGGGCATCGCGCAACATACTTGGCACGTCACATCGCCAAGCGCCAGTCAAAAATTTGATTGGCTCAGTGATCGATCAATTGCGTCAATTGTTTCAACTTCCTCAAGACTGGGATGTTGTAATTGGAAACGGTGGAGCCAGTTTGTTTTGGGATGCCGCAACATTTGGCTTGATCCACCAACGCAGTGCACACCTTGTTTTCGGTGAGTTCTCTTCCAAGTTTGCTCAAGCAGCAACAGCCGCTCCGCATCTTGGCGAACCATTGGTGATCGAGTCCGCACCTGGCACAGTGCCCACCATTGAGCCAGCAAATATCGATGTCAATATCGACACATATTGTCTCACGCACAACGAAACCTCTACGGGTGCATCGATGCAGCTTTCTCGTCCCGCCACACCAGCCGATGCGCTTGTTGTTGTCGACGGCACATCGGCAGCAGGCGGCATTGACTGGTCGCCAAGCGAAGTTGATGTTTATTACTTCTCACCACAAAAAGGCTTTGCGTCCGAAGGTGGAACATGGATTGCATTGTGCTCTCCTCGCGCAGTCGAGCGCATCAACAAGATCAAGAGCGCTGAGCGTTGGTGCCCACCATCGCTCGACTTGTCACTTGCGCTCGAAAACTCTCGTGCCAACCAGACGTATAACACGCCATCCATTTCTACGTTTGTGATGCTCAACGAACAGCTTGGCTGGATGCTCGACAACGGTGGCCTGAGTTGGTGCACAAAGCGCACGCAACAATCTGCCGAAATCTTGTATGGCTGGGCCGCTAGTAGGGCATTCGCTCAGCCATTTGTTGGCAACCCGCAGCACCGCTCGCCCGTCGTTGGCACCATCGACTTCATCGATGTCGATGCCGCACAAGTTGCAACTGTCCTGCGCAACAATGGCATTGTCGACACCGAGCCATACCGAAAACTCGGTCGCAACCAATTGCGCGTTTCTATGTTTCCTGCTGTCGATCCGTCTGACGTACAGCTTCTTACATCAAGCATCGACTACATCGTGGAGCAACTCTCATGACCAAAGCACGCATTGTTATTGCCGAAACCATCGCCGAGACCGGGCTCGATCGGCTTCGCGCAGCAGGTTTTGAAGTTGACATTCAAGTCGACAAAACCCCACAACAACTGCATGCGATCTTGCCGGGTGCAAGCGCTTTGATCGTGCGTTCAGCCACCATGGTCGATGCCCAGATGCTCAAGGCCGGTAGCAACCTGATGGTTGTTGCCCGCGCTGGCGTTGGTCTCGACAACATTGATGTTGAAGCAGCAACCCAGCAGGGCGTGATGGTGGTCAATGCCCCGCAGTCAAATGTGCTTTCAGCCGCCGAACACACCATGGCACTCATTCTTTCTATTGCTCGTAATGTGCCGCAGGCCCACCGCGCGCTTGTTGCAGGTAGATGGGAGCGCGCCAAGTGGGAAGGCATCGAACTTGCTGGCAAGACGCTCGGCATTCTTGGTCTTGGTCGTATCGGAACTCTCGTTGCTCAACGCGCCAGAGCATTCGACATGCGTCTCATTGCCTTCGACCCATTTGTTTCGCCCGATCGCGCGCGCGAACTTGGTGTCGACATGCTCACCCTCGAACAGGTTGTCGAGCAATCTGATGTGCTCACCATCCATTTGCCTAAAAACAAAGAAACCAACGGCATTCTGGATGCAGCAATGTTGCGTCGTGCAAAACCATCGTTAAGAATTATCAACGTTGCCCGCGGCGGTATTGCTAACGAAACCGATTTGGCCGAAGCACTCCGCAACGGCACCATTGCGGGTGCTGCACTCGACGTGTTTGTCAAAGAACCAACAACAGAGTCGCCACTTTTTTCACTCGACAACGTCGTCGTTACACCTCACCTTGGCGCAAGCACACGCGAAGCCCAAGACCGAGCAGGCGAAGTGGTTGCAGACATGGTGCAACTTGCACTCAATGGTGACTTTGTTCCGTTTGCTGTCAACATCGAAGCAGAAGATGCGAACGAAACACTGAAACCATTTGTTCCTCTCGCCGAGCGGCTTGGTCGCGTATTTGCATCACTTACCGACAAAACACCAACCAATGTCGAGATCACTACCTCTGGCGAAATCGGTGCATACGACCCGGGTCTTATTTCAATCAGTGCGCTCAAGGGCTTGCTCACCGTCTGGTCAAAAGAAAGCGTCAGCCTTGTCAATGCCCCTGTCATCGCGCGCAGTCTCAATGTGTCGATCGCCAGTGTGGCCACAGGCACAACAACACATCAGGACTACATCAACCTGATCACTTTGCGTTCATCAACTCACAGTTTGTCTGCAACGCTCACCGGGCGTCGCCGTGAGGCACGCATCGTGATGATCGATGATCATCTCACCGATATCCCACCATCAGAGTTCATGTTGGTCGTGAAGAATGATGACCAACCTGGAGCCATCGGTCGTGTGGCAACTGTGCTTGGTAACGCCGGTATCAACATCGCCAACATGGATGTGGGCACAACCGAAACTGCGGGTAGTGCATTGATGTGTATCGCCACCACCACTCAGGTTCCAGGGGCGATTATTGCCGAGCTGCAAGCATTATCTGGCATCTCGAGTGTGACGCCAATCGGCGCCTAGCTCTTTTTACGCGCTCGCTTTTCGCGTACAGGTTTTTCAACAACACGCACGAGTTCATCGTCAATCACTTCGTGACGAGTGCCCCAGCTACTTGCTAGTGCTTGAATCATTGCCGAGGCAGGCAGTGCTATTACTGCGCCAAGTGGCCCAAGCACTGCGCCGCCAACCATGGCTGCACCGAATGCAACAGCTGCATGAACATGCAGAGTGCGCGCTGTAATACGAGGTGCAAACAAATAATTTTCGAGTTGTTGATAGACCAAGATGAACCCAACTACAAACAGAGCTTTAAGCGGTGAGTCGAGAAAAGTCAGCAACAACGGCAACACACCTGCCAAGTAGGTGCCGACAACTGGCAAGAACTGCGAAACGATGCCAACCCACAACGCCATCGCCACTGGTGCAGGTGTACCAATTGCTTGAAATGCAATCCAATGAAAGAACGCCGAGATCAATGCAAGCAATGCTCGTGAATACAGGTATCCACCAGTTTTTTCAATTGCCAAATCCCATGTTTTCAATACGGTGCGTTGTTTTGCTTCAGGCAGTCTGCTGCAAATAGCGCGGCGCATTTTGGGTCCGTCAGCTACGAGATAAAACGTAAACAACGACACTGACAACAGTTGAAATAAAACGCCAAGAGCACTTGTTGACAAACTGATGGCCCTGCCGCGTTGATTGTTGATAAACGTCTGCACGGGGCCGTCTGGCTTTGCAATTGAAGCGTTTACTTCGGCTGGATCAATATGAGTGTTAAACGTGCTGTTCATAAAATCGACCGTGTCATCAACATATGTTTTGCTGTTGGTGAGCACGTCCGCAACCTGACTGCCCACAAGTGTGCCGATTGCACCAATGAACAAGATGCTGAATGCAAGTACTCCAAACAAGATCAAAGCTGTTCCGCTGCCTCTGCGCCAACCGCGTCGTGCCAACCGATTGACGCCGGGCTCGATGGCAAGGGCCAAAAACATCGAGACCAACAACAGCAATACAAAACTTGATAACTGATGAAATAATTCGCGCGCAACGAGTGCGCCTAAAAAGCCGAGCCAAAAAACCACAATTGCACGAGGGACCCATTTTGGCATTGATCTATCAGTGTTTGTCGTCACGAACCCACATTACTCGGCATCCAATTCGTGTGGTTTGATCTGTTTGGTGGCACGATTGATATGTGGCAACGCTCAATAATCGAATCACCAAAATCCCTGCAGTCACCGAATTGATCACTACTGTGCGCGACTCACTCGGTGATGCATTGCGTGCTCGCGTCATTGGTCCAAACGGTGATGCTCGGGCTCAAGAGCTCATGGACACACCCGGACCACGATGGTTTGACGAAGATCGTCCTGTGCGTCGCGTGCATGCCGATGCATCCATGTTCATTGGCGGCCTTCGCTCGCTCATGGTTCAAACATTGCACCCACTCGCCATGGCTGGTGTTGCCAATCATTCCAATTACAAAACTGATCCTTGGGGTCGTTTGCAACGCACTGCAGATTTCTT
>JBIHZV010000080.1:0-4670 GCA_044240275.1 Ilumatobacteraceae bacterium | reverse complement strand
CGGCCGTCGCGTCTTCCGCGCGCAACCAATACATTGCGGTCGCTTGCCACTCGATGCTTGGTGCCCACCAAGTTGCTATTGCGATCAACTCGCGATGTCAGTTCGCGCGATATTCCACCGCGGTCAACCACGCTGACAGTTGCAGAGTTGCCCTCGATATCGCCTTCAATGCTGTAACGAGTAAAGCCAACAATGCTTGCAACTGCGGCATCCAAGTCCGCAATGACCTTGAGCGTCTTGTATGACAACCTGTCGCGCGCCACGCCAGCGTTGAGCACTGCTTGCACAAGTGCTCGGTCGAGCAAACCTTCGTCGCTACGCGAAATACCAACAGTCACAGTTTTTGCCTGGTGCTTGATTGCATCAACTGGTCGAGTCAGTTCGTCAATCGAGCGCGTGAGCGAAGCCGTCAAGTCATCGAGCAATGCTTCAGGGGAACTGATTTTGCCGGTGTTGTTTTGAAATGACTGCAGCGGGTCGCTTGCCATCACGTCGCGCAACATCGTTACTACTCGCACCGCAGTTGATGGCTCGAGGTTTCCGTCGTAGTCGCCAGTTGTGAGTGCATCAAAAAATCTGGTTGCTGGCATGCCAATCTCTGCGCGAACTTTGACCAAGAGTTCGCTACCAATTCCGCCGCGCTCTACAGCGTGCTCCACTACTTCGCGACACGCCCGCAGTGGTCGTGCGAGGGCGTCAATGGCAAGGGCGGCTTCGTAACCAAAAATATGCCCAACCATCACGCTCAAAATAAATGCGACGCTCGGGTCTACTTGTGGCACCGAGATCACTGCAGCTGCGGCATCAAAGCGCTGTTCGCCTTGCGTTGCCACCACAATCGGCAATGCCTTATGTGCGCGGAAGATGGCGATTTCTTTAGCAACATCGGCAGCGGTGCCATCAGACAATCCTGCAGCACAAACAAAGATCATCGGCTCGCACGACAAGTCAATGTGCTTCTTGTCTTCAGTGATGTCGCATGCAATCGACTTGTACGACAACTCTGACAACTTGATACGCACTTCCTCGGCGGCAACTGCGTTAAAACCGTTACCAACAACTGTCCAGTAGCGGCGAGCGGGTGCAAACTGGCGTGCGGCCTGGGCGATTTGTGGTCGCATCTCAAGCACACGGTTCATTGCGTCTGGCACTGTGCGCAATGCAGTCAGCAATTGATGCCGAGCAGCGTCGGTCCCCGACCCAAGTGCGCTCGACAAAGCACATGCAAGCAAGGCTCCTGCTGAAACTTGCGAATAAAACGCCTTGGTGCTCGCAACGCTCATCTCTACGTCACGACCATCCGATGTGTACAACACGCCATCGGCTTTGGCTGCCAATTCGCTGCCCCTACGGTTGACAATGGCCAACACCGATGCTCCGCGCGAACGAGCCAAATCGACAGTGCGATTGGTATCGGTGGTTGTACCGCTTTGGCTGATTGCAATCACCAGCGTGTCCGACATATCGAGTTGCAACTGAAAACCAGAGAGTTCGGTTGCTGGCAACGCATCTACTTGCACTCGATGATCAACGAGTGTGCGCAATAGCTGCACCAAACTGCGTCCAGCAATTGCTGCAGTGCCTTGGCCAATGACACGAATGCGGGCAATCTTGCCTGCTGCCAATGCATCGATCACGTGCTGTGGCACTACAGATGTATCGAGCGAAGCAAAAAGATTTCCGTCCCGTTCGCCGATCTTGCCGCGCAATGTCTTGCGGAAGCTTGCTGGTGCTTCGCCTATTTCTTTTGCCAAAAAATGCTTGTGCTCGCCGCGATCGATGTCGCGTGTCGTCACTTCGGCTATTGCAACATTGGATTCGTTCAAACCCAGGTCGGTTCCGTCGTAGGCAAGCATCGACATGCCATCAACTGTGCCTGCATTGTCGCCATCGAGCACGATGACTTGGCCGCGGCTAGACGGATTGTTTGCGTCGCTCAGTGCCTCGCCGTCCATGCGCACATAGCTCAGAGTTTCTTCAACAACGCCATACGGCTCGCTTGCAACAATGAAACGGTCTTCGGCAATGCCGACATATAGACCCTGTCCACTGCCACGAAGCGCAAGCAACACCTTGTTTGGTTCGTCGGCACTGGCTGTTGCAATTGCAACCGAACCATCAAACTCGCCAACTGTTTGTCTAAATGCGCTCACCAAGTCGGCACCTGCAGCATTTTTGCGAGCAACGACAGTCGGAATCACTTTTGCATCAGTGGTGATCGGCTCGGCAATTTTGAGACCGTTGCGCACTTTGATATCGGCATGGTTATCGACATCGCCGTTGAGCGCAGAAACTAAATATGGCAGTGCAGCGTCTACATCAATTTCTTCGCTATTGACTGGATGCGCATTTGCTTCAGAAATAATGCCGACACTTGCCCATCTCGTGTGCCCCAGAACTGACAACCTTGCACCGGGCTGGCTCACCAGCAAACGAAGCAGTGCATCATTGGTAACTGCATGGCGCATTGCTCGTGTGTTGTCGCCGAGTTCGCCAATTTCGGCAGCAGCCTTGTACACAAATGACCAAGCCCTCGCACCCGCACCAACGCGCACCGAACCCGACGTAAAAAGATTGTCGTCAAGTCGACCTTTGAGCAGTGGCTGAACTCGAGCGTCACTTGCGTCTAGCCCATGTCCCCACACCAACAAGTTGATGCCAGCAGAGTCGCGTCCGCGCACTTCCATACGGTCGAGTGCCGAAAAAGATTGTTGAATCGACAAATATGCATTGCGAGCACTGTCGCTTGCGCTTTTGCCAGCTAGTTCGCCCACAAGTTTTGCTGTGCGCAAACGATCATTGCGCAGTGACCACGTTGCATCCCGCAGTGCAATCGACTCAAGACTGCGACGCTCGACTTCTTGCGTACTTAAACCAGTCGCAGCCTCCAACACTTGCTCTGCCTGAAGCGCAATTGCCTCCAGCTGATCAAGGCGCGAAACAAGCCCGCCCACGAGTTGCAGGTTGTCCACCAAAGCTGCAGTTCCTGATTCGCCGCGCAAAGCTGTGTCGACAGCCGCTACATGAGTGGCGCATTCGGCAATCGAACCGATGTTGCCAGCTGTAATTGCCTTGTCGAGTGCGTCCAGCAAGTCGGCTGCTATCGGCAGTGGCCGGGCCGAGGGACGCGACACGATGCAAATGATGCCGCACATGTATTACAGGCTACCGAGATCCGCCAAGACGCTTGATCACACTGGCTGCCAAGCGTTGAGCCACACTATTTGCCGTTTCTTCAAACTGAGCCTCGACCATCACTCTTACCAGGGGCTCGGTGCCACTTGCGCGCAACAACACTCGGCCAACTCCGTTGAGGTCGCGCTCGGCCGCAGCAATTTCTTGGGCAAATTGTGTTGCAAGATCTGATGCAACAGATTCAACTCGCACGTTGATCAACACCTGTGGCAACGAAGTCATCGCATCTTGCGCAAGTTTCTGCAGGGTCACATTTTTGCGACGCACCAGATCTACGAGGCGCACACCAGCAAGCAAACCGTCACCAGTTGTTGCATCCTTGCGATAAATGATGTGACCGCTTTGTTCGCCACCCAATGAATACTTGTTTTCGTCCAGCGCGATCAACACACTTCGGTCACCAACTGGTGTCGTCACTACAGAAATTCCATGCTTGGCCATTGCTTCATGAAAACCGGCGTTGGTCATTACTGTCACAACCACACCATTGCCGTCCAACACGTTGCGCTCGTGCATGTCAATTGCGGCGAGAGCAAGCAAGTGATCTCCGTCGACAATGTTGCCCACGTGATCCACTCCAATCACACGATCACCGTCGCCATCAAACGCCAAACCAATTGCTGCTTGATGCAGTCGCACGGCCTCACCAATTATTTTTGGATACGTTGCGCCACATTCGGCGTTGATGTTTTTGCCGTTTGGCTCGCAGTGAATCGCAATGACTGTTGCGCCAAGCTGTGCCAATACATATGGAGCAACATCGCTCATTGCGCCGTTCGCACAATCGACCACAATCCGAATGTCGGCAAATGCTCGGCTTTGCACTAAGCCCTCGATGCTGCTGCGGTAGTCATTGATCGCTGCAATCGAGTCTGTAATTGCTGCAGCAGATTCAATACTGCTTTGAACATTATTGTTTTGCCTACCGCTATCGGCCATTGCCGTTTCGATCATACGTTCTTGATCATCAGTCAGCTTGATGCCGCCAATACCAAATATCTTGACTCCGTTATCTGCATACGGGTTATGCGATGCGGTAACTGCAGCACCTGCGCAACCACGCTGCGCTGCTGCAAATGCAATAGCTGGTGTTGGTGTAACACCCAACAGTTCAACCGTTGCCCCACCTGCGACGAAGCCTCGTGCAAGTGCAGATTGCAAAACCAAGCCAGATTCACGCGTGTCGCGCCCAATCACCACGTGCTTCAGCGACAGCACCGTGGCCGCGGCATAGCCAAGGTCGACGACATATTGTTCGGTCAGTTCAGTGAGGGCAACCCCACGAACACCGTCTGTTCCAAATCGAAGCATCTACACACTTCCGATCCACGCGACCAAAGTCGCGAAACAATAAAGCGGATTAACGCTTTGTGTACTGTGGCGCCTTGCGCGCCTTCTTGAGACCGTACTTCTTGCTCTCTTTTTTACGTGAGTCACGTGTGAGCAATCCGGCTTTGCGCAACAAACCGCGGCGC